>VMFP01000007.1 GCA_007376145.1 Parcubacteria group bacterium Gr01-1014_38
CCGCACCGACCATAAGAAAAAGCGGCTTCCGTCTCGGAAGCCGCGGAAAGGACAACCATTGCTCCCCATCCTCGAGTCACCACCTCCTCCCCCCGTCTGTATGGAGGTTCGGACGGCCGAAATCTCCTCGGTGAGTTGGATTAGCCCGTCACAACCTCCTCCCCCTCTGTACGGAGTTCGGGACTCTTGTCAAAACCCTGTTGAACTTGCAGCCGTCACAACCTCCTCCCCCTCTGTACGGAGTTCGGGACTATACTCCGTGAGTACCTCGGCATGGATGCTCGTCGTCACAACCTCCTCCCCCTCTGTACGGAGTTCGGGACGGAGGGACCAGCCGACCACCTCTCGTGTGAAGTCACAACCTCCTCCCCCTCTGTACGGAGTTCGGGACTCGGCCAGGCAACGGGGTGTTCGACCATCAGTCACAACCTCCTCCCCCTCTGTACGGAGTTCGGGACGCAGAAGAATCCGCCCGGCCTTTCGACAGAGTCACAACCTCCTCCCCCTCTGTACGGAGTTCGGGACTGGGATTGAAAAACGAAGAGGGATTGCAGGCGTCACAACCTCCTCCCCCTCTGTACGGAGTTCGGGACGGTCTCCCACCGAAGAGGCTCATCGACACTGTCACAACCTCCTCCCCCTCTGTACGGAGTTCGGGACGGTCTGAAGTATTCGCGCAAGTTCCTCTAAGTCACAACCTCCTCCCCCTCTGTACGGAGTTCGGGACACCGGGGAAACCGAGCCGATCAAGCTCGATGGTCACAACCTCCTCCCCCTCTGTACGGAGTTCGGGACTATTCCGTTTTTCCCTTTGGAGAGCGGTTTTCCGATGGGCGTTCTCCTGGAGAAGGGAGCAATACCTCGGGGGTGGTCTTCCGTGAGGATATTCCCCCTCTCGGCCGCTCTCGGGACGTTTCCCAAACGAACAAACAATGGGGAGGCCAGGGGGTGAGTCCCCCTGGTTCGGCTTCGGGCCAGTGAGGGATCGTGTGAATGATCCCTCTCCTTCTCCGGAGGCGCCACGCTCTCCTTCAAAGAGAGCGCTTCACCTCCCTGGCCAACGCGCACGTGCACGAAGTCCCAGGGTCAATTCCGGGGTGCGCTTTGGGAGTGACAAGGCCTTGGGTACTAGCGGGTTGTCGAGGGAGCAGGGCAGGAGAGAGTGTACCCGTGAAGCGGGAGGCGTCAAGGGGGCCTCCAAGGTGACCGGCAGGAGGCCGTGATGATGCTTCGCCCCGGTTGCTCACTGCCGACTCACCACTGCCTGGACGGGTTTGAAGGAGGGCCGATGGATCGGCGTGGGACCGAGCTTCTTTAGCGCCCGCTGGTGCGCTGGCGTGCCGTAACCCTTGTGTCCCGCGAAGCCGTAGCCCGGATATTGCTGGTCCAGTTCTGTCATGAGCGCATCACGGTGGACCTTCGCGACAATCGAAGCGGCGGCGATCGAGCGGACCTTCCGGTCTCCCTTGATCACCGCCTCGTGGTACCAGGGAAGATCGGGGATCTGGTACGCGTCGGTCAAGACGGCATCCGGCGGTGGCCGAAGCGCGGCGAGTGCACGGCGCATCGCTTCTACCGCGGCCCAGTGGAGATTTAAGGTTGCGATCTCGCGCGGGCTGGCATCACCCACCGCCCACGTGATGGCCGATCGCTGGATATGTTCCGCGAGCCGTACACGCTGAGGTTCGGTGAGGGTTTTACTGTCGCGGACGAAATCAATGCGGATTTCCACTGGAAGGATGACCGCCGCGGCCACCACCGGTCCGGCCAAACACCCCATGCCCACCTCATCGACGCCGGCGACCAGCCGGAACCCGCGATTCCACAGCGTGCGTTCGAACCGGTAGGTTGTGCGAAGCGGACTCATGGGAGCGCCATACCGTGCATCTCACTCGATCCTCACCACAAACGCTGCTGGGCGACGTGCGGTGTCGCTGGCGTGACGAGTCCGCCGTGCCCGGTTTTGCGGACTGCGTTGACGTGGAGGTGTGCCAGACGGCTTGGTTCCGGAAGTCGGTATCCGTGGGTCAACCGCAGAACCAGAGCGACCGCCGAGGGCAGATCAATCTTGTGACCGACAGAAATGTACAACGATTGTGTTCGCTCTTTGGTACGTACAATACGGCCGATTTCCTCTCCGCGATCGCGTAAGGGAACGAAATCCCCCATGTTCGGCCCAGGGTTGGCCTCGATCCCCACGAGGAGACTTTTGGCTACCCCGACGGTTGGGCGGTCCAGGAGGAGGCCCAGGTGGCAGGCAATGCCGAAACGGCGAGGGTGGGCCCACCCGTGACCATCAACGAGGAAGGCGTCCGGCTCACTTTGGAGCTGCTGGAGGGCACCCACGACCGCCGGAAGCTCTCGAAAGGCCAGGAGGCCGGGAATATATGGGAATGATGTCGACTGCTGCGCAGCGGTGGTTTCGACAATCTCCGTCGGGTCATGTGCGCGACAGACGACGATCCCTGCGGTCAGCAGCGGATGTTCCTTTTCTGAAGAAACATCAACGCCGGCAACAAGCTGAACGTTCTCCGCATCGAGCGGTGGTCCTTGGACCACCGATGTTGAAAGCCGTTCCTGGAGGCGAACGGTCTCCTCCGGCGTGATGTCCCATCCGTGCAACACTCGAATATCCACGATCCTACGGTATCACGTCATGCATCTGGTGCCCCCAGCACGAATCGAACGTGCATCTGCCCCTTAGGACGGGGCTGCTCTGTCCGTTGAGCTATGGGGGCGGAGGCAACGAGAACTGTTGCGACGCTAGTGTACGGAATGGCCCTTGACATGGCGAGTTCCGATTCTCTAAAGAAGGGCGTATACTGGTGTCGACAGAAGTTCTGATTCGTCCACTACCGGTCCGCCGTTTCCGTTTTCTCCTCCTTAGTTCTTCCAGACGAGAACGGAATCGGAGGACCAGCCGCACGAGCTGGACGTTTCCTACATCTTGTGGTACGCTGTCCCTGAATACCACAATTGGTAGGAACCTCCTTCATTCTTGGAGCGAAGAACGAACATGACGCCACCAGTCTCTTGGTCGGAGACGCGAGCGACCGAGTCTCCCTCCGCGCCGACTTCTGTTTCTCTGCCTTCCAAAGAGCGAACAGAAACCCGCCGAAAAGGTCTTACTGTTCCACGACGTTTCACGACGCCCGGCGTTGACCCGTTGACGACCGTGCGGTGGGACAAACGCGTCTCACGGATCCGCGATGAGTCCGGGAACGTCATTTTCGAACTCCGCGACATCGAGGTTCCCAGTTCCTGGAGCCAGGTGGCCACCGACGTTATGGTAAGCAAGTACTTCCGCCGCGCCGGGGTTCCACAGCACCACCCCGATGGGACTCCGAAACTCCATCCCGACGACTCGCCGGTCCTCGGCGGCGAAACGTCTGCGCGACAAGCCATCCACCGGCTTGCCCTCGCCTGGCGCTGGTGGGGAGAGCAGTACGGATATTTCGCGACGCCACAGGATGCCGAGGCGTTTTTCGACGAGGTCACGTACATGTTGGTGCACCAGATCGTCTCGCCGAATTCCCCGCAATGGTTCAACACCGGACTGAAGCTCGCCTACGGCATCAGCGGTCCTCCCCAAGGGCATTGGTACGTGGACCAGGAGACGCGGGAACTTCGGCAGTCGGAGGATGCGTATACTCGCGCGCAGGCGCACGCCTGTGGGCGCTGGGATACCAAACTCTTCACCGAGGAGGGCATCCTTAACCTGGGCGAGATCGTGGAGAAAAACCGCACGGGGCTTCGGGTGTTTGATGGGGAACGATGGGTGCGGACTCTTGCGGTGAAGAGCAATGGAGTCCGGAAGCTCTTCCGCGCGACTTTGAAGAATGGTCAGTACCTCGAATTCACGGATGACCATCTTGTTTGGGCGTCCGTGACTCCCCGCCGAATAGGCGGCCAGTGTGCCTGGGTTCCTCTCCGGGAGTGCCTCGGCCGTCGCGTTCAGGTTGTACGGGCTCCAGAGGGAGTGCGGGCGCGCGTCCCCGTTCGGACTGCCGAAGCAGCACTGGCGGGGTATCACATTGGAGACGGCTACACGGGGACGTACGACGGCATTACGCACTTCGGTGTCGCCACCGTCACGAACGACGAGTTTGGGTACGCGACGCGGCTCTTCCGTGAGGTGTTTGGTGCCTACACGGTGACGGAGAAACCGCAGGTGAGTCCTCTCTACCGCATCGTGCGCCATGACTTTACGCACACGCGCCCGTTTTCTGATCTATACGAGCTCGGGCGCGGGAGCCGAAACGTTGGGGTCCCCGATGTGATCTTTACCGCCCCGCGAAAGGTTCAGGCGGCGTTCCTTCAGGGGCTCTTCCAAGCCGATGGGTGCGTGCGCATTCGGAGACAAGGAAACTGGCGGGCTGGCAATATCTGTCTTACCACGGTTTCCGAGCGCCTCGCGCACGACGTCCAGACACTTCTTCTTGGGTTGAGTATCCACTCTCGAGTGAGCTTTGAACGCGACGACCGGCCTGGTCGTGCCGGTACGTATCAGGTCATCATTGCGTACGACTCGGAACGCCGCCGGTTCGCCGAGTTGATCGGTTTTCCCACTCATGAGAAGCAGGCGAAGTTGCGCCGCTTAAACGCGGAGGTCGTTGGTAAGGCGAAGGCTGCGATCTCCGAAGAGGAGGTGGTCTCCATCGAGCCGATCGGCGAGGAAGAGGTCTACGATATCCAGACGGAGAGTGGGAAGTTCCTCGCGAACGGAGTCGTTGTCCACAACTGTTTCATCCAATCGGTGAAGGACGCGATCCTGGGGGACGGGGGCATCATGGACCTCGTCGAGCGCGAGGCGCGCATCTTCAAGTATGGGTCGGGGACCGGGACGAACTTCTCCACGCTCCGCGCAGAGGGGGAGCCCGTCTCCGCAGGCGGGACTGCCTCCGGCCTCATGAGCTGGCTTCGGATCTACGATCGCGCCGCCGCCGCCGTCAAGAGCGGCGGCACCACCCGGCGTGCGGCGAAGATGGCCATTGTCAACATTGATCACCCGGATATTGAGAAGTTCATTTGGTGGAAGGCCGACGAGGAAAAGAAGGTTGCGGCGCTGGTTACCGCCGGATACTCGAGTGACTTCAATGGCGAGGCCTACCAGACCGTTGCTGGGCAGAATTCCAACAATACTGTCCGCGTCACGAACGAATTCCTGCGGGCGGTAGAGAACGATGCGGATTGGCATCTCCGCTGGCGGACGGATCCGGACCACATCAGTAAGACGATCAAGGCGCGGGGGCTCTGGCGGGATATCGCCGAGGCGGCGTGGCAGAGTGCTGATCCGGGCGTCCAGTACGACACCACCATCCAGGAGTGGAATACCTGTCCGGCCTCCGGGCGCATCAACGCGACCAACCCCTGCTCCGAGTACGTCTTCCTCGATGAGACGGCGTGCAACCTTGCCTCCATCAACTTCATGAAGTTCGTGGACTCCGAGACCGGTGCGTTCGACGTGGAGGGATACGTGCACACCATCCGTCTCTGGACGGCCGTTCTCGAGATCACCGTCGCCATGGCCCAGTTGCCCTCCAAGGACATCGCCCTCGGGACATACAACTTCCGGACGCTGGGGCTCGGGTATGCCAACCTCGGCACGCTGCTCATGGTCTGGGGCGTTCCGTACGACAGCCCGAAAGCCCGGGCGATTGCCGGAGCCCTCACGGCCATTCTCACGGGAGAATCCTACGCGATGTCCGCAGAGCTCGCGGCGATCCTTGAGCCCTTTCCCGAGTACGGAAAGAATCGCGAGCAGATGCTCCGGGTGATCCGGAACCATCGCCGCGCCGCCTACGATGCGCCGCCGGAGAAGTACGAAGGACTCTCGGTGAAACCCGTGGCCATTGACCAAGAGCTCTGCCCGGAGGGCTTGCGGAAAGTCGCCCACCGAGCATGGGACCGAGCGCTCGAGCTCGGCGAGAAATACGGGTACCGGAATGCGCAAGTGACGGTCATTGCTCCCACCGGCACCATCGGCCTCCAGATGGACTGCGATACCACGGGGGTGGAGCCGGATTTCGCGCTCGTGAAGTTCAAGAAGCTCGCCGGCGGCGGGTATTTCAAGATTGTGAACCAGTCGGTCCCGCGTGCGCTCAAGACGCTCGGGTACACGCCGGGAGAAATCGCGGATATCGTGCAGTACGTCACGGGGACTCTTTCCTTCAACAATGGGGTCCCCCACCTCAACCGAGACACGCTGCTCGCCAAGGGATTCGCCGATGACGACCTCGGTCGTCTGGAGCAGCAGCTCCCCGGCGTCTTCCATCTCTCTATGGCGTTCACTCCCACCATCTTCGGGGAAGAGCTGCTCCGTCGCCTCGAGCTCCAGGAGAAGGCGAAGGAGAGCCCAACCCTCAACATCCTCGGAGCACTCGGCTTTTCCCTTCAGCAGATTGAAGAAGCCAACGAAGTCATCTGCGGCCGACAGACGGTCGAGGGCGCGCCGCACCTCAAGCCCGAGCACCTTCCCGTGTTCGACTGTGCGAACAAGTGCGGTCTGAAGGGCGTGCGGTTCATTCCCTACGACGGTCACGTGAACATGCTCGCTGCCGTCCAGCCCTTCGTCTCCGGCTCGATATCGAAGACCATCAATATGCCGGCCGAGGCCACCGCGGAGGAGATCGAGCGGGTGTACTGGGAGGGATGGAGGCTCGGCCTGAAGGCGAACGCGCTCTACCGCGACGGGAGTAAGATGAGCCAGCCGCTCTCCACGAAGTCCAGCGATGAGACTGCAGGCGTGCGGGTCGTGGAGAAAGTCGTCGAGAAAATTATCGAACGGCCCCGGCGGGTGAAGCTCCCGCGGGAACGCTCGGCCATGACGCGGAAGGTGAACCTGGCCGGAGAGGAATTCTATCTCACGGTGGGGCTCTACCCCGACGGGAAGCCGGGAGAACTCTTCATTACCATGGGGAAGGAAGGCTCTTTCGCCTCCGGCTTGGCCGATGCGTTTGCGAAGATGGTGAGCTTGAGCCTCCAGTACGGCGTTCCCCTCGAGAATCTCATTCGCCAGCTCCGCCACATGCGGTTCTCGCCGGACGGGTTTACCGGCGACCCGGATATTCCGACGGCGAGCTCGGTCACAGACTTCTTGGCTCAATGGTTGCAGAAGACCTTCCCGAACGGCGTGCACACGGAGATGGGAAAGTTGCCATTGCCCAGCGGAAATAAGCAGCAGGCGCACATCTCTGCCACGTCTCCCAGTATCACGGAGGACATGGAAGACGCGCTGGCGGCCCAGAACGGAGGCCCCGCTTCTCTGTCCCCGACGTCTGGCACGGTCGTGACCTTTGCGCCCAACCAGCCACTCCACGGGTACGGCTTCACCGGCGACAAGTGCTCTGACTGTGGCTCCCTCCGCATGGTGCAGAACGGCTCCTGCAAGAAGTGTCTGGATTGCGGGACAACCACCGGATGCTCGTGAAGCGCCAGCGACGCAGAGAAACACACATCGCGAAGAGCGGCCCCGGAAGACGGGGCCGCCTTCGACCCCAACCCCGAACATCAGACCGCGGGCTCACCATCGTCTACTATGGCGACGGGAAGGGGAAAACCACGGCGGCGCTCGGGGCGGTGCTCCGCGCGGTCGGTCAGGGGTGGCGGTGCGTTGTGGTCCAATTCATCAAAGGCTCCTGGCCGTCGAGCGAGCGGGTGGCCATTCCCCGGTACCTTCGTGACCATGTCACGATCGAAGCCGGTGGGAAAGGATTCGTCGGCATCCTTGACGATCGTCTCCCGCGCAGCGAGCACAAGAAGCAGGCACGTGTGCTGTTTCGGGAAGTCAGGCAGCGCTTCACGCTCTGGGCACGGGCAGCCAAGCGACCAGAGCTCACCCCCCGTCCGCCGCAACTCGTGGTCCTCGATGAAATTCTTGATGCGGTGGAATTCGGCTTTCTCACGCAAGCAGAGGTGGTTCAGCTCATCAAAGCGAAGCCAGTATCTCTCCATCTGGTTCTCACCGGCCACAAGAAGTTTCCACGGATTCTCGCCGCCGCCGACCTCGTCACCCGCATGGTCAAAGAGAGACATCCCTACGATCAGGGATTCCTTGCGGTGCGGGGGTTGGATTATTAGCGCTGCAGGCGAGTGTAGAGATGCGCTGCGCCGCGGAGAGCCCCGTGCTCTGCGCGTGCCTGCTCAATTGGGAGATCTCGGTGCAGCTCGGGGAATGATGTCCGGGTCTGGATCGTTTGACGCACCGTGTCGCGGAACAGAGAGAGTTTCATGGCGGGCACGAGAAACCCGCCGGTGTAGACGATTTTTTCGATTTTCGGGATGAGGTTCAGACGGTATGCCCAGGCCTTCCCGATTCCTTCCGCAACGTAGCGGTACAGCTCGACCGCCCATCGCTCACCATGCGTCACCGCTGCATCGGCGAGTGCATTGGGATGCGTCCCTTTGGGAATCGTGATCTTCTTCTGCTTCAGGATGAGCCGCACCCGCTCTTCCACTTGTCCGCCGGAGAAGTGAGCCTCATTACAGTCCTCCGCGTGTCCGAGGCCGCAGCGCCGACCCTCGAAGAGCCCGCTGGGCGTGTGGCCGGGTTCCGCAGCGACGATCTCGCCGTTGAGCAGCAGGGCTCCACCCCACCCCGTGGAGACCGTGTCCATGAAGGCCCATCGGCAGCCCTTCAGTGCTCCAGCGACCAGCTCGCCGGCGAGCGCTGCCTCCATATCGTTGAACAGCACGCAGGGCTTCCCCGTCGCACGATGAATCTCTGCGCCGAGGTCAAGAACGTTCTGCTTGATAAACGGGATGTTTGGAGAGGAGCGGACGCGCTGGTGGTTGAGGACAACGCCTGCGATGGCGAGGGCGATTCCCTCGGTTTCCTGTGCGAGGGGCCGGAGCCATTGCAGAAATCCTTCCAGTGTTTGCGGCGTCGGATCATCCCGGACCTCGCCCACGCGCTCCAGAGTTCCACCGGTGGAGGTCAGGACGGCGGCGCGCGCATGCGTTCCACCGATGTCCGCGGCCAGAATCTGCATATTCTCAGGGTATAGGGAACAGGGGGTGGGGTATAGGAACATGCGTCTTGGCCGAAACAGGCGCCTTCGGTATCCTATGCGATGTGGTTGATGTCACTCCCGAGAATTTTGAAGCCGAGGTTTTGAAATCCGACAAGCCGGTGCTCTTGGAGTTCTGGGCCTCGTGGTGCGGCCCGTGTCACGTGATGAAACCCATTCTCGAAGAGCTTGCGGAAACGGAAAAAGAACGACTGAAAGTTGTTCGGGTGAGCGCAGAAGACCATCCGGAGTTCGCGAACCAGTATTCCGTCCTTGCGATTCCGACGTTCTTCCTGTTCCAGGCAGGGAATGTCGTCGGTCATCACATCGGCGCCATGTCCAAGGACCAAGTCGCGAAGTTCGCGGGCGTTTCCTCGTGACTTTTTAAGATCCTGCGAGGGCATCAAGAGTCCCGCGACGAGAACCACCCCTACGGGTAACGTTTGTGAGAAGTACAATGAGACAATGCGCGTGGTTTCATTGGCACCGAGCGCGACAGAAATTTCCTTCGCCCTCGGGTGTGGCGATCGGCTGATCGCCCGGACAGCATTCTGCGACTATCCGCCGGAAGCGCACCATGTCCCCGCGGTTGGCGGCTGGACGACGGCCAACGTTGAGTCCGTTGTTGCGCTCAAGCCCGATCTCGTACTCACCTCCACATTTCTTCAGGACAGCATTGTGGCGGAGCTGCGCGCACGAGAGCTGCAGGTCTGCCACACCGATCCGCGAACATTCCTGGATGTTTTAGAGACCTTTGAGACCATTGCTGGCGCTCTCGGCGTTCCCGAGCGTGGAAAAGAGCTCCGTGCGCACACCGAGGCAGAGCTTCGTGTCTACGTCCCGACCCCGATGCCGTCCTCCCCCACGGTGTACGCCGAAGAATGGCATGAACCACCCATGGCCTCTGGGAATTGGGTTCCGGACCTTATCACGGCCGCTGGCGGGCAGTCCTTCCTTCCACCAGGGGAGCGGAGTCGGAAGGTCACGCTGAACGAAGTCCAGCAGTTCGATCCCGATGTCGTCGTGCTGAATTACTGCGGGATGGAGCGTGTGAATCCCGACGCGCAGCGGTCGCTTCTCATGACGCGTCCGGGGTGGGACACTCTTCGCGCCGTGCGCGCTGCGCATGTGTTCGTCGTACCGGATTCACTGCTGAACCGGCCAGGCCCCCGGCTCGCTGCCGGAGTGCAGGCCATTCGCCAGGCGGTCGTGGCGGCTTACGCCATCACCTTGTAGACAAGCGCTCCTTCTTTGATTTTCTGGTCCACCTTGATTCCGACGGCGTCCCCTTTTTTCGCGGAGTCAACGGATGCGTGCTCGATTTGCATCGAAGTCACTTCCTGATCAAACTCCTCCTCGCCCCGCTTGAATTTAATCGTGTCGCCAACCGCGAGCTTGCTGGCAAGCTCGACAATGGCCACACCAACCTTGTCGTAGAAGTGGACCACTTTTCCTACTTCGGTTTCCATGGCAGCGATGGCCTGCTACGGATAAGTGCTCCTACCGTAGCGCGGTGGCGTCCACAGCGCAAGGGCAGCGATTTTCGTGATGTTTTCTCTGGTCGGGGACGAGGGAGTCGAACCCTCTGCCTCACGGTCCCGAACCGTGCGTTCTACCGATGAACTAGTCCCCGGACATGGTGGACCCGGCGGGACTCGAACCCGCGATCTTTAGCATGCCATGCTAACGCTTTTCCTCTAAGCTACGGGCCCTGAATGTGGAAAGTACCATGTCGGCGCAAAGCGCCCCCGCCGAGCGGCAAAGCCGCGAGGCAACATCCTCATCAAATCGCGAAAGTATCTTATGGTGGACCCGGCTGAACGTTCATCTAACCGGGCTGGTGCGCTTATGCCGTGATCCTACGTTGGCTGGGAAACAGACGCACCTCCTCCGCGAAGTGGGTTTCGCCGCATCAGCATGCCGGACGGTAAGGGGCGTGTAAAGATCACATGGCGGTCTCCGTGTTGACCTTCGTTCTCCTTCTTCCGTAGAGTGGTGAGGCTCTGTTACCTATTTCCCTCTGTTCGTTTCCAACCACGCAGCGGAAGGAGTCACTATGGTTATTCCGATGACCCGGTACGTTCTCGGCCGGAGCGAGCGAGCCATATTCGGAGAGATATACTTCCCCAAGCGAGCGGCATACCAAAGCGCAATCTTCGAGGCGCTTCGTCACGGACACGACGAGCGCCTCGTGAAGAGATACCTGCGACGCAATGCTGGCCATCTCTTGGAAGAGCTCGGGCAGTTTCCGAGACTCTTTGACCCTCATTACTACGAGACCGCCACGCTGCATAAGATGCCACCCACGGTTGCGGCGGCGTACGAACGATTCGACATGTATCACTCGTCCTTCAGGGGGTGGTCTGTGTACTCCGTTGACGGCGTGTTCTTCGATCGCGAAGGACAAATGTACGAGGAGGCAACGCAGGTTGTTCGCATGATGTTTCGTTTCGAGAGTTCATTTGCAGCTCAGGCGGAAGGTGCCGGGTGCTCGGACGTGCTGCGCAGCATGCTTTTCTGGGCGATCAGCCGGCAAGCGCGACTAGCTGACAATAAGCCCTGGAGCCCCGGTGAGCAGGCACGGTTCGTGGAAGAGCACGCGCCCTGGTCCAAACGGAAGCGAGCCTTCGTCCAGCGCTACTTTGCCGACATCATCAAGGAAGTCGCGAAGTGGATTGACGACGCTGGCCTCTTTGTCTTCGGCTATTTGATTCGCAAGTTCTCCGCGCAGGTTCTCATCGAGCGGCTCCGCGAAGAGGAGATTTGGGCAACGAGCCTCTTTAACCTGACCCTGAGCGTGGTCCGTCGCACGGAGCAGTCCTAACACCCATTGAAAGGAGCATATGATGGTTTCTCCGCACATCGCAGAATTGGTCCGAGAAATCTTTGCCTGCTACGGCGAGGAGATCGAGTGCGAGGCAAAGAAAGATCCCGAAGCCTACCTCGTTTACCTTCTTACCGCCATCAAGGAAGAACTGCCGCATGTCTGGGCGACCCTGCAGTCCACGGTCGAGGAAGCGACGCTCCGGTACCACGAGGAGGCTACCAAAGGTCAGCGCCAGCGTGCTAAGTAACCCTGTTTGAGACCGGGCCATCGTGTCCGGTCTTTTTCTTTGGCTATACGTACCGCCCGGACAAGTCCACCATCTGCCATGCTCCGATCGCGTCCCATGAACAGAGTCGGCGCGGTTCCATTCCTTCATTCGTGTCGAGCACTGTTCTCTGCCTGGTGATTGAACCGAACTTTTTGGCTTTACAGCGCGGGGAAACGGCGCTGGAGTACTGTTCTGTCTGAATGGTGGACCCGGGGGGATTTGAACCCCCGACCCCGGCAATGCGAATGCCGTGCTCTACCACTGAGCTACGGGCCCTGGCATGCTGACAAGGAGCGGCCCCAGCGTAGCGTAAAGCAGTCGAGGTTTCCACTTGGCGTCGAGAGGAAGATAATGAGCACGAGGAACTTAAAGGATGTCGAGTGCTCTGAAAAAAGTTCTCGGTATTGTCTTGATTCTGCTCGGCCTTCTTGCGCTGCTTACGCCGCTGACGCCGGGATCCTGGCTCATCATTGTCGGGGCGGAGCTCCTCGGCTTCCGACTTCTCTTTTTGGCACCGCTACGGAAGTGGTTTTCCAGGTTTCCATGGAGCGCACGGCCGTCCCCCACCCTCACGCTCGCAGGTGATCCGCGCACTCGCCGCCTGCTCTGGGGGGCCGGGCTGGCGTTCGGCATGGTGGTTTTCTTCGTACTTTTCGCGAGTTGGCGCGTTCGCCAGCAAACATCTCGGGCTTCGCCGGCTCCTTGGTTTCCACCAGTGATCAGCACGCTTTCCGCGGCGTGCCTCCTCGTTGGATCTCACGCCCTCACCGTGGAACTCGCACGAACACCATCGGAGCAGGCACGGGGATTGTCCGGTCGAGATACGCTCGGTCCTGACCGCGGGATGCTTTTTGTGTTCCCCACCAACGGCGAGCGCGTCTTCTGGATGAAAGATACAAGAATCCCACTCGATTTTCTCTGGATTCGAGAGGGGAAGATTGTCGGGATTACCGCCAATGTCCAACCGGAACCGGGGGTGCCCGATGCCCTCCTCCGGAAGTACATCTCGCCCGGACCGGTGGACCAGGTTCTCGAGGTCAACGCGGGCTGGTCGGCGACGCATGACATTCGCGTGAGAGACCCCGTCCGCTTCCCCGATGGCGAAGAAATGCCGGCCGAAGGAGGTGATCGCCGATGAAGCCTGTCTACGTGTGCACTGGCGGGTGCGGCGGAAAGGTGTCCGCCGAAGACTATGCCGCTGGGAAGACCACCTGTGCAACCCCTGGATGCTCGAAGGAAGGCCTGCCGTTGGAATCTCGTCAGGAATGCGAGGAGTGTGGGGCAGTCATCTCGCTCGCCGAGGTCCCCATACACAAACACTGAAGAGAAAAGCGTCCGTGAGCATCTCGGTTGATGTACCGTGGAGAGCATGCGTGGGGGAACCCAGCAGTTTCGGGACTACCGTGAGCTTCTCTTCGCCGGGGCTCTCATGGTGTTCGTGTTCTCGTGGCCTCTCGACCGTCGGCACCTCGTTTTCACGGAATACTCGTTCATCACCGGGGCCTACACGGAGGCGGGAACACTATCACTCTACGCGTCAGATCTCGCGTTCCTCATGCTCTGGGCCGCGTGGTGCTGGTACGCCATCCAAAGGCCGAAGGAAGCGGTCATTCCATGGAGTGTCTTCAGAGCCGGTTTAGCGTTACTTGCATGGTCAGTGTTCCGCGCTTTTCCGCTCGATGTTCCTATCGGAACAGGGTTCTCCACCCTCCTTGGCTGGTATGGATCAGCCCGCATCGGGCAGGGGCTCCTCATCGCGCTCATCGCGGCGCACGTCTGGCGGTCTCCAAACCTTCGGAGAGTCGTCCTCTGGACACTCGTGCTTTCCGGGATCTTCCAGGGCCTTCTCGGCATTGGACAGGTGCTCCGCGGTGGGGATTTTGGACTCCGGTTCCTAGGGGAACATCCCCTCTCACTCCAAACTCCCGGAGTTGCCAAGGTAGATATTAAAACATATAATGGATCATTAGACAATGTTCCTAAAGGAACATCTGCTGAAAGAACGGTGTCTAGGAAAGATGTTCCTTTAGGAACAAAGGTTCTGAGAGCATACGGAACATTCCCACATTCGAATGTTCTCGCATCTTTCATTCTGGGCTCACTTTTTGCTTCATATTTTCTGCATCGAGAGAAGCGTGGAACACGCGAAACATTTTGGAATCTTTTTCTCATAATCCCCTTTGTTCTTTCCTTAGGATTACTTCTGACATTTTCTCGTTCTGGATGGCTGTCATTCCTACTCCTCATGGGAACATTGGGGGTATGTTTCTATAGGAACATCGAAAGGAACATCGAAAATCAACGAAAAGCTCGATTCTTTTTTCTTTCGGTAACGCTCGGGATTCTCATTCCTTTATTGTTTTCTACGCTCCGTTCGGCTGCAATCGCGAGAATTTTCCCCGAAGAAACAGATACGTTTCTTCATGGAAGAACAGCTTCTTTCTACGATACTTTTAATGTTTTAGCAAGATCTCCGTTCTTTGGAGTTGGTACGGGTAATGGATTTATATCGTTAGTGCGAAACACTCGGAACATTGACAATAATAAAGAATATGTTATTTTATATACTCGGGAACCATGGAAATACCAATATCCGCATAACGTGTTCCTCGTCATCCTCCTCGAGCTCGGCGCGGTGGGTGGTATCCTGTTTCTGGCGTTCTTGTACGAGGGGACGAAATTCTTCGTGCTGTCTTTTCGGCGTCAATCTCTCTTCGCACGCGTCCCGGTGGCTGGTGTCGTCTTGGCAATCCTGGCTGTGGCCGTCCTCGGTCTGACGGATCATTACCTGTGGACAGTTCAGCAGGGCCGCATTTTACTCTGGAGCCTCGTCGGTATCCTGTTCGGTACCATCTCACGGAAGCGGGAGGAGCCTTCTCCCGCCCCGAGAGAAGCCCCTTCCCCCCGCGCCTGGAGGGCGCCTGGCTGACCGGCATCACGGTGAACCGAAAATGAGGCGGACAAGCGCAGCCTCGATGGGCGAGAAGAATCGGAGGCGGAGGTGAGCGGTCCACAGTACAATGAGGATGATGAGAAGGAGGGCATGGAGCAGGACGGCAAGACGCGTATCACGCTGCGCGTGAGCGAGAAGTTCGTTCTGCCTATTGGTCATAGCACTACGATATGACTGAACTGCGTGCCGTGACAACATTGGATGATCGCAGTATGCTTCCGCACCGCATCTCTGCGCACGACGTTGCCACGCTCTTCCGAACTGACCTCGTCTCCGGCCTCGCAGAGGGAGAAGCTCAACGACGCGTAGGCGAGTACGGGAAAAATATCTTTGACCGTCGCGAGCACGTCTTGCTCCGGTCGCTGGTCCATCGTCTCACGGGTGGACTCACCCTCATTCTTCTTGCCGCAATCGGTATTTCCCTGGCGATCGGAGAAGTTGCTGATGCGGCCATTATTGGGATTGTCGTCTTCTTCGATATTGCCGTCGGTTTGCTCTATGAATCTTACGCGCGGTATCGCATCGAACTGCTCCAGAAGCAGGTTCCCCGGCTGGCGGAAGTGGTTCGCGATGGTCAGCGGCAACTGCTTCCGGCAGAACAGCTCATCCCTGGAGATCTTGTCGTCCTTCGAGCGGGAGAACGAGTGCCGGCCGATATCCGGTTGTCCAAGGTGCAGGGAGTGCGCGTCGATGAAGCCGTGCTCACGGGAGAAGCCGGAGACGTGGCGAAGTTTGTGCACCCGATTGAGACGCCCGTGGGACTCGCCGATCAACGCAACATGGTGTTTGCCGGGACGACCGTCACCTCCGGGCACGCCCAGGGGCTGGTCGTGGCGACGGGCGTGCGGAGCGTTCTTGGCTCGCTTGCGCGACGCGTGGTCGAGGCGGGCTGGCAAGCGACGCCGCTTGAGCACCAGCTCAAGCGCATCGGGCAGTTCCTCGGGATGGGAATTCTGACGGCGGCGGCGGCCATTTTCTCTTTGGGTGTCTATCGCGGGGAGCACCCTGCGGACATGTTCCGCGCTGCGCTCACCCTCGCGGTCGCCGCGATTCCGGAAGATCTCACCTTCATTCTCACCATCGCCTTAGCGTTCGGTGCCACGCGGCTGCTCCGGCATCGAGCGGTGGTTCGGCATCTGACTGCGGCCGAAACACTCGGCGATGCGACGGTGGTCGTAACGGATAAGACCGGAACGCTCACCACCGGCGCGCTGAGCCTCCTCCGCGTTGAGGGAGTCGCGGAGAGTTGGGGGCCGACGACCTTTGGGAGCGCCGCAGAGCATTCGCTCCTCCGCCGCGCACTGATTGGAGCGGTTCTCGGTGAAGGGGCGGATAGCGGTGATTCTCCGCGCGGGTCAGCACTGGAACGGGCGCTTCGCGAGGGCGTGCGTGCCGCACACCTCGATCTTCCTGCGATTCGCCGTCTCTTCGCGCTCTTTTCCACCCTGGCGTTTGATTCCAAGTACCGCTACCGCGCCTCGCTCTACAGCGACACGGACTCTCCAGACCCCATCCTCTTTGTCGTCGGAGCGCCAGAGGTTCTCCTTCCGAAGTGTTCGGGATTTTCGACCGGAGCGGAGTATCGCCCGCTGAGTGAGCAGGCACGGGGGGCCCTGCTGGGGCGGGTCGCCGACGCGGCATCGCGTGGCACCCGGGTTCTGGCCGTTTGCTCTCGGCACCTCGCGCGCGCCACGCGCACCGCGACGCATCACGACATCGCCCACTTGACCTTTCTTGCGCTCTTGCACTTCGAAGATCCCGTGCGGCCAGAGGCCGCGGACGCCGTTCGCGGTCTCCGGGCCGCCGGTGTCCGGGTGCTCTTGCTCACCGGCGATCACCGGGGGACGGCCGAGGCGGTAGGTCGAGCCACCGGTGTTCTTCGGTCGGAAGGGACGGTGCTTGAAGGAGTGAACCTGGACACCCTGTCCGACCGACTGTTGGCGGATCATCTGGTCAGCGCGGACATCGTGGCGCGGGTGGATCCGCTCCAAAAGGAGCGCATCATCACCGTCCTCCAGCAGCGGGGAGAGATTGTCGGGATGCTCGGCGATGGGATCAATGACGCCATTGCGCTGAGGCGAGCCGATCTGGGGATTGCCGTGACGAATGCGACCGACGTGGCGAAAGACGCGTCCGATCTCGTACTCCTCGGTGGTGGCTTGTCTCCTTTGGCCGCCGCCGTGCGTGAAGGGCGTCGGATACGGGAAACCGTGCGAACCGTCCTTTTGTTTCTCTTCAGTACGAATCTCACGGAAATCCTTGCGGTGGGTGTGACGTTGTTCCTCGGATTTCCTCTCCCGTTTCTTCCCGCGCAGCTCCTCTGGGTGAACGTGGTGTCCGATGGCACCGCCGATGTGGCGCTCGCCCTCGAACCGCCAGGCACGCGCCCGGGCGGTCCCACACCCGGGCGTCGGCGCGGGCTCTTCCAGAAACGCGACCTTGCCAGCATGCTCCTTACGGCACTCGCGATTGTCCCTCCGGTCCTCGTCACATACTTTTGGGTCTTGGAGCACACGGGAGATCTCACGCGCGCCCGGACCATGGCCTTCGCTGTCCTGGTTTCCACGCAGGTCCTTACGGCCTTTTCCTATCGTTCTTTGGAGACCTCGATGTTCCGGTTGTCGCCCGTCGGGAATCCGTGGCTTCTGCTTTCGACTGTCCTCTCTTTCGCATTGCTCGGGGCCGGAATCCACTGGGTTCCTCTAAGCACCCTCTTGGGCACCGTGCCGCTGTCCGCGTTTGAGTGGGGACTCGCGCTTGGCGTCTCCTTCCTCGGCGTGCTTGGCGTCGAAGCTCGGAAAGTGCTCATTCGGCTGTTTGGGCTGGAGGAACAACCATTCCCCGCGTGGACACCGCTCCGCGCGGCAGCGCCAAACAGCAGTCCACGACCCTAGCGGCGATGGCACGCGAGCGGGAGACCGGCGCGGCAGGCGAACGTCTCGCCCGCCGCTTCCTGGAATCTCATGGGCTCATCTTCCGCGCGGCGAACGTTCGGTCACCGCTCGGCGAGATCGATTTGGTGATGGAAGACCCCAAGACAAAGGAACTCGTGTTTGTGGAGGTGAAAACCCGCCAAGGCACCGCCTTCGGAACACCAGAACAGTCCGTGACGGCGCGGAAACGCGCGAAACTCCGCGCGCTCGTGGCCTGGTACTGCCAGCGGGAGCGGTGGCGGGGCCAAGTCCGCGTTGACGTGGTGGGTGTCTTCAGTCGTCCCGGGCAAGCCCCGACGCTCAGCCACACGACCTACGTGGGGTGATGCGGTTCTTGACAGGCCACGGAGGTAGAAAATACTCTGGGAGCATCGTTGCTCTTTGGCATTGGCCTACCGGTGCCGCGGGTGCTGGCGCTGATGTGCCAGCCTTCACTGTGGTTTCGTAGGGGGAACTCCAGTAAGTCCGGACCGAGGAACCGGTAGGCCTGTTTGAAAGCAGGGGGCTAGGCGCGTGCGGGCGCAAGCTCCTGGGGCGTTGTGTAACGTCCCGAATCGGGAAGAGGATAGGATGAGGGTCCTGTTCTCCGAACTCTGATGCGTCCGTGTTGGCTTTGTTGGCTTTCACGGTCGCGGAAGAGGCACGCGTGCGCAGAGTGCGCACGGTGAAGCACCCTCCCGGTCTTGGCGCCGCAGGGGAGGGTACACCGCACTTTGTATCATTCTTGTCCTTTATCCTGAGAAGGCGCACGTCCTCGTGCGCCTTTTTCCTTCTTCAGAAGGGGTACGGGATCACCCTGAACGAGTACACGGGCTTGACAGGAGGATCGCCACTGCGTAGGATGGGAGTAGGCCGCCTGTTCTTTTTGGGCGGCGCTTTCGTACCCAAAAGAAACGATCGATGCCAGACAATAACTTCAGCCAGGCCATTGCACAGATTGCGGAGGAAAAAGGAATCCCACCCGAGAAGGTGGTGGAGACCATTGCGGCTGCCATTGCGGCTGCGTACCGCCGTGACTACGGCAAGCGCGCCCAAGATATTCGCGCGACGTTCGATCCCCAAACCGGCCGTGCGCGCATCTACAAGGTGATGACGGTCGTCGAGCCCCCAGTCGCGGAGAGCGGCGAACCGAAACTGGCCAATCCCGATGCGGGGTTCACGGTGGACGAAGCTCGGAAACACAAAAAAGACGCGGCGGTCGGCGAAGAAATCTTTTTTGAGGTGACTCCGAGCGACCCCCGCTACGGGCGCATTGCCGCGCAGACGGCGAAGCAAGTCATCATCCAGCGGATCCGCGAAGCGGAACGGCAGTCCGTGTACGACGCGTTCAAAGGGAAAGAAGGTGCGATCGTCAACGGCACCATCCAGCGGATCGAGGGCGGAAACGTTTTTGTGGACCTTGGTCGCGCCACGGGCATTCTGTTTCCTTCGGAACAGGTGCCGACCGAACACTACCGCTTAAACCAGCGTCTGAAAGTGTTCGTTCAGAAAGTGGAGATGACGAGCCGCGGAACCGACATTGTGCTGTCCCGTGCGCACCCCGGCATGCTCATGAAACTCTTCGAACTCGAGGTGCCGGAAATCTTCGCCGGCGTGGTGGAGATCATCGCCATTGCCCGGGAACCCGGCGTCCGGTCGAAGATCGCGGTCGTGAGCCACCAGGACAGTGTGGACCCTGTCGGGAGCTGCATCGGGCAGCGGGGAACGCGGATTCAGACCGTGATCTCCGAACTTTCTGGAGAGAAAATCGACGTGATTTCTTGGAATCAAGACCATGGACGGTTCATCGCGAATGCCTTGAGCCCCGCGAAAGTGGTCGCCGTGGACCTCCGCGAGGACGAGCACAAGGCCATCGTGCATGTGAAGGAGGACCAGTTGAGCTTGGCCATCGGAAAGCGGGGGCAGAATGTCCGGCTGGCGGCGAAGCTCGCCGGGTGGCGCATTGACATTGTGCGGACTGGTGAGACCGGCAAAGTCGAGGGAACGAGCGAAGCCGCCGTTCCTCCGGAAGAGACGGAAGCCCATCCCGACACTCCGGAGACTCCCGGGGCAGGGGAGCCGAGAGCCCCAGAAGCGGGGAAGCCCGAAGCCTCTGAATCTGCCGGCAGTCCTCCCCCCAGTGCGGGAGAAGGGAACGGCAAGGAGGCATTGCCCTCGGAAGCCAAGTCGTAGTACTCCAAGAGGGAATTCGTCGGCAGCGCGAAACTTTAAGTCTATGTCTGTATCCCTCGAGTACTTTGCTCCGGGCGTCACGCTCCTCGCCCTGTTCTACGGCTGGGTTCTGTGGAGCCAGGTGCGTCGCCAAGGAATCGGAACGCCGGCGATGGAGAAGGTGGCCGCGGCCATCCGTGAAGGAGCACATGCCTTTTTGAAGCGCCAGTACCGGACGATCCTCGGGCTTTCCCTGGCGGTCGCGGCGGCGATCGTTGTCGCGTACGGTCTCCTCGGGGGAGGTGGCGGGTGGGTCGTGGGCGGACAGGTCGGAGGCGCGTTCGCCATCGGGGCGGTCCTCTCCGCGATCGCGGGAGTGGCGAGCATGGTCGTCGCGGTGCGCGCGAACGTGCGGACGGCGCACGCGGCAGCGTCGGGCTTAAACGCCGCGCTCACCACCGCCCTCCGCGCCGGAGCGGTCTCCGGCATTCTCATTGTTGCACTCTCCGTTCTCGGCGTGGCGGCGCTGTACCTCTTCTACCGGTTCCTCGGAGTGGATCCGTCGCGGATTCCCGCGCTGGTTGTCGGCTACGGCTTTGGGGCGAGCTTTGTGGCCTTGTTCGCCCAACTTGGGGGCGGCATCTACACGAAAGCCGCGGACGTCGGTGCCGACCTCGTGGGGAAGCTGGAGGCGGGTATTCCGGAGGACGATCCGCGGAACCCTGCGGTCATCGCTGACCTCGTCGGCGACAACGTCGGGGATTGCGCGGGTCGTGGCGCAGACCTCTTCGAGAGCATCTCTGCCGAGAGCATCGGCGCGATGGTGCTCTCCGCGGCCCTCTTCCCGATTTTCGGAGTGAAAGGCGTCCTCTTTCCGTTGGTCCTGCACGCGCTCGGCCTCGTCGCGACCATACTCGGTCTCCAGATTGTCCGCGCGCGCGACGGGGAGCCGCCGATGCGCGCCCTCACCCGCGGCTTTTGGCTCACCACCGCCCTCGCGGTCGTCGCTCTCTTCTTCACCACCAAGCTGCTCTTGTCCGCGCAGGGCGTGGACACCCGCTGGCTGTTCGGCGCGGGACTCGTCGGGATTCTCACGGCCATCGCCTTCGTCTACATCACCGACTACTACACGGGGAAGCGGTATCGCCCAGTCCAGGCCATCGCAAAATCCTCGCAGACGGGCCATGGGACGAACATCATCACCGGCATGGCGGTGGGGATGGAATCCACGGCGCTCCCGGTGATCGCCGTCTCGCTCGCGCTGCTGCTCTCCTTCGCGTTCGGGACGCGGGCGCTCGCTGGCGCCGAGGTGAGCACCGCGCTCGCCGGGCTCTACGGGACGGCGGTCGCCACCATGGGGATGCTCGCCACGGTCGGCTACATCCTCGCGATGGACATGTACGGGCCGATTACCGACAACGCGGGGGGCATTGTGGAAATGAGTAACGCGCCGGAGAGCGCCCGCCGGGTGACGGATGAACTCGACGCCACGGGGAACACCACGAAGGCGATCACGAAGGGCTACGCCATCGGCTCTGCCGCCCTCGCGGCGTTCCTTCTCTTCTCCGCGTACCTCGAGGAGTCCGACATTGACGTCGTGGACCTGGCGCAGGTTCCGGTGTTCGTCGGCGCGCTCCTCGGCGCCATGGTCGTCTTCCTCTTCGCGTCGCTCGCCATCCGGGCGGTCGGTCGCGCCGCGAGCATCATTGTGGAAGAGGTGCGCCAGCAGTTCCGGTCGCGGCCGGGGATTCTGTCGGGAACCGAACAGCCGGACTACGCGCGGGCGGTGGACATTGCCACAAAGGGCGCGCTCCGGAACATGGTGCTCCCAGGGCTCCTTGCCGTGGCGGCGCCCATTGTCGTCGGCCTGCTCCTCCGCGCGGAAGCAGTGGCCGGGTTCCTCATGGTCGGCACCATTGCCGGCGTGCTCCTTGCCGCAGTCTTAAACAACAGCGGCGCCGCCTGGGACAACGCGAAGAAGTTCATCGAGGCCGGCAACTACGGCGGGAAGAAGAGCCCGGCGCACCAAGCGGCCGTCACGGGAGACATGGTGGGCGATCCCTTCAAAGACACCGCGGGACCCTCGTTGCACGTCCTCATTAAACTCTTCTCGACGCTCACCCTGGCGCTGGCGGCGTTGTTCGTCTAGTCGGTCACTCCTTGGGGGCTTGACAGAGGAACGGTGCGGTGGATAGGGCGCTTCGTCTATAGCGAAGGGTCGCGCAATGCGGAACAGTATGGGAAGGGAGGTGAAATACCACCCATGATTCGATTGATTACCAGCGGGCTCATCGTGTTCGGCGTGCTCGCTGCCGTTGCCGGTCTTTCGAGCGCGTTGTTCACCACGAATCCGGTGACGATCAGCGGGAACACCTTCTCGACCGGGACTGCCGGGCTCGGAATCGCCCGGGATTGGGATGAGAAATATGAAGATAGTATTAAAGGCGAGATGTTTGATGATCTGGTTCCCGGGGGGGATCCGGCGCATTCTGACTTCTGGTTGTGGAACCGCAGCACTGCCCCGATCGAACTCAATTTGCAGACCGAACTCCTGAAGATCACTGCCCCCGACGATCTGAAGCAGGATCTCATGATTGCGTTCTCCTGCGATGTCGGCAATGACGGCCCCGGGGACAGAGATGGCTCTATTCCCGCGATGAGTCTCGCCGACTGGGAAAAGAAAGGCGTCATCGGAAAGCTTGGGATCCTCGGAGAGAACGGTCCCCCTGATGGCAAAGGAACGGACGAGGCACGGTGCACGATGACCGCGAACCTCGACGAGAAGAGCAACGCCCAGGGAGAAACGGCCACGTTCGACGCGCAGTTCACCGGTGAGCAGAAGCTCTAAGACCGACGGATGGCTGGACATGAACGTGAGGACCGGGGAGATCTCGTACGGAGTCTGTTGTTCCTCCCGGTCCTCCGGACCGTGGTGCCAGCGATGAGTCAACGGATTTTCTTGGGACAGCGTGTCGATAGCGTGCGCGCGATGCCGCCGAGGCTTCTCCCTCGCCGTCGGCCGGTCCGTGTTCCCCGCCGTGGCGCGCGCATCCTGCGCGGCGCGCTGCGACTGCTCGCCGCGGCGGTGATCACCACGGGAGGCACCATCGTGTTCGCGGTCACGCTGCAGGGCGCGCAGCTCTACACGGTGCTCTCCGGGAGCATGGAGCCGGCGATTTCCACGGGGTCGGTCGTCGTCGTTGCGCCTGCGCAGGGAAACCGCGCGCCGTACCAGAGCGGCGACGTCATCACCTTCCGCGCAGCGGGTGGCGGAGCGCCCGTCACCCACCGCGTGCTCGGCGTTCGCCACGATGCCGGGCGCGTGCGGTACCGCACGAAGGGCGATGCGAATCCGTCCCCCGATGCGCAGGAGGTCCTGCAGCAGAGCGTCGTGGGGAAGACCCTGGTGAGCGTTCCGTTCCTGGGGTACGTCCTCGTCGCCATGCGAACGCCGATCGGGTTTTTGTTCTTGATCCTCCTCCCGGCGACCCTCGTCATCCTCCATGAACTGAACGTGATGCGGGGAGCGTGGAAGGAACTCCGCCCGTCCCGCTTTGCGTCCGCGGGGGTTTTTGGAGCCGTCGCGCTCGCAGCGGGCGTCGCGATGACGACCAGCGGGCTGTTCTCGGACACCGTCGTGATGCGCTCGACCACGATCGCGGTGAAAGAAACACCACCCGCGCCCGCAGCACGGCGTGCAGAACCTTCCCCCAGTCAAACGCCGACGCCGACCGCGTCTCCCTGCGCCTTCGGTGACGGGGGGTGCGATCAGACGCAGACAACTCACGACGACGATCACGAGCACCGTTGACGCGGACGCGACTTCGAACCGCTCGTCCTTTGGGCTTGGAGGAACCGAGCCCCGCGCGTACGCGCCTGGTACACTGAAGGCGTGCGAGGGATGCGAGGAACGACCGGAGCGCTTGCGTTGCTTCTTTTCAGCGTGTTCGGGCTCTCGGCGTATGCGGGTGGCGGCGGACGTGTGCTTTCCGCGGAAGCGGTCGGCTTGGTGTATCCGTCAACGAACGGGAAGGACAAGCTCCCGGACGGATTTCTCATTCAGGCGCAGGGGAAGCCCGAGGTCTACGTGATCAGGGGCGGGAAGAAGAGCCCTCTCCACCGCCCCATCCTCGATCGCTGGCTGGCTGAAGCGCACTACTTCAAGCACGACGTGATCATTCAGTTTCCTGCCTCCGAGTTGGCGAAGTACCAAACTGCTTCACCGCGGAATACGTTCTTCATGGGGAGGATCCTTACCGCCGGGGGGCCCCGATACTTCATTGACGACCAGCTCCGGCGGCGGCCGATCTCCCCCGCCGTCCAAGCGGCGCTGAAGTACCCGTCGCGGATTCTCTACACCGTCCCGCAGGGGATTCTCGACGCGTTTCCGGAAGGACCCGCCATTACGCGCACCGATCGGCACCCCGGCGGGACGGTGATGTACCACGGCCCGTACCACGGCGGCACGGTGTACCTCATCCGCGGGGATGATACGAAGCACGAATTTCTCCAGGACTACATCTACGAAACCATGGGCTTTCCGTGGAGCAGCCAAATTCTTCCCGTGAGCGCCGAGGAACTTGCGCGGTACAAGCGGGGGGCGCATCTCTCGACCTACCCGGACGGGTGGATTGTGGGGAAGGACACTCTGTTGTACCTCACGCAGGGCGGGAAGCTGCGCTGGATTTCCGGCAAGGCGATCTTCAATGCTCTGCAGTACAACCCGAAATACGTGCTGCGCGTGTTTCCCGAGTTCTTCAAGCAGTACGGCACGGGCGATCCCGTCACGGCGTTCAAGACCGTGACGGCAACCGTCTCCGGCGATTCCGTCCGCAATGCCTATGCTGCCGTGGGGCTGGCGGCTCCCGGAGCGACAGGCACCAGCGTCACGGGGTCCCTCCGTGTTCCGCCGGAGATTCGTCAGCTCATTACGAACGTCAACACGTTCTTTTTACAGATTTATGACCGGAATCCGACGCCGGAGGAAAATCGCTTCTGGGTGGACTATCTGTACAAAGGGGAGGCGCAGACCAAAGAAGAGTTCATCGAAGCGCTGAAAGATGCGAAGGCCGGCGGACGTCGGCCCACGATTACCTCGCGGGATGCTGTGCTTCCTCCCGAACAGCTCCTCCGGTATGTGAATTTCCTTTTCCACTACGTCTTCGGACGATTCCCGGACGGCGATGAGAAAACCTTCTGGGACAATCGAGTGACCTCCGGTCTTCGGAAAACCATCACCGACCTCGGCGGCAACATGCAGTACCTGAAGGATCAGGGGATGACGAAGCGGTGAACTTGAATTTTTCGGCGCGCCAATGCAGGCTGTCTCGGTGACATGAAGGTTGCCGTCGAGAAGGCCCCGAAATCCCGGGTGCAACTCCGCGTGGAAGTACCGCCTGATGAGGTTCAACCGTTTCTCGAGCGTGCGGCGCGCGAGCTCTCCAAGGAGCACGCCCCGAAAGGCTTTCGGCCCGGAGCGGTTCCATTCGAGGTGATGCGGAGCGCCGTGGGCGATCAGGCGCTCGTCGAACGAGCACTGAAGGAGTTCGTTCCCCGCACCTACGTGCAAGTACTCCTCGACCACGAGGACCTTGAAGCAGTCGGACAGCCCGAGGTAAAGGTTGAAGCCGTCGCGTTGGAGACTCCCTGGGTCTACCTGGCGACCGTCGCCGTGATCCCCGAGGTGCAGCTCGGGACGTACCAGAGCATTCGCGCCGAGCGCCGCGCCGTGACCGTGGACGACGCTGAAGTGCAGCGAGAACTCGAGCGGTTGCGGAAGCTGCGCGCGAGTTACCTCACCGTGCCCCGAGGCGCACAGAACGGCGATCGGGTGGACGTTACGGTTTCTGCCACCGTGGAGCAGACACCGCTGGATATCGGATCGCCCGAGAAGCACCCGCTCATTCTTGGGGAGAGTCACTTCGTGCCGGGATTCGAGCAGCATCTCCTCGGGATGCGTGAAGGTGAGCAGAAGACGTTCTCCCTCGCCTTTCCAGAGAATCATCATCAGTCGCAGCTCTGCGGGAAGACTGTGGAATTTACCGTGACCATGGGGACGGTCCAGCAGCGCGTGCTCCCTGCACTTGATGACGCGTTCGCCCGTGGGCTCGGGAAGTTCTCCGGTCTCCAGCAGCTCACAGAGCAATTCACGAAGAACCTGCGGGAGGAGAAGGAGGCCCGTGAGCAGGATCGGTTCCAGCAGGATCTCCTCCGAGAGGTGGTCGCGCAGGCGACGTACGGGGAATTCCCCGACGTGCTCGTGGAGCGGGAGCTGGACACCATGCTTGCAGAGCTCAAGGAAGGGATAGCCGACCTCGGTCTCTCTTTCGAGGTGTACTTGAGTCAATTGCGCAAGAGTCCGGCGGAGCTTAAGGTCCAGTGGCAGCCCCAAGCCCTCACGCGGCTCCGTGCGGGGTTGGCGCTCCGCGCCATCGCCAAAGCGGAGAAGATCGCCGCGACTGATGCGGAAATCCAGGAAGAGATCAACGGCGTGCTGAAGCAGTTTCCCAACCTCGAGGAAGCAAAGAAGCGCCTCGACCTCGATGCGCTGAGCGATCTCGCGGCCGGTACCGTGCGGAATCGGAAAGTCTTCACGTTCCTCGAAGGTCTTGCCAACCGGCGATCCTAAGCGACGGACTGGACCCGGCACATACTCCCCCGCTATACTGTCTCCCATGAGTCGACCTTCCCAAGGTTTTCCCCGGAATGATGACGACCGTGATCCCGGACTGTACCTTATCCCCACCGTCATTGAGAAAAGCCAATTCGGGGAGCGCGCCTACGATATCTACTCGCGTCTCTTAAAGGAGCGCATCATCTTCTTGGGCAGTCCCATCAGTGACGCAGTCGCGAATACCGTGATTGCGCAGCTCGTGTTCCTCGATAATCAAGATCCCAAGCGTGACATCATGCTGTACATCAACTCCCCGGGCGGGGTCGTGACGGCTGGGCTCGCGATTTACGACACGATGCAGTACGTGTCGTGCCATGTCTCCACCACCTGTGTGGGGATTGCCGCGAGCATGGCCGCGACGCTCCTCGCCGCCGGGGCGAAGGGGAAGCGCATCGCGTTGCCGAATTCCGAAGTGCTTCTCCATCAAGTCATGGGCGGCGCGGAGGGTCAAGCCACGGATGTCGAAATCTCCGCGAAGCATCTTCTCTCCATCAAGGAGCGCCTGAACAAAATCCTCGCAAAGCACACCGGGCAACCCATCGGCAAGATTGCCAAAGACACGGACCGCGACTTTTACCTGAGCGCGGAAGAAGCCAAAGAGTACGGCGTCGTTGACAAGATTGTCGTCCCGAAGAAAGGCGCGTGAGGAAGCGCCGGCGTGCGGCGTAAGCGAGGAGACCTCATTCTTTAGGTCCTGTCATTCCTATGCCGTTCAACATCTTTCGGTCCCTGCGTCCGCGCTCCACGTCCCCTGAAGCGCCGGCGGTGCCAGCGGTGGCCTCCCGGGCGCGAACCACCGTGCGTCGTCCGGAGTCTCCGTCCCCCGACGCTGCGCACGTCGAAGCCCAGCGCATTCTTCTCGACGCCCAGCAGTCCGCACTCGAACTTCGGAAGCGTGTGGACGAAGAGATTCGTCGGGAGCGCGAACAGCTCCATTCACTGGAGCGCAAGCTTACCGAGCGGGAGGATCGGGTCTCTCAAAAACTCGAGGCGCTGGAGCAGAAGGCGCTGCGGCTCCAGGAGCGCGTCGCCGAGGTGAACGCCAAGCAAGCAGCGCTCAACGACGAGCGTCTCCGGTTGCAGCGGGAACTGGAGGACGTTGCCTCCTTGACCAAGCAGGAGGCCGCGGCCCGTGTTCTCGCCCTCGCGGAAGAAGAGGCGAAGGTGGACATCGTCCGCCGCGTGCGGAAACTCGAAGGGCAAGCGCAGGAAGATCTTGAGAAGAAAGCGCACCTCCTCCTCGCGTCGGTGATCCAGCGGTACGCGGCGCCCCACGTCGCAGAGAACTCGACGACGGGCGTGCATCTCCCCAATGATGAGATCAAAGGGCGGATTATCGGAAAGGAGGGTCGGAACATCCGAGCGCTCGAAGCAGCGACGGGGTGCGATATCATTGTGGATGAAACGCCGGGCACCATTGTGGTCTCGGGGTTCAACCCGCTCCGGAGGGAAGTCGCGAAGCGCGCTCTCGAGCGCCTCGTCGCCGACGGGCGCATCCAGCCTGCGCGCATCGAGGAGGTCGTTGCGACCGTGAAGCAGGAGATTGCCGAGGAAATTCGCGCCGCGGGGGAAGAGGCCTGCTATGACCTCGGCATCACCGACTTCCCCCCATCGCTCGTGCAGCTCATCGGCCGTCTCAAGTACCGCACGTCGTACGGGCAGAGTATTCTCCAGCACTCGTGGGAAGCCGCGCGCATTGGCGCGATGCTTGCGGAAGAGCTTGGTGCGGACGTGAACGTCGTGAAACGCGCGGTGCTCCTCCACGATGTCGGGAAAGCGGTGGATCACGAAGTGGAGGGCACGCACGTCGAGATTGGCGAGGAAATCATGAAGAAGTACGGCGTTCCCGAGGCGGTGCGGAAGGCTGCTGCGGCCCACCACGAGGAGTACCCGTATGAGACGGTCGAAGCGATCATTGTGCAGGTCGCCGACGCGATTAGTGCCTCCCGGCCCGGTGCCCGTCGCGAGAGCTACGAGGAGTACGTGAAACGGCTTTCAGAGCTGGAAGAGATTGCCATCTCCTTTGACGGCGTCGAGAAAGCGTATGCGATCTCCGCCGGACGGGAAGTCCGGGTGTTCGTGGAGCCGAAGAGAGTGGATGACCTCCAGGCGGTGCGCCTCGCCCAGGGGATTGCGGCCAAGATCGAGCAGGAGCTGAAGTACCCCGGAGAGGTGAAAGTCAGCGTGATCCGAGAGACACGCGCGGAAGCAACGGCGCGGTGAGTTCGGTATTTTAACCGCATGGTGCGTATACCGTCGCGCTCCAGCGCCTCGTGGCACCGTCTCTTTACCGAAGATGCGAGTGCGAAAATCCTCGCACTCGCGCTTGCCTTTGTTCTCTGGATCGCCGTGACGTTCCTCGGCAGCCGGACGGTGACCGCGGAAGGAGTCACGGTGAGCGTGAGCAATCTCCGCGAGGACCTCGCGCTGGCTTCCCCACTCGAATCCGTGCGGGTGCGGATCCGTGCGCCCCGGACGGTGTTCCAAGAACGTGGACCGAGTGACCTCGTCCGCGCGTTCGTGGACCTGGCGGGGAGGGGTGTGGGAGCGCAGTCGGCGGAGGTCACGGTGGTCCCGGCGGATCCGCGGGTGAGTATCCTCGTGGTACTTCCCACTCGGATCAACTTCACACTTGATCCCATCGTTCAGCGATCGCTGCCTGTCAAAGTCATTCCGGAAGGCGCGCCCGCGTCGGGGTATCGAACGGGGGAAGCAAGCAGCGACCCCGCCACGGTGCAGGTCCGCGGCGCACTCGGTCGACTTCAAGCCACCCTGGCGATCGAGGCGGTGGTCCCCGTCCACGGGGCCACGGCGCCGTTCGACGGTGACGTGTCCCTCCGTCCGCCCGAGGGCTTGCACCCCCTCCTCGATCGTGTCCGCGTGAAACTGGAGATCGTGCAGGCGGAAGAGACAAAGACGCTCGGCGTGCGCGTGGTGACGTCGGGGAGTCCTGCACCGGGATACTGGGTACGAGCCGTGACCACGGATCCGGTCGTCGTCACCGTGCGGGGACCGCGCGGAGCGCTCGACCCTCGCTCCTTTATTGAGACAGTCCCACTCCGCCTCGATGGCGCGCGTGCTCCCCTCCAGCAGACGCTGGATCTCGTCTTGCCCGAAAACGTCACGGTCGTCGGAGGAGAGCCGAAGGTTCGGGTGCAGGCCGAGGTGGTTCCTCTCGAGGGGACAAGGGACGTGCGGGCCATGGTGCAAGTCAGCAGCGTTCCGGATGGACTCCGGGTCGCCACCGTGTCCCCCAACAGCGTACGGGTGATCGTGCAGGGAAGCGCAGACGCTCTCGCTCGCCTCCGCGACGGCGACGTCGTGTCCGTCGTCTCGGCAAGCGGCCGCGATGTCGGAACGTTCATCGTGCAAAGCCGGCGGGAAGACGTGCGCGCGCCCGAGGATGTCCGGGCGGTGTCCGTGGAGAGCATGGAGATTTCCGTTACGCTGGAACGGTAGCCAGCCATGACAACGCCACGAATCGGGCTCCATATTTCTGGCGCGGGGGGCCTCGCGGACGCTCCCCTCCGTGCCAAGGCGCTTGGCTGCGAGTGCTTCCAGTTCTTTTCCCGCAGCCCTCGCGGCGGTGGAGCACCACCGATTTCCGCAGAGACGGCGAAACTCTTCCGTTCACGCTGCAAAACCTGGAAGCTTGAGTCGTACATCCATGCGCCGTACTACATCAACTTCGCGTCGAGCAATAACCGCGTGTCGTTCGGTTCGGTGTCGGCCGTCCGCGAAGAGCTGGAACGCGGAACGCTCCTCGGGGCGACGTACGTGATGACCCACCTCGGAAGTGCCTCCGATCTCGGGGAGAACGCGGCGCTTCGCCAAGCCATCGATCGGATCACGGCGATCTTCGATCCAAAGAAGGGCGGACCATACGCGACGCAGCTCCTCATCGAGATCTCTGCGGGCGCCGGTGGCATCATCGGCGATACCTTCGAGCACCTCGCGTTCATCCTCAAAGGGGTGGGACGACCCGACCTCGGGATCTGTCTCGACACCTGTCACCTCTTCGCCTCTGGGTATGACCTTCGGACACCGACGGCGATTTCGGCGACCATGCGCGCGTTCAAGAAGCACATCCCGCTTTCGCGCTTCCAGCTCGTGCACGCGAACGACTCCGCCCGCGACTTCGGTGAGCACAAAGACCGCCACACGGACATCGGCGATGGGCGCCTCGGCGTGGACACGTTCCGGTTTCTCCTCCGCCACCGCGATTTCCGCGGCCGGAATTTCGTCTTAGAAACGCCGGGGGCAGACGCGCGGCGGAGGAACGACGTCGCGCTCTTGAAGAAACTGCGCGGGTAACGTTCGGCACTGATGACGCGCGATGAGAAGGCAAGGGAGCTTCAGAAAATCGCTGATGAGGTTGAGCTCTGCCAGCTGTGTCCACTCTACAAGACCGGTACGAGGGGGGTACCGGGAGAGGGGAACCCAGAGGCAGAGATTCTGTTCATCGGCGAAGGGCCCGGTCAGAAGGAAGACGAGCTGGGACGGCCATTCGTCGGGCCGGCTGGGCAGCTCCTGGAAGAGCTCCTCCGCCACGTTGGGCTGACGCGGAGCGATGTGTACATCGCCAACGTCATCAAGCACCGGCCGCCGGGGAACCGCGATCCGCTTCCCGACGAGCTCGAAGCCTGCTGGCCGTACCTCCGCCGGCAGATTGAGGTGATCCAACCAAAGGTGATCGTGCTCCTCGGGCGGCACGCACTCGAGCGCTTCCTGCCGGGGAAATCCATCAGCCAGGTGCGGGGGAAAGCGTACCGCGTCGGGGGCATGGTCTACTTCGCGATGTACCACCCGGCAGCTGCGCTCTACCAAGGAAGTCTCCGAGACACCCTCTTCACAGACATGGAGAAACTCCCCGCGATCTTGAAGCAGATCAAGCAGGGGGACGGGATTCCCGAGCTGGAGCAGCCGAAGAAACCTTCCGAAGCAGCATCATCGGAGGACAGTACGCAAGGACAACTCCTTTAAAAAAGAAAAACCCCAACTGCGCGGCAACTGGGGTCAGGGAACGTCAGTCAACGATGCCGGGGACATCGGCGATGGAGTCTACGATGGTCACGTGTGCTCCGAAACGCTCGAAGTCTGCTCGGTTGGCTGCGCCGGTGAGGACACCAATGAAGCGGCATCCGACTTCCCTTGCCATATGGGCATCATCGGTGTGGTCGCTCACGACGTATGCGGATCGGGGGTCTCGTAAGTTGAGCTTGTGGAGCACCGCGCGCAGCGAATCTGGGTGCGGCTTCGGCGGCGTCCCGTCTTCCGGCGTGTGAATAACATCGAAGAGCGTGCGTGGAAGGTTTGCTTCTCGGAGCCGATCGTCCAAGCGCCCCGAAGGCCCACGGTTGGTGTGGAGGGCAGTCGCAAGACCTCGTGCACGTAGTGTTTCCACCGTCGCCCGCGCTCCCGGATACGGCGGGTAGCCGTCAGTACATTCTTGTTCGAGCACGCGCCAGTGTTCGTGAAACACTTCTACGTCTGCATCGGGAAGCGCATCCGCAAGGAGAACGCGCCAGTATGTTCCCCACCGCCGACGCACGTACTCCCAGTCAGGTTCCTGACAGCCAAGCGTCGCGACAATCCGCTTCATGAGCGTGATACCTTGCGTGAGTGAGTCAATCAGTGTTCCGTCAAAATCCAAGACTGCGGCACGGATCATTCGATCTTCTCCTTCGTGAGAAAAAGAGCAATGGGTCAGTCCCACCGTGTAGTGTACGGTTCAGGCACTCGCGGTCAACTTGGAATCACGTGGTTTGACGCTGATCAGTGGGCCGGTACACTGGTGTGTGACGCGGCCGTGGCGGAACTCGGTATACGCGCATGGTTGAGGGCCATGTGGGGCAACCCGTGTGGGTTCAAATCCCACCGGCCGCACCAGAAATCCACATGAGAGACGAAGAAAGCGGACTCTCGCAGAGAGTCCGCAGGGATGGGAACTGTGCTACTTCACTTCTTCGACACGCCACGAGAGTTCCTGCCCAGCATAGAAGGGAACAATGCCGCCGATCTCTTCGGGAACGGTCCACTGGTCCTTGACAAAACGCAACTTCGGAGGAAAACCCGTCGCTGGTCCACGTGGATGGTAGAATTGGACCGCGAAGTCGTAGACAAAGGACTCCAGTCGGTCCAGCGCATGGTGCCGCTCGAAGATCTCGACAAGGAGCGGCAGCGCCACCGGCGCTGTGAAGATTCCGGCGCAGCAGTCGTAGAGCCGAGTCTTTCCCTCGCGCGGGTGCGGCGCGCTGTCGGATCCGAAAAAGAATTTTGGACAGCCGCTGATAGCAGCTTGGATCAGGGCGTCGCGGTCCGCAGGATCTTTCGCTACTGGCTTGCAGTAGTGGTTCGGGCACATGCGGTCCCCGCCGACATCGTCATGCGTCAGGAGCAAGTGATGGGCGGTGACGGTGGCCGCAACCGTGTCGGGAAGTCTCAATACGGTCTCCACTGCCTCCACTGTCGTGATGTGCTCGAGGACAATTCGGAGGTTGGGGAATGTCCGGGCGAGAAAGCAAAGAGTCCGCAGGAAGGCACGCTCACGATCGCGGCCTCGGATGTGCGTTCCGGGCATCTCGCCGTGGAGGCACAGAACGAGATTGTGTTTTTCCATTGCTGCAAAGACGTCGCGCAAGGCGAAGTAATCCTCGATGCCGTCTTCCGCGTTGTGTGTGAGGCCTTTCGGGTAGGCTTTCCCCGCCACTACATCCTTCATTTGTGCCAGCTCGGCGATGGAGTGCGGATCGGTGTCCGGAAGAATTTTGAATGTCATGAGAGGCTTGAAACCACTTCCGGGTCCACTCGCCGCGAGAATCTCCTGCTGGTAGCGCGAGACATCGTCGTTCGTGCGGATCGGGGGCGTCAGGTTCGGCATGACGAGTGCACGGGCAAAGTACCGGGCAGTGATCGGCGCAACCGTCTTGAGCATCTCGCCATCGCGAAGGTGCACATGCATGTCCCATGGCTTTTGGATCGTGAATTGGTCCATTGGATCCCCTTTCGTGTCTGGAGGGTTCGGCAGAGAGCCACTTTGTGAGAGAACGCCGAAGCATCGTATGGGGTGCGGCGCCACCAGTCAATTGTGTGGTGGTTGGACGCAAGAGCGTGACCCTGGCATCATAGGGTGCGCCAGCGGGCACCTAGCTCAGTGGTAGAGCGTCTCGTTTACACCGAGAAGGTCGGGGGTTCGATACCCTCGGTGCCCACCATGCGGTTCCGTCCGTTGCGCTTCATCCCGGTGTGCATGGTAGGATATCTATGCAGCGCTCGCTGTACCGATTTCGGTTTGGACCATCACAATCTGTGAACGAGAAAGGAGAAACGTCTCATGCCCCAGGTAGTCGTGATTTTGGGGAGCGAAAGTGACAGAAAAGTTGTGGACGAATCCCAGATGCCCACCCTTCTCGATGAGGTTGGCGTGTCTTGGGAGCTCTCCATCATTTCTGCGCATCGCAACCCGCAAGAACTCCAAGAATACTGTGCCGAGATGGAACGGCAGCATGCCATGATGTTCATTGGTGTTGCCGGAATGGCGGCGGCACTTCCCGGGGCGATCGCAGCGAATGTCGGCGCGCGTCTTCCGGTCATCGGCGTGCCGCTTATTTCCGATGTTCTCGACGCCCACGATGCCCTCTACTCCATGGTTCGCATGCCGCCCCACATGCCGGTAGCAGTCTGCGGAATCGGCAAGTCTGGCCTGATCAATGCCGCGATGTTCGCGTGTCAGATCGTTGCGGCGCATCAGGAACCTATTCGCGCCGGCATGGAACGATACATCCAGAAGCACGCCAAACCCGCACAGGTTGCTGTGCAGAAAGGAAAAGTTTCATGAAACAGACACACTCCCCATTTTCTCTTCGCCACGACGGGTTTCGCTCTGGAAAGGTTCGAGACATCTATACCTTCGGCGAGCGGCTCCTCATCGTCGCGACGGACCGGATCAGTGCGTACGACGAGATTCTGCCGACACTCATCCCTGACAAAGGGCGAGTGCTCACGGGACTCTCCGCCTTCTGGTTCTCGCGCCTTGGCACGCCGCACCACCTGATAGCGACGAATCTTGATGCGATGCAGGAGTTCGACCACCGAATTGATTTTGGTGACTACCGGGAAGAGTACGAGGGTCGGTGCATGTTGGTGCGGAAGGCGAGGGTCTTCCCCATCGAATGTGTCGTGCGGGGCTACCTTGCCGGTTCCGGTTGGAAGGAGTACCGGCAGACCGGTGCCGTCTGCGGCATCACATTGCCGGAAGGTCTCCTCGAGAGCGCGAAGTTCCCCGAGCCGATCTATACGCCGGCGACGAAGGCACCCGAGGGTGAGCATGACGAGAACATCACATTCGAGCGCACCGTCGAAACCGTTGGAAGTGTAGGCGCCGAGGCGCTCCGCCGCTTAAGCCTCGAGATCTATCGAGATGGTGCGGCGTACGCGCTCGAGCGCGGTATCATCATCGCCGACACGAAGTTTGAGTTTGGTCTCGGTGACCATCCCCTCGCTGGCGCGTTCCTTGTGGACGAAGTGCTCACGCCGGATAGCTCCCGGTTTTGGCCGGAAGACCAGTACGAACCCGGCCGGCCGCAGCCCTCGTTCGACAAGCAGTTTGTGCGCGACTTCGTGAGCGGTCTTGGTTGGAACAAGAAACCTCCGGCTCCCTCGCTTCCTGAGGACATCGTAGCGAGGACGCGAGAAAAGTACATCGAAGCGTACGAGCGTCTGACGCTACACGAATTCCCCTGGAAGTGATACGGTCACGTTCCTTGCATCGCGCACTGAGTGCGCACCCCAGCGTAACTGCTGGGGTTTTCTTTTCGCACAGAATGTCCGGTATGGTACGGGGGTGAAACTCCTCCGCGTTCCCCTTGCCCGCGAGCGACCCGGGCTCTGCGGCCCGTACACCTTGGCTGCGGTGCTCCGGTTTCACGGCGACCGGGCATCCCTCGCTATTCTCACGCGGCTCTGCCGGGCAACGCGGGCTCGCGGGACGAGCCCGGAACGCCTCGCGGCGGCGGCACGCGCTCGAGGATTCCGCACGTGCGTGAAAGCGTGGGCGGATTTCGGTGACCTTGCTGCCGCTCTCCGCCGCGGGCTTCCGCCCATCGTGCTCTGGTTTTCCGGGGACGAGGGGCATTACTCCGCGGTGAGCGGACTGGATCGAACATCCGTCGCCCTTGCCGATCCGGAGCTCGGAAAGATTCGTCGGATGCCGCGGGACGTGTTCCGCCGCGTGTGGTTCGATTTCAGCACCAGTGGGCCGGAGAAAACCTCGCGGCTCTACGCCCGCTGGATGTTGGTTATTGAACCCAGAGAGGAGATACGCTATTCTACGGCCGCAGTCGCACATGCATCGGCCGGGGTAGCTCAGTGGTAGAGCGCAGCCCTGAAGAGGCTGGCGTCGTCAGTTCGATTCTGACCCCCGGCACCAAGAGAACAGAGCGGGAACAGTGCCCGCTCTGGTTTTTTGGCTCACCGCGGCGGAGAAACGTCAGCAGGGTCCGCTGAAGGGAACAGCGGGAGAGTAGCGATGGAGCAGTGAACGCGGACGCAGCCCGTTGCCCGGCCCCCAAAGTTCCGGTACGCTCGTGGCATGCCTTCAAGAACTTCAACAACGCGTGCACGGCGTCTCCTTTCCCTCCCCGTGAGTCTCGACCAGCTCGCGTTCACCATCGGGCAGCTCTCCGAAAAGGAACTCGAAGGTCTCGAACTCGCCTTTAAGCCGCGGGAACGGAAAGAGATTCTCCGCCGCCGCAAGACCGTCCGGGGCCTGGCGCGACGTGGGAAGACGCTTGCACTCGGGGATCTCCAGGCCGAGTTCACCAGCGCGTGAGCGGCTTCCGCCTCCTCTTCCATCCGGCGATCCGAAGGGACCTCCGAAAGCTCCCGAAGCAGACGGCGATCTATCTGGTACAGGAAGTATTCCCGGCCATTGCCGAGGATCCTTTCCGCGGTGTTCGGCTCAGCGGAGAACTCAAGGATCTCTGGAAAGTCGTCGCACACCACGGGGGCGTGAGCTACCGGATCGTCTACGAGCCCGACACGAGGGCAAGAACCATCTTCGTCCTCAGCGTGGGGGCGCGTGGCGGATTCTACGAGCGCCTCCGTCGGCGCGTCGGATAAGAGTCCTCTGGCCGGGGTGGTGCGCTTGTGGTTCGATCATCCTGCAGAGGCTGTACCCTGGCCCGCATCCCGCATCAATTGACGAAGTTTGTCAAGCTAGGTACGATCGGACAGCAGCCGGAGGAGAGCATGCAAAGTTCGATTACCATCTCTCTCCCGGGGCACCAGCGGGAGTAGTTCATCGGCAGAACGCTTCCTTGCCAAGGAAGAGGCAGCGGGTTCAATTCCCGTCTCCCGCTCCAAAAAGAAAAATCCGGACCTCGTGTCCGGCTTTTTCTTTTGCGGGAGAAAGGGAATTGAAGGGTATGTTGAACGCGTGAACCACTTCGCGTTTTTCAAGAGGTGGAGGTGTTCGATACCAGTGGTCTTGACAGGAATCGGGTGGGATGCTAGGGTGCCACCTTTCGCCTCGGGTCTTTCCAGACGTGATGCTTTTTGCATTTCTCCCCGATTTCATGCGCGCCTCTCCCAAGAGCCGCGGCTGGCTTTCGCGCGTGCTTCTCTCCGCGGAATTCCTGCCCGTGGTCGTGTTTCCGATGCCGGCCGTGGTGAACGAGTTCTTCCAGGGGCCGCTCGTGGCGGAATTGGCGGACGGCGTATCGCTGTCCTCTGATGGACGCGTCCTCGAAGACGTTTCGGACGGAGTGAAGCTCGCCACGATTGGCGGTGCGGCGCTGGTGAATCCCGCCTCTCCGGTCACGGCGGTGGGACGAGCGCCAATCCGGACCAACACGCGGCCCTCCGTCCCTGGGGGTGCGAAGTTCCGCGTCTTGGCAACCGCGTACTCGTCTACGTCAGACCAGACGGACGCAACGCCGTTCATCACCGCCTCGGGTACGCACGTGCACGATGGCACGACCGCAACGAACTTCCTGCCCTTCGGGACCCACGTCCGGTTCCTGAACTATCGGCCGGAGAAAATCTTTACGGTGGAAGACCGGCACCACCCGCGGCTGTCCGACCGTGTGGATCTGTGGTTCGAACATCGCGCAGAGGCGCTGCGGTTTGGCAAGCGGGTGCTGGAGATGGAAATCGTTCCCTGAATCCCATGAAGAGAAAAATGCTCCGGTGAGCCTGGAGGGGAGGGTCATGTCCGAACCAGGAACTCACCGGGGTTCGCGGGGAGAGACAGGAAGGCAGTTAGAAGCGTTGGCCGCGGACGGCGCCAAAATGGATTTGGCGTGCCAGCTCCGTACTGATGCCTGATCGAAAGCATTCGACTTCGGGGATCGGTCGGGGCGCTTTCCCGGCACGTCGTTTCCCAATCCGCTTTCTCCGGGCAGGAGACGGAAATTTCTGCAGCTCTTTCATAGTCTTTCCTCCTGCGAAAAGAACCGGTGGGGACAGCGCTGGACGAGTTGGCAGGTGCCCCGCTTGGCTGGACTGTAGTGCTGTAGGGTTTCGGTGTAAAGGCCAAACCCACCCGGGGAGGATTGCCTCTGGTGCCAGGGGTGGGAGTCGAACCCACACGGTCCTTTTGACAGGACCAAGGGGTTTTAAGCCCCCTGCGTCTGCCATTCCGCCACCCTGGCTGGAGGCGACGGGCGGAATCGAACCGCCGTATAGGGCTTTTGCAGAGCCCTGCCTTACCACTTGGCTACGTCGCCGCGCCGCTCAGCATGACGAATTTCGACTGCAGTTTCAAGCAGCCGGCGTCCCGTGCTCGGGCTTGCCCCGCGTTCGCTTACGACGCTGATCCCGCTTTGGAGTCTCCTTGGGGCTCAACGTTCTCTTCCGTTTCTTCCGTCGCCTTCTTCTCCGCAGCTCCCTTTGCGGCTTTCTCCGTCGCCTCGCGCTCTTCCCGCGCTTTTCGCTCTGCGTCCTCCTTCGCGCGCCGTTTGGCTTCCCGCTCTGCCTCTACCCGGCGCATGAGCCCCCGGTCTTCCTTCCGCCGTCGCTGCGCTTCCGCTTTCCGGAGGTAGGTGAGCTTCGCGCGGCGGACTTTCGTCGCCCGGAGCACCTCGACGTCCGTTACCAGGGGAGAGAACATCGGGAAGATCCGTTCGACCCCGATCCCGCCGGTCACGCGCCGTACCGTGAATGTTTTTCCTAATCCCGCTCCGCTGGTGGCCGTGACGATCCCTTCGTAGGTTTGTACGCGCTCTTTCCCTCCCTCCCGCAACCGCGTGTGCACGCGCACCTCAAAGCCGGCACGGAGAGCGAACGGCTCGCGTTCTTTCTTGCGTGCTTCGTAGCGGGAAAGGGGGTCGGATGCTTTCGCCATCGCAAAGGAGAACCCTACCACGAGCCGGGTGCGCCCGCAAGCTCTGGAGCGCGCAGGATCGCGTTAGCGTACGACAGGTGGTGCGGTTGGCGACGGTGAGGGTCCCGCAACTGCCAAGGACGTGAGGGCCACGTCGAAGAGGGCGTTGTACTGCTTCGCTTCCCACACGGAGGCGAGCCCGGACCCCGTGAGGGTATAGATCTTCCCGTCTTTCACGAAGATGAGCTGCTTGTTGCGAAGGGTGAGCTGTGCTTCCCGGTACGTACCTCCCAAAATGTGTGCCGGCTCCCCACTCACGGTGCGCACCCGGGCGTCGTCGATGGACGTGTAGCCTTTGAGGAGTCGCGGGAGCGTGGCTTTCGTGCGCGCGACGGCTGCATCCAGCGTGACGCCCGCTTTCGGCGTCGCCCTGGCGACCACGAGGAGGTTCGGCGGGACGAGCGATCCCTCGGGAGTCATATCCGGTGTCTGGCTCGTGAAGATGACGTCGGCTCCGAGCTTCCCTCCGGTGTCCGCTGCCCACCCCAGAGGTGGCGTGAGGCTGAACCCGTCCGCATGCACGTACGGCGTCGGCGTGGGAGTCGCCGTCGGAGTCGGAGACGGGAGCGCCGTTGGCGATACTTGGGAAGGAATCTCTTCTCGGAGTTCCCGCTGGTTCTGCCAGGTGAAGTAGAAGGCAGCTCCTCCCACTACCAGGATGAGAAAGCCGCCGAGGAGCGTCATGACCAGGCTCAAGCGTCCGCCGCCACGTGGTTCCTCCGGGACCGGCATCGGCGGGAGAGGCACGGGAGGCCGAGCGATCTTCGGCGGAGGACTCGGCGGAGTGAAGCCTTGGGGCGGAGATGGAGGGAGCTGTGCCGGCGGCGGTGCAAGAGGGACTGGCGGTGTCTCCCGTGAAGGAGCCGGTGTCGGTCGTGGGGGAACTGGACCTGCGGGCCCGCGTGGAGAGAACCCCTGCGGTGGAGCCGGCGGCAGGGGGTTCAGGGGCGGTGGAGGTTGTGTTGGATCCATCGCTGTCTTGGTTGGTTCTCGCCTAGTATAGCATGGGGCTAGTTCTGCGGGGCACGCGGTGTCCGCCACCGGTAGCCAAGGGGTGTTGGTCGGTCCGGCAAACCGCGGAGTCCGGCGAGGACCGCCGCGAGGTCGTCGGTGAGCGGACTGGTGAAGGTTCGCGTTTTCCCAAGGGGGAGTGTGACAGTGATCGTGTGGGCGTGGAGGAACTGCCGCGTGAGTCCTTGGGGTGTGCGGTGACGGGATTTTCGACCGTAGAGGGGATCGCCAACGACCTTCACACTCCCATGATCTTCGGGAACGATGCCATGAACGAGCGCGAGATATTCTTTTCGGACGCGGCGCCGCTGAAACTCGTTCTTCAAATGTTCGTACATCTCGGGCGTTCGAGCGACGAGGAGCACCCCCGACGTTTCCTTATCAAGGCGGTGCACAATGCCTGCCCGCATCGCCTGCGGCGAAGCGCTGGCAGGCGGGCCCGGCCGCTGCGGGTCCTCCCCAACGTCCCGCAGACCCGGATACCGGACCACGAGCGCGTCAGCGAGCGACGGCTCCCGGCGCACGCCCGCGTGCACTGCCACACCCGCTGGCTTATTGAGAACGAGCAGTGAGGAATCTTCATGGAGAATATTGAGCGGCGGGAGTGCTTCGGTGACGACGCGGTGCTGTTCCGCTTCGGGAGGCCCCACGAGACGAATTTCGTGTCCGGTGCGCACCAGCGTGCTGGGCTTCACCACGCGTTTGCCGGCAATGGTCACCGAGCCGTCCCGAATGGCGCGCTGCACTGCTCCTCGCGTCCACGTCGGCACGGCGTAGTCCAGGAGAAACACGTCCAAGCGGCGTCCGGACGCCTCCGCCGGAACCACGAGTGGTGTTCTGTCTCGTGCGCTCGTCGACGCCGCTACTTCCATAGATCAAGGCGCTCGGCACGGTGCTCATGCGGCGGATGGTCGTGCTGCGGCGTCCGCCGCGCGGTGCGCCCCACGAACCAGCCGAACGCGAAGCCGCCGATGTGCGCCCACCAGGCGACGCCGCCGGTCGCGGCACTCCCGAAGCCGAGCGAGCCGATCCCGCTGAAGAGCTGTCCGATGAACCAGAAGAGGAGCACGGCGCCCGCCGGGAGCGTGGTCGTGGTCCAGAACCCAAACGTCGGCAGAAGCGTGTCTACGCGGTGGCGGGGGAAGAGCACCCAGTACGCACCCAGAACGCCCGCGACAGCCCCTGAGGCGCCGAGCATGGGAATGGGGGATCCAACGGCGAAGAAGAACTGGATGAGGCCGGCGGTGGCGCCTGCGAGGAGGTAGAACGCCAGGAAGCGGAAGTGCCCGAAATGTCCTTCGACGTTGTCGCCGAAAATCCAGAGGTACCACATGTTGAAGAGAATGTGCGCGATGCCGGCGTGGAGGAACTGCGACGTGATGAACGGCATCAGAGACGCCAGGTCCGAAACATCGACAAGCGCCGGAATGAGCGCCCAGCGCTCGATGAATCGTTCGAGGCTCGGCGCCGTGAGTTCCTGGGAAAATACCCACACATTCGCGGCGATGATCCCGATCGTCACGAACGGAAACCGGTGCGACCGTTCGTGGTCACGGATGGGAAACATGAGAGTATTCTGACACGGATGCGTTCTCGGGCGTGGTGGGCGGCGAAGGGATCGAACCTTCGACCTTCACAATGTCAATGTGACGCTCTACCACTGAGCTAGCCGCCCACGCTGGTTGGCTTCTTACGGTACCGTAGAGCGAAGACGATGTCGAGATGCGCCGCCGTTTGAAACGCTCCTTCTACGCGAGGCCGACGCTTATCGCCACTCGTGATCTCCTCGGGAAATACCTCGTTCGGAAGATCGGGGGTGAACTCCGCGCGGGCAAGATTGTGGAGACGGAAGCGTACATCGGGCCTCTCGACCGCGCCTCTCATGCATACGGAGGGAAAGTAACCCCGCGGAATCGCGCCGAGTATCTCGTCGGTGGCCATGTGTACATCTACCTCGTCTACGGAATGTACTGGCAACTCAACATCTCCACGTCGCGCCCTGGGCGCCCCGAGTGCGTACTCCTCCGGGCCCTCGAGCCGGTGAGCGGCGATCCTCGCCTCGCGAACGGCCCGGGGAAACTCTGCCGCTGGATGAAGCTTGACGGCTCGCTCTACGGCGAGGATGTCACCCGTTCTTCCCGTGTGTGGGTGGAAGATCGAGGCGTGCGCGTGAATCCTAAGGCCATCGTCGCGGCTCCCCGTATTGGTATTGACTATGCCGGGCCTACCTGGGCACGGAAGCGCTGGCGGTTTTACCTCCGCGGCAATCCCGCGGTCTCGAAATCCTAGTGCTGGATTCTTTTGGTGCGGCGCGGCATAGTATACGCGCTCGCGAAACCGTTCCTTCTCATCAGTATTCTGCAGGCCGGTAGCTCAACGGCAGAGCAGCTGACTTATATTCAGCGTGTTGCAGGTTCGAATCCTGCCCGGCCTACCACGTTGGGTGTCGTGACACCTTGCGACGGTTCACCAGTCCGCGTATACTTCCCCGCATGAAGACAGAGCGCGTCCAGACGTACCTTGCCGTCTTCGGAGAAGAGGAAGATGGCGGCTATTCCGTGAGCGTCCCTGCCCTTCCCGGCTGCTTCTCACAGGGCGATACGTTCGAGGAGGCCCGCAAGAACATCGAAGAGGCCATCCGTCTCTACCTTGACGACGCTGACGAAGAGACCAAAACGTACCTCCGGTCTCGGCGCGGAGAGGTCGTGACGCCCGTCAGCGTGTAGCGTCCCGTGCCGCGCACACCGCAGGTGTCCGGCCGGGAGATGATCAAGGCGCTTCAGCGCGTCGGGTTTGCGGTGATGAGCCAGACCGGTTCGCACATCAAACTCCGGCGGTCCGTTGGCGGAGAGACGAAGACTGTGATTGTTCCCGATCACCGCGTCGTGCGCAAGGGAACGTTCCATAACATTCTCCGCCACGCACAAATCTCACTCGACGAGTTCTTGCGACTCCTGAAGTGAAGACGAGGAATCCGCCGCACCGGGAGAGGTGTCGTGGGTAAAAAAAGAGTCCCCGTGTAGGGAACCCTCGCGGGTTAGGCGCTTGCCTATGTTGCCTGTTGTGAACAGAGTTCTGCACATAGAGCCGGATTAGCCATCGAGGATACAGCATCGTTGTCGGCTAAATGGAGAAAGTATCCCTCCGGGTTCCTCTCATGCGCGAAGAGCTTGAGTGCGACCCGTTGGAGGGACGCGACCGCGTGAAGCGCGATGCGGCGCCAGCCTTCCAGGGGCACGTCTGCTCCTTCGCCCGGAAATGCATTCTTCGCGAGCTCCGCGAGTTCATCGAGGTGAGTCGAGCTTTCCTGACGCAGGAGGTGCCGGACAATCCGATGCGGGAGTTCCCACTCTTCTGGGAAGCTCTCCAGCACGGCCTCGAGGAACAGCTGGAATCCCCTTGTTTCTCTGTCTGCTGCATTTAGGGAAGTCATACTCTGGTCTCCAATTGGTGATCTTGACCTAGGTCACCGCCATAGCGGCGGTCTCGGTACACGAATGGACCATCGAGAAACGTACGTTGCTTGGCTCCATCGGGCAATGCTTCTTCATGCTGTGCCGAAGCGCACACGCCTTTCTTTGCTATCACGAGAAACTGCTGAAGCGCGACCATTGATGCCTCCGTTTTCTAAAGGGCGGGAAAGAACGAAACCATATGCTGTCACGCGTTCTCTCAATCGTCAACGATCTCTTTTCTCGAAAACCTTCTAAGGCAGTCTTCCCACAGAGCGATCTGCTGGGCCGTCATCACGCGAGCCAGCCCCTTCACAAATTCGATGAGCGACCTTCTGAGTCTACCAGACCTTAACCATATCAGGGCTAGGAGCAAAAGCCATGAAATCAGTGTGAAGGCTCTGCGTCCAAGTGTTCAGCTCACTCAGTCGGCATCCCGGGCCGCCCGTCGCACTTTTGCACGCTCCGTCGCGGTGAGAAGTTTCTTGCGGAGACGGAGGCTTTTTGGCGTAATTTCCAGAAACTCATTGTCTTCAAGAAAATCCAGCGACTGCTCCAAGCTCATGATCGTTGGCGGCGTAAGCTGAATGGCCTCGTCGGATCCGGAGGCGCGCATATTCGACAACCTTTTCTCTTTCGTCACGTTTACCTCAATATCTTCCTCACGCGAATTCAGGCCGACGATCATGCCCTCATAGACATCCGTTTGTGGGCCGATGAATGTTGACCCTCGGCCTTGCGCCACGTTCAGGCCGTACGCCACAGCTTTTCCGCTGTCGGAGGCGATGAGGACGCCGTTCCGAAGTCGCGGAAGTGCTGCACCCATCGGCTCGTATCGGAGGAACTGTGAGCTCATGAGCCCCGTGCCCCGTGAGAGTGTGAGTAGTTGGCTTCGGAAACCGAGAAGCCCGCGCGTGGGAATGATGAAGACGAGTCGCATGCTTCCGTCTGGATTGTCTGTCTGCGAGATCAGCACGCCACGGCGCTTGCCAACTTCTCCCATCACCGCGCCGCTGTATGACTTTTCGACATCAATGACGAGTTCCTCCAACGGTTCCATCTCTTGCCCCTCAATGCGCTTCATAATCACGCGCGGCTTGCCGACGTGGAATTCAAAGCCTTCGCGTCGCAGGTTTTCCAGAAAGACCGCGAGATGGAGTTCTCCTCGACCGGACAAAAGATGTTCGTTGCCGTCGCGCTCTTCGAAGCGAAGTGACACGTTCGTTTCGAGTTCTTTGAGAATTCGGTCAAGAAGCTGTCGGCTTGTCACGAATTGTCCTTCGCGGCCCGCAAGGGGTGAGGTATTCGAACCAATCGACATCGTGACTGTTGGTTCCGCAATCGCGATGGTGGGCAGCGCCTCCGGCGCGGACACATCCGCAATGGTGTCACCGATGTGAGCAGCGCTGATGCCCGTGAGCGCGACAATATCGCCTGCGTCTGCTGACGGAACTTCGATGCGCTTCAGCCCCTGGCTTACGTAGACTCGCTCAATACGTGCGTCTTCACGGCGACCGCTCTTTGTGAGAAGGGCCACGGCGCGCCCTGGCGTTGCGCGGCCGCGAGCGATGCGGCCGATCGCGTATTTCCCCTGAAAGTCATCCCAATCGAGCGTGGTGACGAGGAGTTGAAATGGTTTCTCTTTTTCCACGCGCGGCGCGGGCACATAGTGGAGCATTGCTTCAAAGAGCGGAGTAAGATCTGCGTGTTCCGTGGGGTTTTCTGGAAGTTTCGCCCATGCCTTTCCCTCGCGACCGATGGCGTAGTAGACGGGAAACTCGAGTTGTGTTTCGTGCGTCGCTACCTCCAAAAAGAGATCATGCGTCTCCGAGGTGACTTTCTCCACTTGCGCAGCGCGTTTATCAATTTTATTGATGACAACGATCAGCTGCAGCCCCAGTTCGAGCGCCTTTTTCAGAACGAACCGCGTCTGCGGCATCGGCCCCTCTTGCGCGTCAATGACGAGGAGCGCGCCGTCGGCCATGTTGAGGGTGCGTTCCACCTCACCACCGAAGTCCGCGTGTCCCGGCGTGTCGATGATATTAATTTTGACATTCCTGTACGTGATCGCTGTGTTCTTGGCAAGAATCGTGATGCCGCGTTCCCGTTCCTGCTCGCTCGAATCGAGGATAAGCGTCTGCGCCATCGCCGCTTCGTTCTCTCGGAACGTTTTTGACTGCTTCAAGAGTCCATCAATAAGAGTCGTCTTGCCGTGGTCCACGTGTGCGATAATGGCAACGTTGCGGATGTCCATAGAGAAAGCGTCCCGCTGCTTGGGCGGAGGAGATTCTATGATAGCGATCGTATCATGTCAACCCCGCCTTTCTGTTCGAACGATGACCTGCTTGGTCTACCAGTGCAGGGACCGGCCGGCCGCTGGCCGCGCCTTTCGCTCGTTAGGACTTCGCGAGATACTTTTGCACTTCTCGGACGAGATCCTTCGGCAGCAAGTCCGCCTTCATGAGAAAACCCGTGGCGCCGAGCGTCCGCGCCTCTTTCGCGACTGCGTCGTACCCCGCGTTGCTTAAGGCCACGATAGCCCCGTTCGGCGTCTTCGGGCCCTCCTCCTTGAGCCCCTTCAGGAATCCGATCCCGTCGAGGTTCGGCATCATGAGGTCGAGGAGGATAAGGTCGTACCCGCCCTTCCGGGCTTTGGCCAGCCCCTCCAGGCCATCGTTCGCGGTGTCGAGCTCCATCCCCGCCTTCCCAAGGATGAGCGTGTACATCTGGCGGAGGTCCGCATCGTCATCGATGAGGAGAATCCGCACAGGCGCAGATGGCGGTGCCATGGAGATCAGCGATCAGTCGGCGTTCTTCTCGGTGTCGCGCGAGGTTCGTCCCAGCAGGACATTCTTCGTCGTTCCGCTCTCGAATTCCTTCACGATCGTGAAGAGGTCCTCGACGGCCTTCCGCATGCGCGGGAGCGTCTCCTGGTACTCCGGCTCGTTGAGCTTTCCCTCCGCGAGCAGGGCCAGGCCCTGTTTCACGTACGTGAGCGGCTGGCGGAGGACCACACCAACCCGGTTCACCTGGTTTCGGAGGATGGCATCGAGGGAGGTGATACCGGAGGGCGGCTTCCCCTCGGCCTCAAGGATGAGGATCCCCTTCTTCTCCTGCTGGACCAAGAGGAAGCTCCGACGCAACCCCATCGTGATGGGGATGACGGAGAGGAGCGAGAGGAGGGTGAGGAAGTCGTAGGTGGGGCTCACCTCGCCGATGGAGAAGGCGAAGAGCGTGATGAGGGCGAGCGTGAACGCCACGGCCACGCCCGGGGTGTACACGAAGCCGAGGGCGATCCCGAGGAGGTAGAGGGCGAAGAAGAACGGGGAGAAGAACCACCCGGTCGAGCCGACGAGCGAGAGCACGGCGAGGGTCCAGAGGAGGACCGTCACGGTCGGCCCCACGCGCGCGGAGAAGCGGAGCACGAGGAGCGCGCCCACGAGCACGAGGGCGAGGAACGGCGTGAGCCGGTTCACGCCGGGGAGGGAGGTCACGAGGAAGACCGCGACGGGGAGAAGAAAGTACACGAGAGGCAACGCGATGCGCCGACGTCTGGCGGAGATCGGGTGTGTCGAGGAAACCATCGTGCGGTGGAGACCGTGAGGGCTCTGCATGCAGTCTAGCACATCACTCACCCGGCGTGGTGAAGCTGTAGTAGGCGTCGAACGCGTGCTGCCCCCGCAGATCCGTGGCGAGCACCTCGAAGAAGATCTTGGTGCCCCGCGGGAGGAGCCGGAGGACGAGGCGGTGGCGCGTGGTGAAGCTGTCCTCGAAGCGTTCCTCGCCGTAGAGCGGGGAAGGCCCAAAGTTCACCTTCCCCCGGGCGAGGCGGTTCGTCTGCCAGGTGACCACCGCGGAGGTCTTGGTCAGATCGGCGACGGACACGTCGGTGATCCGGAGCGGTTCCGCATAGACGCGGCGGGCGGTTTCGACGGCGCCGCGGACGAGGACGCTCGCCGCGCGGAGGCCGCGGCCCGCGGGGGCCACGAGGCGGGCCACCCGACGCTCGCTCTCCGTCGCGAGCGTCAGCCGCTCCTCGCGGGCGCGCACGAGAATCCCTCGAATTCGGGACCACAGCGTTGTGGTGGTGACGACGAGACGGCCGGTGACCTTGGGAATGAAACCGGAGAGATCGGAGAGCGCGGCGTCGCGACGCTCGGCCAGGGAGAGATCGGGCGGATCCGCCTTGCTCTGCCGCGCCAGCGTGCGGAGGGCGGCGAACTCCCGGGCGGAGAACCCAAAGAGGGAGGCGAGACGCGTCCGGACGGTCCGGATAGCGGTGCGCGCGGCGCTCCGGAGGGTTTTGGTGACCGAAGCAATCGTGGCGTCGAGACGCTCGAACGCGCCTTGGGGAAGCAGGCGCTCGAGGAACTCCTGGAGGTTCCTCGCCTCCCGCAGCCGGCGGATCTTTGCGGCCTTCTCCAGCTCCTGGAGCTGGAGCGCCGTGGGTGTCCTGGAGGGAGTTTCCCCTCTCCGGATCCGCTCCGCGATGTCCTCGAGGGAGGGTGGCGGTTTGGCGAGGTCACTCGCGAGGGTCGGCGCGGTCGTGTCAATCGTGACGGTCCGTGCGGCGAGGGTGGCCTCGTTTCCGAACGCGTCCGCCGCCCAGAGCTTCACGGTGTACGTGCCGTCGGGAAGCGGGGAGAGGGGAGCGATGGTCGTGGAGACGGTGGCGGTCTTGGTGAGCGCGCGGTCATTGTCCTGATCCCATTCGGAAGCGAGCGTGGCATCCCGCTCGGCCACCGCAGTCGATTCCCGCCCATACCAGAGCTCGTAGTGGCTGAAGTCCTCCTCGGCGACGGGAGTCCAGGAGGCGCGAAGCGTGCTGCCGGACGCGGCCACCGAGAAGGACGTGAGACCCCGCGGGGCTTCGTCGTCGACTTGAAAGCGGGAGGAGGTCACCGCGGTGCCGTCAACGGTCGAGTCATTCGGGGTGACGCGGACTCTCACGAGGGTCGGACGGGAATCGATCGCGCCGCCCCCGTTGTCGGCGTGCTTCGTGTTCCAGGCGACCGTGAGGAGGGCGTTCCCGCGGTTCGTGGGGATGCCGGTGAGCTGGTACGTCACGGTACTCCCGTTGCTCACGGTCACGTTCCCCGCGGTGGAGGAAGCCGAGGCGATGTACGCCTGCCGCCAGTTGCTCCCGTCGTCGAGGGAGTACTGGACCCGGAGGCGCGTCTGGTTGTTATCCGGGTCAGAGAGGAGTGTTTGGAAGGAGGCGTACCCGGAACCGTCGGTGGCTTGCGCGGGGGTCGTGAGGTTCGCGGCGGAGGGAGCGCTATTGAAGTTCCAGCCGGTGTTGTTCCCGGAGTCGGTGATGTTGAGGCCGGCCGTCGTGATGCCGGTGGCGTTCACGTTGTTGCTGTCCTTCACGTCGAGGTACTCGATGCTCCGCGTTCCTTGCGGATCGATCCGCCACTGCGTGCCGTCGGTGCTGCTGCGGAGGGAGAGGAGAGCCCCCGAAGCCCCTTTCGCCGTCCAGGTCCCAACGACGGTCTGCGTGCTCGATGCCCCGGAGGGAAAGGTGAGCGTGCGCGCCGTCGTGACCGTCTTCGAGAGGTTGTTGAACGTCGTCGCGCCGGAGAGCGTCTGATCGGTCCCGTCGAGGGTGACGGTCCCACTGTTATGCGTGAACGTCCCGCCGCTGTGCGTGAAGTTCCCGGAGACGGTCATGGTGCCGGAGGTGGCGGTGAGGGTCCCGGAGGAGATGGTCACCGCCCCGTTGATGTCGTGGGTCCCCGAGCCCCCAGTGAAGGTGCCGCCACCCACGGTGAGGGCGCCGACGGTCGTCGCGAGTGTGCCGGGTGAGAACGTGCCCGCGGTGACAGTGAGCGTGCCGTCGACGTCAAGGGCATTCGTCGCGAGCGACAGGGTACCCGCGCTCTTGTTCACCGTGAGGTTCTGAAAGTCCTGGCCCGTGCCGGTGCCGCCGGTGGTGAGCGTCTGGGCTCCCGACCCGTCGAAGGTCACGGTGTTGCTCCCCGAGGTGTACGTCCCGCTGTTGCTCCAGTCCCCCGCAAGGGTGACGTTCTGCCCGTTGCTGTTTACGGTGCCCGCGGTGATCGTGAGGGTCCCGTTCACGTCGAGGGTGGCCGTGTGGATCCAGGAGCCGCCGGTCCCGTTGAACGTGAGGTGGTTGTAGCTGTTCCCGGCAACGAGGGAGGTGTACGAAGCCGCCCCGTCGTACGCGACGGTTCCCGAGTCCGTGTCGTTCGTGAAGCCGGTGAGGGTCTCCCCGCCGGTGAGGCGGAGCGTCGCGTTGTTCACAAAGCTCCCGCCGGTATTCGTCAGGTTCTGCCCATCGAGGTCAAAGGTGCCGGCAGTGAGCGTGAGGGTGCCACTCACGGTGACGGCGCCATTGGGCTCCCACACGCCTCCGCTCCCGTTGAAGGTGAGGTTGCTGTACGTGTTGCCCGCCGCGAGGGCGGTGGTGTATGAGGCGGTGCCGTCGTAGGTGACCGTAGAGCCGGAGGAAACCGTATCGATTGTGGAGACGGTCTCCCCGCCCTGGAGTTGCAGTGTCCCGGACGCACTTAAGGTGAAGACGTCGTTCACCGTGAGGTTGAACCCCGCGAGGTTCAGAGTCCCCGCGGTGACGGTGAGGTCTTGGCCGACGGCGCTTATATCCATGTTGGTTGCAAGCGTCACCGTCCCGGCGGTCTTGTTGATGGTGTAGGTGCCGTCGGGTTCGTTCCCGCCGTTGTTGGTGTACGTTTGCGCGGCAGTACCGGCAAAGGTCAGAGCGACATCTCCGCCGTCCGCCGTGGTGGCAATAGTAACGTTCCCGCGCGGTTCGAGCGCACCCGGGCCATTCAAAAAGCCATTCGTCTGCGTGAAGGTCCCGGCGACAATCAGCGTGTCTCCCGTCGCGATGTCCATGCCCGAGCCGGCCGTCGGGCAATTGATGGTCAAATTGTTCAGGGTCAAGCTGGTGACCACATTCACGGTTCCGGTTCGAACATTAATCCCACCATGATTGAAGAGTATTGTTCCACTGTTATGGTTGAAAGATCCTCCCGATATTGAAAAAATAGTTTCGTTATTATCTGTCCCGATGGAGAATGTTCCGGAGGGGGCCGTAAAGGTCCCTCCCGACTGGGTGAACACCCCATTAAGATCAACCGTTCCCGCACCTCCCACAAAGGTGCCCGCCTGGATGGTGAGATTCCCTTCCACGATGGTCGTACCGGAGGTGGGTCCATTCAACGTGACATTCGCGGCATTGAGGGTGAGCGGGGTGAGGTTTCCCCCTCCTGTGATATTTATGGTCCGCGTACCAGCGCCGGTGATATTGATCAAACCGCTCGCGCCTCCAGCGTCTCCATTACTTCCGTCAAAAGCACTGCTGTGCGTCATCCCGCCCTGCACCTCCACGGTTCCAGGACCGCCCAAATTACCTTCGGTGAGCGTTAAGGTGCCGACGACAACCAGGGTGTCCCCCGTTGCGACATCACAGCTGTCATTATTTCCGACCCCATTAATCGTGAGGTTATTCAGAGTAAGACTCGTCACCACGTCGATGGTTCCAAGCCTGTGTCCACCTCCACTGCCATGCGCACAGGTCACCGTCCCGCTGTTGTGGGTGAAGGTTCCCCCGGAGACGGTGAAGATGGTCTCCTGAATCCCCGTCCCGAAGGTCAGGGTACCGCTCGTGCTCGTAAACGTCCCGCCGCTCAACGTAAACTTCTGGAGCGTGATGGCAGAGTTCCCGCCGGAGAACGTCCCGGCGGCTTGGACGTAGTTGCTCGAGCCGACGGTGACCGTGATCCCGGCGTTCTGGGTCACCGTCCCGACGTACCCGAGGTTGAGGTCAATGCCGGCAACGCTCAAATTCGCGTCAATCGCGGCGTTGTTATCACAGTCCGCGTCGAAGATCGCGACATCGGCCGAGCCGGGCGCGGCACCCGCGTCTCCCCCACCGCAGGCCGTGGGATTCGTCGTCTTCCAGTTGCTCGCGACGCTCGTGTTCCCTCCCGCCGCGCCGACCCAGTAGAGGCTCGCGGCGTGGGCAGAGCCTGCGAGCCCAAAACTCATGAGGACGAGCGCCGAACAGCGGAAGACCAACCGCAGCGGAACCGCGGGGTGCTTCCGCTCGCCGGAGACGCTCTGGGGGGAACCGAGGAGGGACGACATACCCTGGGCGCTGCTCTGAATGCTGGAACGGGCCATCGGAGCAGATGGCGTGTGTCGAGCGTCGTGCGCGCCACCAGCGACAGCACGAGCGAGATCTCCCCGCTTCGCAGACGATCCCCCCCCACTAGGAGGAGTTGACATCGTGTATGTTTATGTTGCTGTTTATGTTGTGGACAATCAATTGCGAGTGTACAGCGATCGGAGGTTCGGGTCAACGGTGATTCCCGAAGTTCATGAGCCGTGCCGAGAACCGCGGGGACGCAGGGCGGCGGTACCCGCGCTCGAGACGGTCGCTCGAAGGATCGTTTGTGGTTCTCTTAAGCCCTACCGTCGAGCGGGCGGAGTCGGTGCGCGGGGTGGCCCTGCTTGGTTCGGTTCACGCGGCGGTGGTGTCCGGGTCGGCAGAGGACGACGCGGTGTCCGTGTTGGTCTCCCCTCCACGGGGACGGAGGGGATGAGCCGGAAGGAACGGAGGTAGAGGTTCCGGTCACAGGCGTCCCGGTCGGCCACGCGGCCTCTCCGCCGGCAGGTGAAGGCATCGCGGGTCAGCCGGACCCCGATGGTGTGTCGTCCCTGGGAGAGGACGCCGACCGCTTTCTCCTCGTAGGTGTTGTCGCCCTTCGCCCACGTCACCGTGGCGAGGGCCCGCCCGTCGAGCGTGAAGGCGGCGGAGACCGGCTTGGGCGCATCGTGCTTGATCTCCGCGCGGAGGATGCACTGGGGGGCGGAACAGGTGACGGTCCACACGCCCCGCACCCGGGGGTGCGCGAGGAGGACCACCGGCACACGCTCGTCGAGGAACGAGGGGGAGGAGTACGAAGCGTCTCCCTCGAGGCGGACCGCATCGACCGCCGCGAGGGTCAGCGGGGACCCGAGGGGCCGGTACGCGACGGTGCGGGGGATCCGGAGGAACCGGCGCGGAACCCGCTCGCGCTCGACTTCACCGTCGCCACCGCCCCCGCCTCCCGCGCCGCCGCCACTGCCTCCCGCGCCGCCGCCACTGCCTCCACCGCCTCCACCGCCACTCCCGATCTGCGGTGGCGGAGGTGGCGGGGGAGTTGCCACGGTGAAGAGCAGGTCGGTGGAGACGGCGAGGCCGCCCGTCGTCCGGGCGCTCACGCGGAGGGTATGGGGGCCAGGAGACAGGGCCGCGGGGCTGAGAATGCCGCGGAGGTCCACAGTGGATCCGGTCTGTCCGCTCGTCCAGGTCACGACACCGAGGAGGAACAGACACACTCCCAGCAGGCCGATGAGGAGCACCGCGCGCGGTGCGGGGGGAGGCAACGGGTTCATCCGGCCACCGAAGAGACGAGGAGACAATCGGAACCGCATGGCGGAACGCACCCTACGGGCAGCTCGGATACGGGTAGGCGGCCTCGGTCTCGAACGGATCCTCATCGCGCGGGAACGAGAGCGGGCGGCCGTCGAGGGCGAAGGAGGTGCAGGCGATGGGCACGCCGGGGGGGATCGAGAGCAGGGCGTGGATGGGCAGGGGCCGTGACGGATCCACGTTCTGACCGGCAATCGGCGAGCGGTAGAGAAGGCCGGGCAGACCGAGGGCGACGGTCGTGAACGTGCTGTCACCGGAAACCGCAAGATTCCCCGCCGCGTCCCGGGATTTGACGCGGTAGTGATAGAGCGTCGTGGGAACCAGACCGCTAAGGGTAGCGCTGTGGCCGGTCACGAGGGCAGGGTTCGCCGGCGTGCTGCTCCCGTAGGTCGTGGTGAGGCCGTACTCCACCTGGGTGTCGCTCGGCTCATCGGTCGTCCAGGTGATTGTGGCTCCCGTGGAGGTGACGTTGGAGGAAGCCACCAGAGAGATCACCGGAGGGGTGGTGTCCGGCGCTCCAGGCGTCAAGGTGAAATCCACTTCCCCGGCTTGCGCGGCAAAGCGAAGCGTCCCTGTGGAGGTCGTAGTCTGGGTGAATGTCCGCAACACCGTGCCGGCACTATTCCGAGCAAGGACCGTATAGCCTCCCCCGGTCCCGGGCTCAAGGTCCGTCACCAGGTGATTGGCCAGCACGCTCGAGGTTTGATACCGCACCGTTCCGCCAACGCGTTCCGTATTTCCCACCAGCACGGCCCAGCCGCCTTGGGCCTGAATCTCCGCCCCTTGCAGCGCACCCGCCAGCACCGTGACGCTGCGCCGCGCGGAAGCGGCCGTCTGCGTCATCGGCGCTACTTCGAGCACATTCATCACGTAATCGAGATTGCGATTGTTCGCCGTCGTCACGGTCAGACGGTGACTGGTCACCTGCCCGCGGCTGATCATCGGCGTC
>VMFP01000020.1 GCA_007376145.1 Parcubacteria group bacterium Gr01-1014_38
GTTTTTGGTAAACAGTCGCGAAGCGTCTTTCGCTGCGGCCTTCTTTCCCCTGTCTTTCGACAGCGTTCCGAAGGCAGCCCTTATTCCGAAGTTACGGGCGCTGTTTTGCCGAGTTCCTTCACGAGGGTTCTCCCGATCACCTTGCTGCATTCACGCAGCTGTCCACCTGTGTCGGTTTGCGGTACGGGTTCCTCAAGTGTGTACTCGCCCGGAGCTTTTCTTGCCAGCACGGCCCGCGTGCCTCGCCTTCCCTTGCGGGTCGGCGGTCCGTCCGTCTCGGCGTTTGGGCTTGCGCCTTGGCCTTCCGGATTTGCCAAGAAGGCCCGCCTACAACGGCAAGCAACGACATTCCATAGCCGCTGCACGTTTCCGCGCTGTGTCACTCCACGAAACACTTAAAGAAGTGCCGGAATATTAACCGGCTGTCCATTGCCTACGCCTTTCGGCCTCGGCTTAGGACCGACTGACCCTGGGATGACTGCCATTGCCCAGGAAACCTTGGACTTTCGGTGAGCCCGGTTTTCACGGGCTGTTTGGTTACTCATGCCAGCATTCTCTCTTCTGTGCCGCTCCACGGGGCCTCGCGGCTCCCGCTTCTCTGCGCACAGAATGCTCGCCTACCAGGTGGGAAGCTTGCGCTTCCCACATCCGCGCCTTCGGCGGCGACTTAGCCCCGAGTATTTTCGGCGCCAGAGACCTCGACGCGTGAGCTGTTACGCACTCTTTAAAGGATGGCTGCTTCTAAGCCAACCTCCGCGCTGTCTGAGGGCTCCGACTGCCTTTGCCACTGAGTTCGCACTTTGGGGCCTTAGGCGGCGGTCATGGGCTGTTTCCCTTTTGAGCATGGAGCTTCGCCCCCACGTTCTGACTCCCGGCATTCCACAGATGGTATTCGGAGTTTGATTGGCGCCGCCGGCTTGCGCCGGACAGTGCCATCCAGTGCTCTACCCCCATCTGCTACTTGCCGAGGCTCGCCCTAAAGCGATTTCGGCGAGAACCAGCTATTTCCGGGTTCGATTAGCTTTTCACTCCTACCCACAGCTCGTCCCAGAGTATTGCACGGCTCACGGGTTCGGGCCTCCATCCCGCTTTCGCGGGACTTCGCCCTGGCCATGGGTAGCTCACCCGGTTTCGGGTCTTTATGCCGTCCATCCTTCCTGCCTTGCGGCAGGAAACGGGCTATTCACCCTCGCTTTCACTACGGCTCCCCACGGTGAAGTGGTTAACCTTAAAGACGAACGACAGTAAACTCGCTGGCTCGTTCTGCAAAAAGCACGCCGTCACTCGGTAATCGGAGAAAGAAGGAGGGATGCAGAGAGCATCCCTAGAGAAAGGACATTTGCTTACGTTTTCACGGGTGGTCGTCTGCGGCGAAGACGAAGACAGGTAGGCATGCCGTGGCAGCCACTGCTCCCACGAGAATACCACTCCAGTCCAGCCCCACGAAGAGGCAGAACACCACGAGGCTCGTGGAAAACGCTGTGAGGAAGCCCACGAGCGGTGCCAGCCACCACTCCTTCTCGGGCTGATGCCGCAGGTACCAGGAAACTGTCATCCACCCGGCGAACCCCGTAATGTACGCGGGGATACCTGAGACGAACGCAGGTCCAAAGTGTTCAGGTTGCATTAGCTTACTTCCTCCTTTCTTGTTTACGCCCTTCTTTCTCCGATCACTCGAGCTCCGACCCTTTGTAGGCATGTGGTTTCAGGACTATTTCATTCCCCTCATCGGGGTGCTTTTCACCTTTCCCTCACGGTACTGGTTCACTATCGGTGAACGGACGTATTTCGCCTTCGGAGCCACGCTGGACGCTGACACGCCTTTCGGCGGCCAACGTCCAACGCGTCGGTTCGTAGTGCTCCGTCCTTCTGACAGGATTTCACCGGTCCTGTCGTACTCACAATGAGAACAACGCTGCGCGATGTGCATTCGCATACGGGACTCTTACCCTCTTTGGTGGTGCGTTCCAGCCTCCTTCTGCTGTGCAATCGCCTTAGGCGCTCGGGTGCTGTGCGGACCCAACGCTCTCATCATTTGACCCCCGCCGTGCAACGGCGCACACCTTGGCACACGGTGGGTTTAGGCTGTTCCGCGTTCGCTCGCCACTACTAGCGGAATCGAGACCAGAAGTCAGAATTCCGAACACAGAGTCCAGTGCGATTCGCATCGTCTGATCTCCGGAATCCGGTTTCTGACATCTGGCGTTGTTTCTTCTTCTTCCTCCAGCTACTGAGATGTTTCAGTTCGCTGGGTTCGCTTCTCCATACCTTGCAGTATGAAGATCAACAGACATGACTCTGCTGGGGTTTCCCCATTCGGAGATCTCCGGATCACTGGTTGCTCAGCACCTTCCCGGAGCGTATCGCCGCTGGCCGCGTCCTTCATCGCCGTCCGTTCCCTAGGCATCCACCACACGCCCTTTCGGCGTATGACCTACTGTGGCTCGCAGTGTATGGCTCCGACTCGTTGGTCGGATATGCAAGCCTTCTTTTGATACTAGGCAGAACTCTCTTAAATAAAAGATGATCGGTTCATTGGTGAAACCAATTTGGTTTCAATGCCATGTTCCTTACTGTAGGTTGTCGAAGTTGCTGTCGGAACTGTGCATCAGGACCCAGGAGCCACGGGTGCCCCGCACCTTGGTTCCCAACCCCTCATCCCCAGTCCCTTGTAAAAAACAGTTTCGCCGCTCCTTCGAGCGGCGTTCCCAGTGCTGAATACAGCACCGAATGCCCTCACGGGCCGCTCGAGGTGAGAAGAGTGAAGAATGTCATTCCTGCTATATAGGATACGGCCCCCAGAGTGCCTGTCAAGCCCGGTGTTTGGCACGCGTCCGCACGCCAGAAACCGGAGAGCAGAGCATGGCTCCGTCCCCGTTTCTGGGTTGATCCGACTACCCCTTACCGTCGGCTGTTCATGTCGTCCTCAAGATGCTTGAGGATCCGGGTCGCCAAATCTTTTCCGCCAAGTCCAAAGGCAAGTCCTCCGGCGATCGCGAGCATCGCCGCGAAGGCCGTGAAGAGCGTTTGGATGAGCACATCGGCCACCTGAAGCTGAAGCATCGCCGCCAGGAACGTGAAGATCACGACTGCCCATCGTGCGACCGCGGAGACCCCGGCGCTGTGCGGCAGACCGGCAGCGGCAATGCTCGCTTTCGTTACTCGACCGACGAAGTTCGCGAAGATCACGCCAGCGACAAGGATGACGGCCGCCACGACGATGTTCGGCACATACGCAATGACGCGGTTCAAAAATGCCGCAACGGCCTCCAGGCCGAGGATATCGGCGGTGGCCAGCAGCGTCACAATATAGAGGAACCACTTTACGAGATCGCCGATGAACTTCGGCACGTTGAGGTCGAGACCCGCCCGCTCAAGGGCGGCGCGGAGTCCGGTGATGCGCTCGAACGGATCGTTGAGCCGGACGAGGTGGAGGATCCGCTGGATAAATTTTCCTACCGCCATCGCGACGATCCACCCGGCGATGAAGACGATCAGCGCGCCGAGAAAGACGGGAAGGAACCCCGCGAAACGGAGCCAGAGATCCACGAGCGATTGCGCGATCGCCTGTTGGGAGAGCTCAAGAACTGTCATGGTATGTAGGCTCACCTCCCTTCGAGGCCATCATACTCCCCCTTGCTCTGTGCTGGCAATTGCGCGGTCAGCGCGGAATGACGCCCCGGACCGACTGCGGTAGAGTGCCCGTGTGCGAGCGAACCTTTTCCACGCGCTCAACACGCGCACGGGGTTTACTGCTGCGCTTCTCCTGTTGACGGCGCTGTCCGCAGTGCTCCGCGGAGTATTTATCACGCACCCACCGACCCGCGTGTTCGATGAAGTGTACTCTCCGGTCTTCGCGTGGAAGTTCCTCCGCGGTGAACCGTTTTTCGACGTGCATCCTTTCCTCACGCAGCTCCCGCAAACCGTTGGTCTGGTCCTCTTTGGTGATACTCCGCTTGGATGGCGCTTTTCCGCATGGGTGTTCGGATCGCTGTTTATCGCGGGCATCGGCCTCTTCGGCGCGGACGCACCGGCCTCCCCGATATGTTTCTCCTCGCGACGTTCGTGTGGGCGCTAACCTTCTTTTTCCTTAGCGCTCGCGCCCGGCGACCGCTCCTCGCGCTGCTCGCTGCGCTCGCGAGCGGCGTGCTTCTCGGGAATCTTGTGGCGACAAAGTGGATCGGAATTGGGGCGATCGCTCTCGTGTGGCTCTGGATCGGGCTTTCCGCGACCTTGGGATCCGCCGCGCTTCTGCCCCGCATCCGGTGGTGGCTGTATCCCATCATGTTCCTCCTCGTGCCGGCGCTTACCTATCTCCTGTGGACTGTTCCCGTCGTTGGTATCCCCGGCTCTGTCTCCGCGGCGGTCGGGGAGGCGCTCTTTGAGACGCCCTGTACGTTCGGACGCACGCCGAACCCCGCCGTGCAGGGACCAACGACCTGGCTTTCCCGCGTGCGCCACTGGCACTGCACCGTGTGGAACTACCACGCGTACCTGACGGCGACACACCCGTATGGAAGTCCCTGGTGGAGCTGGCCCCTCCTCAAGCATCCCGTTCTTTTTCACCTCGACACGTCGGTGGATCCTCCGCGTCGGATCAGTGCCACAGGAAACCCCATCGTCTGGTGGACAGGATTTGCGGCGGTCCTCCTTACTCTTCTTTCTCTCCCCGTGCGCTATTGGAGAGTGCTCGGTGTCTCTCGAAGGGGCGTCGAGCCTCCGAGCGGGCAGGGTTCCGAGCAACAGCGAGGAGAGCGAGGAGGCGAGTCGCAGCGTGGCGAGTCTCGCTGGGACTCGCCAGCGTCCCTTCCGAGAGACACGAGTGCTCTCCATTCGCTTTTCCTTGACCTGTGGCTCGTGCTCGGTGTCCTCGGGTTCTGGCTTCCCTGGGTCTTCATTCAGCGCGTCGCGTTCCACTATCACTATTTCCTGTCATTCACGCTGACAGTTGTTCTTCTCGCGCTGTGGCTTGCGCGGCTGCTCGAGCGTCCTGCGTTCCGGCTTGCCGTGTTCGGATTTCTCCTTGCGGCGGCGGTCGGCTTTGTCTATCTCTACCCCTCCGCCACGGCCACCTCCGCGTTCTGGCTCCGCTAGTCAGGACCAGACGGCAAGAAGCGCGCCGTTCACCAACAACAAGACGAGGTAGTAGCTTGTGTTGATCACGTAGAGCTTCCAGGGCTTTCCTTCCCACAGCACCATTCCAAGCATGACCGGGGCAACAAATCCTAGCCAGGACCAGAATCCGGCCTGCGCGCCCTGACCAATGGTTGCAGCGCCGGCGTAGTCGACGAAGTGCGCGAGCACATAGCTCATGACGAGTGCTCCCACAAACGCAATGGCGTACAGCTTTTGCATTCCCTTCGCTTTCGCAGGATCAGGCGTGATCCCCGAAAGGGCCATCCACTGCTTGCCAAAGCCTTTCGTGGAAAACCAAAAGGATCCGAGGGCCATATTCACAATTGCAGCGGCAAGGACAGCGAAATAGTTGATGTCTACTGGTGGCATATGCATCACCGCCTTCCTATCGAAACAATATCACGAATTTCACATCAGTGTTCTTTGTACTGTGCGTACCGCTGATCGAATTCTGCCTTCGGTGTTAGTGGGATTCCGAGTTGCTCGAGCTTCGACTTGAGATAGGCGGTGGTTGTCTCGGCGTCTTCCAACGCCGTGCGTTTCTCGAGCTCAAGAATGCGGCCGTAGCCCTTTGTATCATCCAATGAAACCTCGATGTCGTTCCATTGAAAAGAAAGTCTTTTTCGGAACCATTGAATCGTTACCTCGTATCCGAGTGCCACGAACAGTTGATGCAGTATTTCAAATTGCTCTCGTGGCACGCGCACTTCAAGTTCCTCCCGCGATTCATCGTGGAGCGCGCCTTTCTTCAGCCAGATTTTTGCGTACTGCGTGTTCTGTTGGATCCGTAAATCGTGTTCTCCGTTGAAGTAATACGTCACCTGCTCGTCTTCGCCAAGAAACGTTGCTTCACGATGAAAAAAGTCTCGAAGCCTTTGGTATTGCTCGTCCGTGAGAAAACTGCGCACTTCGCACTCGACGGCCTGACTCACCCCCTTAGTATATCTCTGGTGGACCCGGGCGGACTCGGTTGACAGTAAAAAGGACCCTCGCGCGATGCTGCGGCGAGGGTTTGGCAGTGTTACGAGAGCTTCTTTTGAAAGTGCTGATAGTCCTTCCGATCCTCCCAGTGTCCGCCCCATTCCCAACCGAGTTCGTCGAAGAGCTGAACTAGGAAACTGTCAGCGGTGATGGTTCCAAGCCGCGTCGGATCGTAGACGGCTCCCGGCGGCTGCACGAGGTCAGCTCGGATATAGGGATTGAAGAGCGGGTTCAAGTCGATGGCCTGTCCATAGGCATGGAGGGAGAGTCGCGTCGTACCGGCGATGGTCCGGTAGTTGAACCCCGAAGCATTGTTCGCGGACATCGAGGCGATGTCATCCCAAGCAAAACGCGGATCGGTGATCGGGATGACGCTCTGAAGGGGGAATCGCTCTTCTCGGAGTCGCACGAAGACACGGTGAATGTCTTCCACAAGTCGCTTATCCATCACGACTTGACCCTGGTGAAGCCGCCCGTCAAAAGAGTAGTAACGCACGGGAATAACTCCTTGTTGCGCCAGAATCTCGAGGGGACACCTGGATGTGGGATTTTGACGCAGAGCTTCAGTGACGGAAAGCGCGCTATCCACGATTACCACTTCTTTCATTGAAAGGTCCTCCGGAAAAATGGTAAAGAACAGCGGCAGAAAAAGTAACTCCAAGCATGCTAATGGTCAAGTCTCCATCAGTTCGTGTTCGGTGGTGGACCCGGGCGGACTCGAACCGCCGACTTCCTCATTGCAAATGAGGCGTTCTACCGCTGAACTACTCCGCTGGCTCGGAGCGAAGCGAAGAGCGCATACAAAGTTTGCTGGCGGTGGCCAGCACTTCTCGGAGTATGCCGCCCGGTGTCTCGCCTTAAGGCGGGACCGGCATACGGGCCCCGTACCGTTTTCTTGTAGACAAGGTCCTCGACGTGGTATTCTCAGTGCTGTCCCTTCGGGGACTATCAGAAGTAGCTTGAAAAACATGAAAGCACTTTTGATTGTCCCTGGCGCTCAGGAAAAGCAAATACCGCAAGGTATCCTTTTCACTTGCTGGCAGCGGGGACTGAAAAATTCCTCACCTAAACTGAGGAAAGCAGCAGTCGGCCCGAAAAACTCTAGCTGGGGCTAGAGCTGGCATATCCCGCCGAGGTCGCTCTCGTTAAAAGGCTGTATCGGGACCCTGTAGGGCTACTGAGTAAGGATGTTTAGGAGAAATATGGATGGCCCCAGCCATCCATATTTTCTATTGGTGGACCGTACCGGATTTGAACTGGGGATCTTCATCGGGTTTGACGAAAAACGCGCACGTGCGGGCACACGTGCGCGTACACGATCAAAGGATCACGATTGAGTCGCCTGGCCGCAGTTTCGCTTCCGCACCTTCCCGAACGATAGCGAGGATTCCCCGCTTACCATAGCTCTTCTTCACGAGCAATTTGTGGTAGACGAGGAGATTCTTACAGGGATCATTCTGTTCGGTCACCTCGAGGATGACGGACGGCCCGATGCGGAGGCGTGTGCCCGGCTGCGCATCCGAGAGGTCGCCAAGGCCTTCCGTTGTGATATTCTCACCGAGGTCGCCAGGCTTCAGCGTAATGCCCAACTCCGCATTCAGGGCATCGAGCGCTTCCTGGGCCACAAGGCTTATCTGTCGATCGTTGAATTTTGGTTGACCGGTTCGCCGGCTGATCCGTGTGGGGCCGGCATGGAAATCCCCGACGATCCCATACGGACCGATTTCCGCTTCTGGCTGCGGATATTTCGGGACATTCTCTTTATCGCTGAGGCAGACAGCTACCACTTTTCCATTCATGTTCGGAGAACTCCTTGGCCCAGGTAGTGGTGATGTGAAGGAACACATGGTGGACCCGGGCGGACTCGAACCGCCGACTTCCTCATTGCAAATGAGGCGTTCTACCGCTGAACTACGGGCCCTCGTCTTCGAGTTTATAAAAGCTTCAGCAGCTTCGGAAGCTTTTGAAGCTAGTCGTACACCCCGCTACCGAAGAAGACTCCGAGGATATTCGTGAGGAGCGCTTGGAGTATTCCGGTGAGGTACAGGATCGCGGCGACAATGGTAATGATGCCGAGGAGTTTGTACCAGAGCCACGAGCCGCCCGCGCCGGCGCCGAAGCCGCCAGTAAGGTGTTTCTCCGCCCACGGGACCCGTCCAAACATCTCCAAGAACCACGGGGTTTTCCAGACCATCAAGAATCCGATGGTGACGAGAATGAGTGTGATGCCGAACCGGAGCGAAACGAGGAAGATGATAACGAGCAGAATACTGATACCAACGAGCAGCGGAATCAGATATTTCAGCGGCACGAGCAGAGTGTACGGCGGCAGCACACTTGGCGCAACGCTTGAATTACCGCGTGTTTTCCGGTTCACTATGTCTGATCAACCAAGGGCGCGTAGCTCAGTGGAAGAGCGTCACACTGATAATGTGAAGGTCCCAGGTTCGATCCCTGGCGCGCCCACCATCCAGCTCCGCCCCCGTGAGTGGGGCGACACCGCGGCCTTGCCGCGGTGAAAAGAAAAAGCCCCACAGCGGACTCACGAAATGAATCCAGTGTGGGGCAGAACAGCGCAGGCGGAGACTACTCTCAAGCCGAGCAATGAAGGCCAAGCGGAACTACTTCCGAATGGAAGTGAGCTCGCCAACGTGATTACGGTACATCTGTGCGCGGAATTGATCGTGGTTGAGATGATTCTGATCACGATCCCACGCGAGTGCCGCACAGCGCATCGCTTTCACCTCGAGCGCTGCTCCGCACGTATCGCCGCCAGAAATACCGCCGGCTTCGATCGCCTTCGCCCCAGCCCTATACGGGCTGTCAACAACGCCGTCCATCATTGGACTCCCGAGAATGACGGGAAGTCCCTGCGTACTGAGGTCGGCGATGATTTCCACATGCGTTCTTTCCCCCTCGTAGAGCGGCGTATCCCGTACGTTCCCTGCGCCAAAAGTGATGAGGAGGAGAGCGACGCACGTGGGGTCTTTCGCGTCGTGGAGAATCGCCTCAGAGACTGTGGCGGGACTGATCTTGACGACCTTGATTCCCTCACGAAAGTCAGGAAGGTAATCCAAACGACTCTGGGTAACCAGCGGATTCCGTCGCGGTGCGTTGTCGTAGACGTTGACCTGGCCGTCGTAGTGACCAATGACGTAGCGCTGAGGACAGTCAAAGGCATCGAACCTGCGGTCTGCGACCTTGAACAAATGGAGGCCGTGGCGCAGAACATCAGCAAATGCCAAATGGGCACCGCTCAAGTCGCTGAGGGCAGCCGAAACCGCAAAGTAGAGATTGCGCGTTGCGTCGTCTCCCTGGCGGAACATCGGCAGCTGTGCACCAACCCCGATAACGGGCTTCCCGATATTGGGGAACATGAAGTTCAACGCCGCCATCAGGTGTGCCATCGTGTCGGTGCCACCGGCCACAACGAAACCATCGACCAGGTCATGGAGTAGCCGAACAGCATTGCCAATGGTAACCCAGTGAACCCAACGGCCGTTTGTGGAGTCGATCGCCGTGGGGTAGACCTGAACCCACACAACGTTCACTTCCCGATCCAGCCCCTTGATCGTTAGTGGCTGGAGGAGTTGGGCGGCATCATTTGTTGGTACCAGGTAGCCCTCTGGATCCTGATGCGCTCCTAGAGTGCCGCCGTAATAGAGAAGGGCGACGTTCGGCACATCGTGCCGCAGATGGGCGAGCTGATCCTGAACACTTGGGGGGAGCTCCTCGAGCGAGGTGTACGGGACAACCTGACGTAACTGTTTTTCATGGATTGCATTCTCCACTTGAGTATCTCCTTTTTGTGAAAACTGCATTCTGGACCGATCAAAAACAACACCTCAGGGATCCATCTTTATATAGCCTCTCACGCTTATTGTCAATGAAGCATCTCTAAGGGTTCCACATGGTCCAAACAACTATGCACTTATGCCACATTCACTATTTTCTTCATCTGTTCTCTGTCACAAGACTAGCATCGTACAACCGCGCAAAGCATTGTTCCCACAATATTGCCTGGTGAGCGCTGAGCGTATGCGCTAGACTCTTCACGTATTCGAGTAGCGACCTGTTCAGTCCACCACATGGACATGGTGAAACACCGCCCTAGACGGTGGGCGGTGTTTCATAGTTCAAACTCTTCGAGCGGTTGCGAGGCTCAATTGTCGTGCGATCTTTTTACCCCGCGAAGCTCCGAACGGAGCGAAGTGGGGTGTCGAAGGATATCGCGAGACTTCGTCGAGCGTGAGCGAGATCCGCCGTAGCGTTTCCGCGAAGGCGGAGGCTCCGCGCTCAAAAATGATTTCTAGGTATATCTCCCTAGAAAGGAGGTGATCCATCCCCAGATTCCCCTAGGGATGCCTTGTTACGACTTAGTCCTAATCAGGGGCTCCACCGTGGGCCCAGGCAAGCTGGGACTTCAGGTGTCTCCCCCTCTTCTGACTTGACGGGCGGTGAGTACAAGAGGCGAGAACGTATTCACCGTGGCATTCTGATCCACGGTTACTAGCGATTCCGGCTTCACGGAGTCGGGTTGCAGACTCCGATCCGAACTGGGGCCGGCTTTGGTGGGATTTGCTCCGCCTCGCGGCTTCGCGTCCCTCTGTACCGGCCATTGTACCACGAGTGTCGCCCTGGGCGATCAGAGGGCCATGCTGATCTGACGTCATCCCCACCTTCCTCCGTCTTGACGACGGCAGTCCCGCGCGACACTTGTAACGCGCGGCAAGGGTTGCGCTCGTTACCCCACTGAAGGGAACGTTTCACAACACGAGCTGACGACGACCATGCAGCACCTGTACCACACGCTCCCGAACGGGCACGGCGCCATTTCTGGCGCGTTCGTGTGGCTTTCAAGCCCAGGTAAGGTTCCTCGCTTGTTGTCGAATTGAACCTCATGGTCCACCGCTTGTGCGCCTCCCCGTCTATTCCTTTGAGTTTTAGCCTTGCGGCCGTACTTCCCAGGCGGGGCACTTACCGCGTTAGCTCCGACACGGAGTCCAAGACCCCATGCCTAGTGCCCATCGTTTACGGCGTGGACTACCGGGGTATCTAATCCCGTTCGATCCCCACGCTGTCGTCACTGACCGTCAGGAAAGGGCCAGCACACTGCCTTCGCCATTGGTGTTCCGTGCGATATCAACGCATTTCACCGCTCCACCGCACGTTCCGTGTGCCTCTCCCTTCCTCAAAAGCTCGGCAGTTTGACGTGCGGCCCGTGGGTTAAGCCCACGGATTTAACACGCCACTTGCCGAACCGGCTGCTGACGCTTTACGCCCAATGAATCCGGGTAACGCTTGGGGTTTCTGTTTTACCGCTCCTGCTGGCACAGAATTAGGAACCCCTCAATAGGAACCTACAATCAAAGTTTTTCGGTCCCGACAGGTGTTTACACCCCGAAGGGCTTCTTCCACCACGCGGCGTCGCTCGTTCAGGCTTTCGCCCATTGACAAATATTCTCGACTGCAGCCACCCGTAGGTGTCCGACCAGTATCGCAGTGTCGGTGTTGCCGCTGGCCGTCTTGCGACGGCCCGCTTGACTTGCATGCCTTATCCACGCCGCCAGCGTTCACCCTGAGCTAGGATCAAACTCTTAGAAAGTGACAATTGAGGCTTCGTCCTGTCTCCAACGGTGGGAGAAGTCAGGACGTCGCAACCGCTCGAAAACTTCGAGCGGTTCTCTCTTCGAGTTGTCGAAGGGGCAGTCGAAGCGCGAATCCCGTCAGAAGTCTCGGGAGAAACACGGTATATCGTGTTTCTCGTCTCTCACACTATTCGGGAAGGGTCGATGAGGTGAGATCCTAAATGTATAGGTACAGAGACTTCTAACGGGACGAAACAAAAGAGAGGGAAATTCTCCTCGAATTTCACTCTCTTTTGGTCGGCGTCGGGCCTTGTTGGGGACCCGGTGCTGAAGGAAGGGGCAGGACCTTTCCGATAGGCGCGTGGTGAGCCGTAAAAGATCTTCTACCAGCTAGTGTACGGCGTCAGACGCCGGTGTCAAGGGCGATGACGAGGACTGTGCAGAGCACTCCAACGATGATGCCGCCGATGACCTCCGTGGTGGTATGCCCCATACGCCATTCGATCGGGGGAAGATCACGCCCTGCTGCCGGTGTGTGCTCGAGAAGACGGAGAATGGCGAGCCCGTATCGGCCCAGGAAGATGCGGAGTCGGAGAGCATCGTCCAGCACGAGGATCAGAATGACCGTGGCAATGGCAAAAGCCGCAGAACTCGTGCCCTCCGTGACAGCAACCGTGAGGGAGAGGGAACTCGCGAAGGCCGCGTGGGCAGAGGGCATGCCCCCATACCGCGGCCGGGGGTCAAGCTGCGTCGCCTGGTCATTGCGCCAGGCTTTGGAGAACACCGGCTTCAGGCCTTGGGCAACCAGGGCCGCGACAATGGGAATGAGAAAGAGCGGAATGGTCATGCCCGCCATTTCCTGATGATTTCGTAGGCAGCCGCTAAGGTTCCTCCGCAGCTTCTCAACCAGGGAGGCGGCTTTCCTACTTTGACAGTGAGCCAGAAGGTGTCTTTTCCGCTCCGGCCGGCGTGTTGCGGCGTGTGGCCAAGTACATGACTTCTCAAGATTTTCTTTGAAAGTACCCAGCAGTCAGCGTCGAAGGGAGAGATGCCAAGACAAATTGCATAATCATAGTTCTGATAGCGCAGCTGCTGGAATTTGTAGAATCCTGTGTTCCAGGGGGTCGAAAACTTGATCTCAACCCTGCGTCCATTAATGATGCGATCTGATTCTAGGTCGTCGCTTCCGACAACATCGAGTCCCTTTGCCGCGCACCAGCCCGCAATAAGTTGCTCACCGATCTTTCCCCGGCGCCTGGATGCTTGTGTCCGGATCCATGCAAATGGGCTTCCGGCCCAGGGATCCTCGGCATCTATTTTGACATAGTCACCCTTCAAGGTTGCCGCAATGCTCGCCAGCATACGAACATCGGGGTCGGTGATCGCCTTCTTCATGGATCACCTACCCCTTGCCGTGCCCTGCCCTGTGTGACGGGTGCCAAGAGGCGGGCCTGCGGCCGCTCACGCTGGAAAGGCCGAGGGTCGAATCCAACGAACTCGGTGTCATCGTAGGTTTCGAACCGCTTCGCCATGACTTGAAGAGCTTCTGGATTGTTATCGATGAGGGTGAAATTCCGGTCAAGAAGGTATGCGGCCTCGCCCGTAGTTCCGCTCCCTGCGAAGAAATCGAGAACGGTGTCGCCGGGTCTCGACGAAGCCCGCACGATGCGTTTCAAGATCCCAAGCGGCTTCTGCGTAGGGTAGCCAGTTTTTTCATGTCCATTGGTCGGGACTATGGTATGCCACCACGTGTCTGTGGGAAGCTTCCCCCGCGCGGCCTTTTCTGGTCCGACGAGGCCCGGTGCCATGTAGGGGATTCTCTCTATTTCGTCCTCGTTGAAGATGTAACTGGTTTGATTCTTCACGTACACGAGGATGTTGTCATGCTTCGTCGGCCATTTCTTCCTTTGCCGTGCCCCGTAGTCGTATGCCCAGATAATTTCGTTGAGGAAGCACTCGCGGCCGAAAAGGGTGTCGAGAAGCACCTTGCAGTAATGAACCTCTCGGTAGTCAACATGGAAGTACAGCGTCCCGTTGTCCGCAAGAATTCGGCGCGCCTCGACCAGCCGCGGCTCCAAGAACGCTAAGTAATTATCGAAGACGTCAGAGAAAGCTCGCGAGCCGATCGCAAGCGTTGCATACCGTCTCCCCTGAAAGCCGACTCTGTCCCCCGTCTTCGTTCGCAAGGTCTTGAGTTGTGTTCTCTTTTGAATCTTTCCTGTATTGAACGGCGGATCGATATAGATGAGCTGAACAGACGCCGGCGGCAGGTCCCGCAGGATGGGTAGGTTATCCCCAAAGATGACGGTATTTCGAGTCATGCAGAACCCGGTACGTTGATTATACGGCGCGTGAGTGCTTCTTGCGCCACCGCTCGATTTCTGCATGATCGCCCGACAAGAGCACGTCGGGCACGTTCCAGCCGTGGAAGTCGGCGGGTTTGGTGAATTGGGGGTATTCCGTAGGCCCGAGGCCTTGGGCCTTAGCCCATAGTGCTCGTTGGTTCTCTCTGGCCTCTGCCCTCTGGCCTTTGGCCGAAAAAGATTCTTCTCGCAACGACTCTGGGTTACCGAGAAAGCCGGGAACCAGACGCGCAACGGCTTCCATGACAGCCATGGCGGCAACTTCGCCACCAGAAAGAATGTATGGGCCGATGGACAGCTCTTCATCAGCGAGATGGTCCGCCACCCGCTGGTCCACGCCTTCGTATCGTCCGCAGATCAGTGTGAGTGATTCGAGTTTCGCGTATTCTTGCGCAATCTGCTGCGTAAACTGCTTTCCTCGCGGCGAGAGCAGAACAATTCGCTCGTTTGAGATTTGGTGCTTGGAGCTTGGTGCTTTTTTCAATGCCTTGAGGACATTGAAAATGGGTTCTACCTTCATCACCATCCCAGGGCCCCCGCCGTACGGCGTATCGTCCGTGGTCTTGTGCTTGTCTGTCGCGTGCTCGCGGATATTCACCAGATTGACATGGACAATGCCCGCTTCGATGCCCCGCTTCATCATGGTCTCACCAAGAAACCCGGAAAACATGCCTGGGAAGGTTGTCAATACATGAAACGTCATGGCGCGTCCATTATGCATCTGCCACGGATGCGAGCGGGCGACGCCGCACGTGCAGCAGCGTGATGACTACAAGGAAGTCCCGAATGCCTTTCTCTCCCAGTCCGCGTACTGCGTCTTCGGCTCGTTCTGCGATGTCCTCAATCGGCGTTTGGCGGAAGCGGAGGAGTACGATTCCCGGGACGTCGCGCGGAAGGTAGCGGATGTCCGCGAAATCGCGGTCGAAGGTGAGAAGGATGCGATCCGTGCCCCGTGCGTGTCGGAGGATGTTCGCGTCGGAAGCCCCAGCCTTTCCGGCTTCTTGAACGGTTTCGACGTCCATGCCACCAGCGCGGAGGCGGGTGACGATTTCCGCGTAGACATTTTCGTCAGCAAAGAGACGAAGCCCCATGCGCGGCCTAGACGCGCGCTGACGCGGGTTCGACTTCTTCGTTGCGGAGGAGTTCGTTCGCGTAGGCGACGGCATCCGCGAGCTGCTCTTTCGTGAGCTGCGGGTGGGCCCGGCGAATAATGTCATCAAACGTATACCCTTGGGCGACGAGATCGAGGATATTCTCGACGAGAACCCGCGTGCCGCGGATGCACGGTTTTCCGTGGGCCACTGTTGGGTCAATCACGATATGGGGGTGCCGCATACGGTGAGAGTCTACCGCGCGGGATCGTTTTCTTCAACCGAGCAGGAGACAACGGGCAGGAGTATTGACTTTTCGGCGCGCTCGGAATACATTGGTGGTCCTCTCAAGAAAGGAGGTGTTCTTTGGAAAAACTCGATTCTTTGAAACTGCCAATGGGCAGGTTCCTTCTCGCGGCACGCGTGTTCTGCTTTCTCTACGAGGAACTATTGGGTGATCCACGCCACTGTTCCTACAGGTTTTCGCTTTCAGCCTGTCAACGCGTTTTCGCTCGACGTGCGGGGCTCGATATCGATGAAAACCTTTTAGACCTCGTGGCTAACATCCAGTTGGAGATACGAACAACGTTGAATTTTCTTGAGGCGAACCCGCAACTCATTCGAAAGACAAAGGTCGAGATTGCTCCCGTGGTTGGTTCGGTACTTCCCGATCCAAATCCGGAATCTCCAAACTTTGGCGGCGAGATGAGGAACTGGAAACGCCAGATTTCCTTTGTAAGAAAGTTCTTCGGTGCGTTTGCCTCCGGTAAGATCACCGAAGAGATGCTGAAGGAGCCGGTCGAGAACGCCGCGAAGTGATGAAGAGATTGCTTCGCTCCGCTCGCAATGACTCAACTCACCCCGGCCACCCGCGCTGGGGTTTTTCTTGTGACAAGAAGTTCAGCGCGGTAGACTGGCATTATGGCAAACCACAAGAAGCCTATCCTCCATGAGCATGTGCTCGTCGGCCCTCGGGGAAACCCTCTCGGCGTGTATATTCCCATGAAGGAATACAAAAAACTGCGATCTCTTCTTGAAGATGCACTCGATCATAAGGTATTCGAACAGCGGAAGCACGAGAAGCCAATTCCCTTCGCACGCGTACTGAATGATCTCAAACGGAAGGGGATCCTATAACGTTTTCATCCTTCCCTCTGCCCGCCGAGAGCTTGAGGGACTTCCCCACAAAGACGCTGGCCGCATTGCGCTCGCGATAGCTTCGCTCGTATCGAATCCCAGGCCGCCACAGAGTACAAAACTTGTAGGATATCCTCACGATTATCGTCTCAGAAGCGGCCGGTACCGCGTGCTCTACATCGTTCAGGATCAGAAAAAGACAATCACCGTGTACAAAGTCGGTCACCGAAAAGACGCGTATCGGTAGCGCCTCGTCATGGTTTCGTCAAGGAATCCCTCAAACATCCCCGGAAAGATCGTGAGGACGGAGAAGGTCATGCTGTCAGAGTACAGGGAGGAGGGTATCGGGAGTAGGGTTGACACGCGTTGGTGCCAAGCGTATACATACAGCGCTCCGCAGAGTTGAATTTTCCAACACAGTAAAGGAGGTGTCCTTTGGAAAAACTCTCCATGAGTTACTTTCAGCTCGTCACGGCCCTCGGGGCGTTAGCGACCGCCGAATCGCACGGTCAAGACCCCCAGGAGACCCGAAAGGAGTACGCTCGCCACCTGCAGGACCAAGGCTTGACGTTTCTTCCCGACACGCTGGCGAAACTCCTCCAGGAAAGGGTCGGAATCTCCACAGAAGAGATTGCGCGCATCCTCGATGAGTGGAAGCTCGGGTCCCCGTATTATGTGCTCAGTTTGTTTCTCCTCTTCAATATGCAGTGCCTCGACGGACTTCAGTTCAACGTCTCGCCGTTGATCTATCCGTGCGTTGATTCGAAGGATCAATCGACCCTCCGCACATTCTTTACGGCCTTCGCGACTCGCCTGCTGCACGTTCAGGACTTTAGCGAAGCACACACCTCATCGAGTCGAGAGACAGAGACCTCGTAAGGTCGCAGGATGTGTGCGCGGCCGCCCGTTGTCCGATCACACACGAACGACGGCTCGTCGCCGTCGTTCTTTCTTTCAGTCCCGCGAAGCCCGGAGGGCGAAGTAGGGTCTTTTTCTACTGCCTAGATATTCAAATCCTTGATCGCTTCGTCCACGGCTTCTTCCTTCGCTTCGGTGGACTCGGTGGACGCGGCTTTCTTTGTGCGGTGGCCGCCGGCGCCACTGCGGGGCGCAGGTGGCGGCTCGGCAGCGCCTTCAGCCGGTGCTCGACTGCGTCCGGAACCTTCCGGTTCGAGGATCTTCAAGTTCACCCGCGCGTTGTTCCGCGCGCCGATGACGCGGAGGAGCGTGCGGATAGACTTCGCGGTTGCGCCTTGGCGACCAATAATCTGCCCCATGTCTTCGGGGTTCACGCCGAGGGTGATGAGCACCCCCATTTCATCAATCGTTCGACTGATCTTCACGTCGTCGGGATGGTCCACGATGGACTTTACGACGTACTCAAGGAACTCCACATCATGTTCTTTCCGCTCTGCCATGGCTTCACGCATGAGTTACGGATGAGCAGGCGATTCTCTACCGGCGTCTCAAGAGGATCGACGAACGGTGCGAATCGGTACTGCTATGATAGCAGCCCGCTCGCAGCGCACGTCAAGAATCAGGATGCCGGTTTCTCTTCCTTTTTCGGCGGCTTCCAGGCCGCGACCTTCTTTCCCTCAATGATCTTCCGCTCGACGAGAAGGTTGTGCACGGTGGGCGACGGCTTTGCCCCGCGGGAGAGGTAAAGCTTCAGCCGCTCCGCGTCCACCCGCACGGTGTTCGTGTGGGGATCATACGACCCGAGCGACGTCAGCGACCCGCTCTTCGGCGGCCGCGTGTGCTCCGTCACGACAATCCGGAACGTCGCGTGCCCGCGCTTCCCCACTCGCGCAAGGCGAATCTTCAGCATGGGCCACAGGATAGTGCACTTTGCGTTTCGCGTCCAGCGGATCCACCGCATACTGGAGCAGTGAAGGGAAACCCCGTTCCGCTTCCGGTTCTCCTCGTTTCGCTTGGCTTCGCCCTCCGCTTCGTCTTTGTTCTCCATCAGCCTTTCACCAATGACGAAGGACTCTACCTCTATGGAGCCAAGACGCTTCTCGAGGGGCGGCTGCCCCGAGGCGACGTGCTCACGAAGGCCCCGGCAGTCGCCGGACTCTTCATGGCTGCGGTGTGGGCTAGCGACGGGTCCCTCTTCGCGGCGCGGCTTGCGAGTGCGCTCTTGAACACGCTCACCGCTTTTCCTCTCGCAGCGCTCGGTCGCCGTCTTGGAGGGCCGCGCGCGGGGTCTGCAGCTGGTCTTACGTGGCTCTTTGCGGCCGGGCCGATTGTCTTTGCAGCCTTTGGGCAGACGGAAGCCGCGGCTGGATTCTTCGGCGTCAGCGCACTCGCGCTGGCGGCTGCAGTATTACGCGTGGGTGAGGAAGGACCAACCTTTCCTCGCCGGCGCTTCCTCGCGCTCGCTGCAGGCGTTCTCCTCGCACTCGCATTCGCATCGCGGAAAACGAGCGGTGTGCTTCTCCTCCCGGCGGCTCTCCTGTTCTGGAACTCTCCGCGTGTCTTTCGAGCCAAGATTTTTACCGCGGCGTTTGCTGGCGCTCTCCTCGCAATCGTCCCGTGGCTCGTTCTCGCGTACTGGCTCTATGGTACGGTCGGCATCCGCGAGGCGCTCGGGATCGGGTACGCCGCCATCATTGCGGGACACCTCCGGAATCCGGAAGCCGTCGGCGCGTGGGCTGCCAGCCCGCACTGGGCGCTCGGAGTGGGCCTGCGGACGGCGGGACCTGTACTTCTCCTCGCTCTCCTTGGGGCCGGATCGGGTTTCTGGGGAGGTCGTCTCCGGGAGATACGGACCTCACCACTCGCCGTTCCGACCGTCTGGCTTGCGGCGCTCGCGCTCCTCTATGCCGCGTGGCCCACGCTGCTCCCCGACTACCTTCCGGAGTTCTTCCCTCCGGTGGTGCTCCTCGCCGTCGCGGGACTCCTCCGTGGGAAATCCCTTCTCGGTGTCTCCGGACAGCGGGTAAGCGCCGGGCTCCTGCTCGTCTGGAACCTCGGCATTCTGTGGAGCGTGTACCACGCGCCGTGGATTGGCATGTTCACGGCAAACGCTGTTCGAACCGCCGCTGCCGAGGTGCAGCGGTACGTGCCCCGCGACGAACCGATTTTCACCGCCGCCCTTCTCGTGCCGTACCTCTCGGGACATCGCACCCTCTTCGATGTTGCCCATCCGTTCTGGTACCGCTACGCATTTATCTCCCCTTCCGTTCAGAGGACCTTTCTGCCGCCGCTCGAGGAGATTGAATCGGCAGTGCGCACGGATGTCCGGTGGGCGCTTGTCGAGCAGTTTACCGATTACGTCTACTTGCGGCACCCCTCGAACCTGCTCGCGGTGATTTGGAAGGACTTCACCTTTGTGAGGGAAATACCCAACGAGACCGGGTACCGGGTGAACCCGCTTCTCCTCTGGCGACGCTAACTCTTTTTAGTATCCCGGTGGCGGTGGCGGGGGTTCGTCGCACGTCGATACGGCTACCTCCCATATTCTTGTGCTGAGCAGGGAACGGACCAGATCATCAGTGAGGTCACCATTCACATTGGCGATGAAGACTTTATGCGCCATGATCGCTGGATCCCACGCTCCCCACGTTTCAGTGACGAATGACGTTCCGGTGGATATCGCGACTGCCCACTCGCCCGTGACAGGGTGACGACCCACAACGTCCTCTCTCCGGTCTCCTTCGCAGCTGATTGTCCCAACACCGACATTGCGCCATGCCACAGTATCCCAGCGTCCCCAGTGCTGGTTCGTGAACCCACTTCCCGTGGACACACCGACCCACCAATTCCCGTCCTGCTGGACGCGTCCCACGATGTCCGCCATCCCATCGCCGGTGACATCCGCTGCCTTGACGTCAAGCCAGTTGGCTTCCGGGTTCCAGTGTCCCCACAGCGCGTTGGTGAAGCTCGTTCCCGTGGAAATCCCCACCCACCAGTTGCCGGCATCGTGCTCTCGTCCCACGACGTCCGCCTTCCCGTCTCCGTTCACGTCTGCGGTCA
>VMFP01000021.1 GCA_007376145.1 Parcubacteria group bacterium Gr01-1014_38
TCTGGGCCCCGGCGTACGCGGACGGACTATTCGGCGCCGCGAACCAACCGTGCAGTACCCATCGTACCGTTCGACGCCACCGCTCACCGAAGAACTCCGCACGTTCGTACGGTGTATCCGAGCCGGCAAACGCCCACCGTCGGATCTCGAACAAGGCGTGCAGGTTATTCGTATTCTTGATGCCGCGGAGCGCTCGATCGCACGCCGCGGAGCCACTGTCGCTTTCGGAGTACGCGAAGCACGCCGGTTGCGCTGACGTTGACGCCGCACGACCCGCCGGCTATGCTTGCGCTCTCGCTGCGTGGGCGAGAATGTGAACCTTGACAAACGACCGAAAGCGTATGGAGGACAGACGATGGAATCTGATCAGTATCGAAGTGCGACTCCGGGAGAAACGACGTGTCGGGATGAACTCAAGGCACTCTTTTACTGCGCGAGCCTTCTCTTGGGGAACTGGCCAAAGAACTTCATCGCAGACTGCGTCTTCATCCCTGGACTCGCAGTAGACAACTGGCAAGAAGACGAAGACGATGACGGCATTTTGAGTACGGCCGCAGCGCTCTATCAGCAGGCGACGAACGCGCCTTTCCGAGGGGGTGCACGCACCGTGGTAATCCCGAGGTACGTTGGTTCAATGCCGCAGGGGCGCGGAGGAGTGCCGTCGCCCACAGGCTATCCTGGTGGCGCTGTCTGGACCGCGGAGCTCCGCCGTCTCGACGTCCCAGCGGACGCGATTGTCTTCTACTCCTGCGACGACGTGGGGCCCGACGGAAAGAGCTGGAACACCCGCACGGAAGCGGATGCCTTCGTCGGCGTGGCTCGCGCGCGAGATTGGACATCGGCTGTCGTTCTTGCGACACCATTCCATCTTCTCCGCGTTCTGTGCACCATCGTGCAGGCGCTGAGCGATGCGAGGTACAGGCTACGACTCTTTCCTGTCACGCCGCGATCGGTGAGCTGGACCAAGGCGGTGTATCACTCACAAGGCGTCGAGCGTCTTCCGCGCTTCGAACACATTGGAAGAGAGCGGGAGCGCATGCCGCGGTACCGCGAGCAGGGTTCGCTCTGTTCCTTTGGACATCTCGCGACGTATCTCCTCAAGACTCTTGGCGATGATGCTCTTGCGCCGGTCCGGTGAAAGACAGTGCGCAACGACAACGACAGACCCCCAGGACTTCTCCGTCCTGGGGGATTTTGAGAATCATCGTCTTTGAAGATCTCCGAAGATCATGCTACCGAACCAGACCAAAAAAACAGAAAAAGGCGTTGAACGGAATTCGCCCAACGCCTGAAAAGGACTACGATGAAATGCTCGCTGCAGCGTTCGCCTCGCCGAGATCCTGAAGCACAAGGTCCGCGATCTTATCCGCCGGATCGCGCTCGGGAAACGGGAACTTTTCCCGCAGGGTCGCGCAGTAGCGCTCACGTCGCCCGCCATAGTCGGTCAGACAGTAGTTGAGTTTGTGAACGAGAGCTTCCACCGTCGCGACTTGAGGGATCAGCGGGAGGGGAAGACGGTCACAGCACTTCTCTCGCCGAAGCAGTCCTCCAAAGAGGTAATTCTCGCAATCCAGATACAGAACACTCGGAACACCAAGGTGGGGTGCAACGACCGTCCCGTCGGTCGCAAACCCGGTCACAATGACCCCGCAGGACCGGCAGGCGCACACGAGCTCTTGGTACGTGGCGAAATTCTCCGGACAGAACTCCCGGGGAATTGCCTCAGGATGATCTTCTGGGAGGTCCTTATGGCCGAGACTGTTCTCGATCACCCGAATGCCGACGCGCTTCTGAATGTGCCGGAGCGTGTGCCGATGCGCCGGGCCGTTGTCCGGAATCTCCTTGTCTCGACTGTGTCGTGACACCACCAGCACCACATCCTTTTGGGGAAGCCTGGAGAGGGCTTCTCCGACTCGCGAAAGCGCGTGAGGATTCTCCGGTTCCGGATGTCCGATGTAGTACACGAGTGGCGTATCAAGAGAAATCCCGAGCTTCTCGCGCGCTTGACGTCCGAGAGCAGCGACGTCCACTCCTCGGTACCGCTCAAGTTGCGGCGGGCCGACGACGGTAACGGCAGGACCGTCTTCGCTCGTTGGGAGTACGGTAAATACACGCCGAAGGAGAGCGATCGGTTTTGGCTCAGAAAGCTCCCAGCCGGGGTTGTGACGGCCGCCGAGAACCTCCTCCAATCCATACGCGGGAATGCCGGATCGGCAGACCTCCTGCTCGAGATTCGGAGGACCGGAAGCCGACAGCGTCACCACCAGAAAATCCGCGCCTGCCGGCAGGTCGTGAAACGACTCGGCACCCACCACCCGTACGCTCGTTCCGAACAATACTCGAAATACTTCGTCCTCGGTGTACTTCTTCCACGCCGCGCCCCGGCGATCGAGCGCGTAGGTCATGGTGATGCCGCGGACGGAGAACGTGCGTGCCACGAGGATCCCCGCCAAGGAATTGCCGATGTCTTTCGACACAAAAACTCCATGCACAAGCCACCATCCTTTCGATTGTCAAAGGTGTCACCGCCTCGCCGACCACCGTGGTCCAACGCAGGCAGGAGCCATACCGTAGCGCGCGTGGTCCTTGGTTGTCAACGCCGGGGAACACCGATAGGGTACAGGCGCATGCTGCAGATCGCGTTTTCGGTACCCTCCGGCGCGCACCATCGGTCAGTGCTCCAACCGATGCGCGACCTGCTCGCGCAGGAAACCGATTGGCAATTCCTCATCATCACGCCGGGGGCGCCGTGGTCCGACCAGCTCTTTCCGTTCAACGACTACCCGCGCGAGCGGTTTTCCTTCGCCGAAAACGGCGCGGCGGATCGCGTTCTGGCCGAGGTGCGACCCCCACTTGTGGTGACGACCACCGCGGGTCTCGATCCCGCGGATCCGCCGATTCTCGAAACAGCGAAGAGGCTCGGCCTTCGCACTGCGACGGTGATCGAGAGTTGGGACAACGTGCTGAAAATGGCCCGGGTAAACCGAGGTCTCGGCAAAAGCGGTCAACGCATCGTGCTCCCGGATCATCTCCTGGTGTGGAATGAGATCATGAAGCGCGATCTCCTCCGCCTGTTCCCCGTCCTCACCCGCGATCAGATTTCCATCGTGGGCGCGCCGCGGCTGGACTACTTCGGGCCACGGTTTACCGCCCAGCTACCGTCCAAACACGACACGCTGCGGGCGTTTGATCTCGACCCTTCCCAGCGCGTGCTGCACCTTGCCACGACAGAACTCTACGATCATGGTCACGTCGCACGAGCGATTGGTGAGGCGAAGCGGCGCGGCGATCTTCCGTCCGACCTGCAGCTCTACGCGTCCGTCCACCCCGGTGGGAACATGGAGCGCCACCGTCCTTGGGCCGAGCAATACGGATTCACGATCCGATTTTCCCCCGGCCGCCACGAGGGCGCTCCCCATCCGGACTTCCGGTACAACCCGTCGCGGGAGGAGATGCTGCTGCTCGTCTCTCTGTTTACGCACACGGATATTGCGGTCAACCTTTCGTCCACCGTCGCGCTAGAATCATGCGTTGCGGATCGCCCCGTGATCTGCGCTTTCTTCGGCAAACCGTTCGATTGGCTCACCTGGCGGCGCAGCATGGTGGTGCGCGATTTCCGAGAACACTACGCCGACCTCCTCCGCGGCGGCGGCATCGCGGTTGCGCGAAGCCCTCGCAAGCTCATCGAGCTGATCCGCACGTACCTCGAGAACCCTACGAAGGATCGGGAAGGTCGTCGCCGCTCCGCAGAGATCATTGCGACGACGCTCGCCGGTGACGCCTCCGAGCGCGTGCTCCACATCTTGAAGGCGTTGGTGCATTGAAAAAAGACGCTGACCGCATAGGCCAGCGTCGGGTGAACACACAGGTTAGTAGGCTCTAGGGAGAATGGCATCCGCGAAGTTGTCCACGATGACATCCTGTACCACATCCGTGATCGCGACGTGCCTCCGCCGTGCTTCCATGACGAGCCCGCGGAGAACGACCAGTGCTGGTTCTCCCCAGATGTCTCCCATGTCGTCCGTCCATTCTCGTATCCGCGCTCGCTCAACCTCGGGGAGAGAGTCCATCAGTTGCGTGTAGAAGTGCGGGGCTTCCCCGGCAAACTCCCGGAGATCGTCCTTGATGCACTCCATGCAGACTGTCCCTCCAGAGTCATGCCCCGAATGCGGCACCTGGTGCTTTTCGCAATAGAGGCCCTGCTGGATCGCGCAGGGGATGCAAGCCATTACCTGTCCCGAGCCGTCCAGCCGATGAACGAGCGTGTACGTGTCGGGATCCTGATGACAAAATGGACATTCCATATGCAGCCCTCCAGTGTGTAAAGAACGAAGGAGTAATCCGCGCAGCGGGAGAGATGGGCTGCCCGCCCGTCAACCCCAGGTCTGCACCGCTGCGCGGACAGGGGTAAAGTACGGCGCAAGACGTTTGAGCGCAAGGAGAAACCCTTTCCCGCCTTCCAGGTGCCCTTGCCAAACTTCCGGCGTGATCGTCCCGTCGTAGTCGCGGAAGATTTCAAGAACGGCTTTCCAGTCTACGTCCCCCTCCCCGATTTGCAAACCTTCTTCGCCGAGGCCTTCGGCGTCGGAGAGGTGAAGATGGCGGACGTAGGGCCGGAGGATGCGACAGAACTCGACGAGAGAGGTCTGGGCGGCATTACACGCGAGTTGCGCGTGCGAGGTGTCGAGGCACATCTTCAATCCGTGAGTATCGAGGAATGTCTTGATTTCGTGCGCGTCAAGGAAAATATTTTGCACCCACTCCCCGCCGAAGAACCACGGCCGCGGCGGAAGATTCTCAAGGAGAAGCTCAATGCCGGACAGGTTGACCCACGTGAGCGAATCTTCCAGAAGCTGTAAGAGCTCACGGGGATTCCGGTACGGAGTCAGGCTGTACCCTCCGGGGTGAACGATCAACTTCGGCGTTCCCGGAAAATGCGGCGCAAGTTCGCGCACCTTTTCCACCGTGCGCTTGAGGCTTTCCACCGACCGCCGCCGGGCGTCCGCGTCGGGTGTCGCGAGGTCCACGAGCGACCGGTGCCGGTACTCGGGGGCATGCACGATGAGTTCTTGGTGGAACGAGCGCGCCGGTATGGGTTCCTCCAGGTCTTTGTCCGTGAGGTGGAATTCGAGGGCCGGTGGATTCCAAGAGAGGAACCGCTCGACATCGGAAAACCGCACGACGGGCGCCCATCGAATCCGGAGTGTGCGGGGGTCAAACGTGGCCTCAGGAACCACAGGCGCAAGATCCGCCTCTATGAAACGCTCGCCCGTCGCGTAGCCGCGCCGCGCCGTTATGCCAACGAGCTCGCTTATCCGTTGTGGAGATAACCCTTTGGCCGGACTCCGCACCGCGAGCATGTCGCGTGTGATGCGCTCGCCGGTGCGGATCACGCGCGCCGCAACCACGCTCTTCGCGAGAGCCTCACGGTTCATCACCTCGACGCGGGTCATCCGACGCTGGCCGCTGCCGAACGCAAGCTCAATCTGGCGAATTCCCTGCACCATCTGCGCAAATTCGTCGGGGAGCAAACTCGCTTGGTGGTCCGGGCCTTCCAAGGAGCGATCGAGTGTCAGGTGCCGCTCGATCATCGCGGCTCCACGACCGACAGCCGCGAGGGCGACAGCGATGCCCCGCTCGTGCCCGGAGTACCCGACGGGCACGCCGTACTCCTTCAGCCGATCCATGAACCGCAGATTGATTTCGTCGAATGGCGCCGGATACGTGGAGTTCACGTGGAAGAGCCCGAACGGAACGTCCAATCGGCGGAGGAGCTGCACGCTGATGTCAATCTCGCTCTCTTCCGCCATCCCCGTGCTCATGAGTATTGGCTTTCCTTTCCCCGCCACATGTTCAAGAAGCGGAAGGTTGGTCAGATCCGGCGAGCCGATTTTGTAGAGCGGCACGTTGAGCATCGTAAGCGCGTCGGAGCTCGGAACATCGAAGGGTGTGGCGAAAAACAGAATGCCCTTCTCCGCGCAGTACGCCTGCAACTCGCGGAGCTGTGCGATGGAAAGCTCGAATTCCTTCAGGAGCGGGAGGAGATACTGGAACTTTTGCTCCCCGAGGTTCGGGTTCGCGAGAAGCTCCGCGTCGTAGAGATCCGGCAATGAACGCTTCTGGAACTTCGCGGCGTCCGCACCGGCGGCAACGGCGGCATCAATGAGCCTCTTCGCGATCTCCACGCTTCCCTGATGGTTGATGCCGATCTCGGCAATCACAAAAACGGGTTCTCCGGGCCCAATGCGCCGGGAACCGACAACAAGCGGCTGAATGTTCTTCGCGTCCTCGGGCATATCAGCGTTGTTCCGGACGTGGAAGCACTTTGGCGATGGCGAACAGGCCCGTCGAGACAACCCACGGCGAAATACTCTGGCAGAGATTCTTCACGGCGCGGCCGACAGCGTTGAGCCGGTACGGCCGCTCGCCACGAAGAAACGGCCAGTCGTGGTAGAGCCCGAAATGCGCGTCGGGATCCGGAAGCTCGTGCGGAGAAAGCTCGACAATGGCAAATCCGGCTGCGCGGGAAAGTCGGGCAAGCTCTGACGGGGTGAAGAGATAAGCGGAAAAAACCGGCTTCTGCCCGAGCTCCGTCTTCACGGCATACTCAATCTGTTTCAGTGGAAGATAGGTCGCCCGCCGAAGCGGACTCGCGTAGGGAACCTGGAAAAACAGGGTCCCGTCCTCGCGGAGCACCCGCCGCCACTCGTTGAGCGCCCAAGGCACTCTGCCTTCCAGAGACTCCAGCGCTCCGATCGCAACAATCCCGTCCACGCTTCCGTCCGCGTACGGCAACTCCGTCGGTCGCGCTACGCGCACCGGAATCTCCGGCTCGTACTCGGAAATCGCTTGCGCGACGCGCCGCGAAGGGTCAACGCCTTCCACCCGGTATCCCTCATCGTGGAGGAAGATCACCCACCCCCCGGTGCCGCACTGCACATCCAGATAGGTCTTGCCCTGACGAAGGTATCGCTTCATCAACGGCCAGAAGTCCTGCCGCGCAAAATCCTCGGGGCCCTGTTTAGCAATATGCTGCCGCGCGAATGACTCCTCGCGAATCCTCTCGCGGTCCACGCCTGCCCTTGGAAACTTATACAGCGGTATCACGGGAATTTCCTAGGCACACAGCGTGCCATATCTGTGTTCTTCAGGCAATCTGCGTTATTTCAAGAAAAACGCCTGCAGAATCTTAAGGATTCAGCAGGCGTCGCGGACGGAAGGGACCAAACGACCAGAAGGTCAGAGGATCGAGAGTGTCCAAGAGCCATTACTTGCAGACGGCCGGAAAGCGACAGAGCTCACGCCACTCATAGTCGTCCCAATACAGGTCGAGGTACCGCCGGGCGGAGTACCCGTAGGCACAGAGGACGCGCCGGCTGCCACCGGAGTCCACCCAGACCGAGCCGAGACCGACGAAGTGGAATTTCCGCTGCAGGTCAGGGTACGCCTTGGTGAGCGCAAGGAATTCGGGAGAGAGCACGGGGCGGACGCGGACGTTGAGCGTGTCCATCTCAGCGATGATCTCCTTCCGCTTCGCGCACCGGTTGAGGTGCACGAGGGTGATCCGTTGCTCGATCTGGCCCTTCGGGAGCGGGGAGAGGTGTTCGGTGGGGTTCTTCCGGATCAAGTTGCGATCGTAGTCCGTGATCCAGTCGAACTTTGCCTCTTCGATCTGCGCCTCGTGCGCGAGATCGTAGTTCACCGGCACGACGTACGCGTTGCGCGTCCTGGACATGAAAATCTCCTTTGTCAGGCTGTTGCTTTAGTAAAGAACGCTCCTTGACGGAGCGTGTAGGATAGTACGCGAACGAAGCTGTGTCAACTACCACGCCGTCCAACCGCCGTCGACGATGAGATTGGCGCCCGTCATGTACGAGCTCGCGTCTGATACAAGAAAGAGAAGTGGCCCGCCGACTTCTTCCGGTTTCATCATGCGGCCCATCGGCACGCGGGCGTTGTAGCGCTTCAGGAACTGCTCGTCGTGG
>VMFP01000022.1 GCA_007376145.1 Parcubacteria group bacterium Gr01-1014_38
AACGCCGAGCGGCCGCACTGGGCCTTGGATCTCAAGAGCCCCATCCAGTTCCTTGTGGAAAAGCATCCCGAGCAGTCCAGGATGTGGTGGCCCAATACACGGAATTGACAGAGGAGGAAGGGGTCCGCATACTTGTTGCGACGGGACATGAATATCCCGGCTTCCGGTGTGTTCCGGGAGCTGTGGGACGCCGTACGCACAGACACGCAACAGCACGTTCCCGCGCTTCCGGAAAGCGCCCTTCCCTTCTTCCTCGCGCGACTTCCCGCTCCATTGAGCGGGCGTCCGGTCGTGGTCGTCCTCGCGGAACGCACGGAGTTGCCGCTCCCGCGTATCAGCCGCGCGATCCAATTCTGGCAGCGCATGCCGGTGGAGGGCGCGCCACTGTCTCCGCTCCCCCTCACGGTGCTCCCGGTACTTCTTCCGCAGGAACGGTCTGGCGACATTCCGACGCCACGCCTGCGAGCGTTCTGGCAGGCCATCGCGAGTCTCCGCAATGAAGATCCGCGGCTCATCCTCGCTACCCCGCGGGAGCTCCAACAGCCGTCTCCGAGTTCCACCACCGATCTTGGAGAGATCACGCTGCAGAACGGTCAAAAGCTCGCGCTCACGGCGCTCGCCGCCCGTCTGCTCGAGCTCGGCTACAGCGAGGAGCGGGGAAGCGCCGAGCCCGGAACCTTCGTGCGCCGGGGCGGCGTCTTCGACATCTTCCCGTTTTCTGCCGAAGCACCGCTGCGCGTCGAGTACGTTGGTGATGTGATCGATCGGATCGTCTCTCTCGAACGCCCGGGGAAGAACGGCGGAGCTGACGGAGAGAACGGGAGTGTGGAAACGATGCTCACGAAGACCGCGGAGGCCGAGCCGCGCCGCTGGACCGTGTACCCCCTCAGCTTGCCGAAGAAGCTCGGCACGAACTTCAGCGGCCTTCTCGACCGCGCCTACGTGATCGCGGAAGACGGCGTGCTGCCCTCCACGCGTCGCGTTGATCTTCTCCTCACCCCGCTTTCAGAGTCACGGTCACCGCTTGCCGACGCTCCAGTCTTCGAGGGAGACTTGGAGCGATTTCAAAAAGCACTCCGGGAGATCCGCAAGAAGAACGAGCGCGTGTTCCTCCTCACCGCACGGCCGAAGGCGCTCGCGGAGGCGGTGGATGCGCTCCCGCACGCGACGATCATCCCTGCCGATACCGCGGCGGAGACCCGCGGATTCATTGACCGTCGAGAAGGCATCCACGTCTTCACAGACGCGGATTTGGGAGAAACGACAGAAGAGACACCACTGACCTGGGACAGCGGCATAGCGTACGCCCGGCGATTCCGGGTCGGAGAGTACGTTGTCCATCGGGACCACGGCATCGCCCGCTTCCGCGGCATCGAACGGAAAACGTTTGCCGAATCCGCACGGGAGTATCTCATCCTTGAGTACGCGCAACGCGACCGACTCTACGTCCCGGTGGAACTGGCCTCGAAGGTCACCGCGTACGTGGGCGCCGCCAACCCGATTGTGCATCGCCTTGGCGGAACGGAATGGGAAATGACGACCCGGGCCGTGCGCGCCGAAGCGAGCGACCTCGCGCGGGAACTCCTCGCGCAGTACGCTGCGCGCGAGACGGAAGCGGGCACCACGTACCCTCCGGACACCCAGGCAGATCAGGACTTAGAAGCGGTCTTCCCGTACGAAGAAACAGCCGATCAGGCGGCGGCGATCCGCGAAGTGAAGCGCGACATGGAACGGGCACAGCCCATGGATCGTCTCGTCTGCGGAGACGTAGGTTTCGGGAAAACCGAAGTGGCCATCCGCGCTGCCTTTAAGGCCGTCAACTTCGGACGGCAGGTCGCGGTCCTCACTCCCACGACACTCCTCGCGCAGCAGCACTTCGACACCTTCCAGGATCGGTTAAAGGACACCGGGGCGCGTATCGCTCTCCTCTCGCGCCTCCAATCTCCCGCCGAAGAAGAAGCGGTACTGCAGGAGCTCGCCGACGGGAAAATTCAGATCATCATCGGAACGCACCGTCTCCTCTCCGAAGATGTGCGGTTCAAAAACCTTGGGCTCCTGATCATTGACGAGGAGCAGAAGTTCGGCGTCGCACAGAAGGAACGTCTCAAGAAGGTGCGCACTGCCGTTGACGTCCTGTCGCTCTCGGCGACACCGATCCCCCGCACCCTGCACATGGCGCTGTCCGGCCTTCGGTCGCTCTCGGTTATCGCCACGCCTCCCGCAGGACGCCGCCCCGTCGTCACGAAGGTGGCGCGCGAAAACGACGCACTCACCAAGAAAGCGCTCGAAGACGAGTTGGCGCGCAAGGGCCAGGCCTACGTCCTCTGGAACCGGGTGGAGACGATTGACGCCGCGGCAGAGCGGATTCGCGCCCTCGTCCCGGGTGCGCGGGTCGTTGTGGCCCATGGGCAAATGCCAGAGTTGGAACTCATGCGGGTGATGGAGGAATTCGATACCCGCCGCGCGGATATCCTCGTCTGCTCCACGATCATCGAAAACGGCATTGATCTCCCGAACGTCAACACCCTCATTGTCTTTGACGCTCCGAGCTTCGGGCTCGCGGATCTCTATCAGATCCGGGGTCGCGTCGGCCGCGGCAACCAGCAGGCCTACGCCTACTTCCTCTATTCCCAAGGACGCCTTGCCTTTGAAGCGCGGAAGCGTTTGGCGGCACTCTTGGAAGCGGTCGAGTTGGGAAGCGGCTGGACGCTCGCTCTCCGCGATCTGGAAATCCGCGGCGCGGGAAACCTCCTCGGTCGGGAACAGCACGGGACCATCCGCGCGGTTGGCGTCCATCTCTTCGGAGAACTCCTCGCGGAGGAAGTGGAGAAGCTCCGCTCAGGTGGTCCGAGCCTCGCGATGCACGAGGTGCAAATTGACCTGCCGGTGAAAGCCTTTCTCCCCGAGAGCTACATTCCGAACACCGACACCCGGCTGGCCGCATACACCCGCATCAGTTCCGCGCGGACCCCACCAGATCTCGAGGCGGCACGGGTGGATCTGGAAGCGACCTATGGGACGCTCCCACCCGAAGCGGAAGCATTCTTCAAGCTCGTCCACGTAAAATTCCTCGCCGTTGACGCTGGGGTGTCAGCGATGACCGAAAGCAGTGTGGTGAGCGGTCCTCGAGAAGCGACCAGGAGCGCTCACGCACACCGGAGAACGACCCTCACCTTCCGCGAGGGCCTCACGCCCGCCCTCGCGTACGCAGCGATCGCCGATAACCCGCGATGGACATTTACCGGGTCCTCGATGTTCCTCCCGACTCACGACCTACAACGATCTTCCGCACACGGGAGCGATCTCCTTGACTGCATCGCGCACACCCTGCGGGTGTTGGCGGATGCGCGACGGAAGGAAGCCTCCGGCCTGTTCAAGGTCCTTGGGAAGCCATCGTCTGGTCCGGGGAGAGAACCGAAGACGTCCTCACCGAGAACCACGGATTCCTGACGGCGCGCGGAGGAGCGGGCCGAAATCGGGGATCGGGAATCCTCCGGATGGCGCACGGGACGTCGGTGTGGGAGTGCCGAGCTGCTGGGATGTCTCCCGCAGCGTTCGGAGAAATGGGTCAAGTTCTTGGAACGCGCGCTAGGTCACCCAAAGCGTGAGGAGTCCCACCGCGAGCCAGACGATGGCAGACAGGAGTCGAACCACTTTCGCTGCTGTCTCGAGGCATGGCATAGGCGACGCCTCGGTGTCGTGTAGCAGAAGACTGGCGGATCTCCTCTCTCCTCCACCACGTGGAAGTGAGAGGGGCGACCTGCCGGTCTTTCGAAACATCGTCTCCTAATGCCAGAGCTTGGTTATTCCGCGTCTTCGTTGGTGCTTCCCCCTGCGCACTCGGCACACTCTCCCTGCTCGTTCAGCTCGACATCGCTCATACCGCAGGAGACACACGTCCCTGTCGCCATCCGTTACGTCACCTCCTTTTCTGTACGATACATGGCCAAAGAGTACTCTACAGAAACGGTGCTTCAGAAACACTGTCAAGTACCTCGCGTGAGAACACGATGAGCAACGCGTCAATGGTCCACGGGCTGAGCGCGCTTCGGCCACGGGTGAGTGCGGTTCGCTTGCGGACGCTCGTCCGCTTCGCGGGTTCCGTAGAGGCAGCGTGGAATGCCGGCGATGCCCTCTTGGAAGCGGCGGGATTCACCACCGAGGCACGAGAAGTATTTGCTGCCCATCGCCGAACGTGGGAGGTCGATGCGGAAGCGCACCGGCTCCACGAGGGCGGGATCACGCTCGTCTCGGAATCCAGCCCGGACTATCCAGAACTCCTCCGCCACATCTACGATCCGCCGCTTGCGCTCTACGTGCGCGGTGCGTTCCCGCCGGAGGGGACACGCGTTGCGGTTGTGGGGAGCCGGAACGCCAGTCCGTACGGGCGGTCTGTGACGCACGCGCTCGTACGACCGCTGGCGGCGCGCGGTTGCACGATTGTTTCCGGTCTCGCGTACGGGATCGACGCGGAAGCGCACCACGCGTCTCTCGCCGTCCACGGTCGCACGATCGCGATTCTTGGCAGCAGCGTTGATGATGCCTCCCTGTACCCCCGCGCGCACCGCGCGCTGGCAGCGGAGATTGTCGCGCAGGGCGGAGCAGTGGTGAGCGAATTTCCACCAGGGACCGGGGCGCGTCCAGAGCACTTCCCCCAGCGAAACCGGCTCCTCGCCGGCATGTCCCACGCGGTCGTGGTCATTGAAGCGTCGGCGACAAGCGGCGCGCTCATTACGGCTCGCCTCGCGCTGGAGGAAAACCGGGAAGTCCTCGCTGTTCCCGGACCCATCACCTCACCGCTCTCTGCGGGAACCCATCGCCTCATCAAGGAAGGTGCCGCACCAGCGTGTTCTGCCGAGGATGTCCTGGAGGCACTCGCACTGCGGGATGTCCTTGCTCTCCCTCGCGCGGCAGAAGCGGCACCTGCAGCCAGGGCTCTGGCACATCCCGAAGGAGCGCCGACAGAGACTGCCGACCGCATCCTCCAGATCTTGACGCTCGACCCGCAGCCTATTGACGCCGTCATCGCGGCCAGTACACTCCCGCCCCATGAGGCATCGGCCGCACTTAGTCTTCTCGAACTTCAGGGCTTGGCTCGCGACGTCGGGGGCAAACAGTACGTTCGGTGCTAGCCCAAAGAGCACGATCAAACAATGCACCTCGTGATCGTTGAATCGCCGGCGAAAGCGCGGACGATCGAGCGGTACCTCGGTAAGGAGTACCGCGTCGTGTCCAGCTACGGTCACGTCCGCGATCTCCCGAAGCGTGAGATGGGAGTCGATGTCGGAAGGAATTTCCAGCCGCGGTACGTGGTCCCCCCCAAGGCGCGACCGGTGGTCGCACGCCTGAAAAAAGAAGCGGGAAAAGCGACCATCATCTATTTCGCGACGGATGAAGATCGTGAAGGAGAAGCCATCGCCTGGCACCTCCAGGAACTCCTCGCGCCTGACCCCACCAAGGTTCGGCGCATCACCTTTGATGAGATCACCGAGCGCGCCATCAAAGAGGCACTGAAGAGCCCACGCGGTCTCAACTTCCGACTCGTGGACGCGCAACAGGCGCGTCGGATCCTCGACCGTCTCGTCGGCTATGAACTCTCTCCCTTCCTGTGGAAGAAAGTCCAGCGGGGCCTCTCCGCTGGTCGCGTGCAGTCCGTGGCGGTCCGACTCATTGTCGAGCGTGAGCGCGAGATCGAGAAATTCACACCGGAGGAGTATTGGAGCATCGAAGCCGACCTCCACGCGGGTGAGGGGCGATCCACCCCGTTAGAAGCTCCGCTTCTAACGGGGTTCACCGCGCGCCTCCGAAGCAAAGATGGTGCGGTACTCGACAAGCTCGCGATCCGATCAAAAGAGGATGCCGACGCGGTCGTCCGAGAGGCAGAACCCGGACCTTGGATGGTGACGATCGTGGAAGAAAAGGTGGTCCACCGCTCCTCGTCTCCGCCGTTTACGACGAGCACCCTCCAGCAAGCCGCGAGCAACCAGCTCGGCTTCTCGGCATCCCGCACGATGCGCGGAGCCCAGCGCCTTTACGAAGGTGTGGATCTGGGAGAGGAAGGACCAACCGCCCTCATCACCTACATGCGGACGGATTCGGTCAACCTTGCGACGGAGGCCGTTTCAGCGCTTCGAGGTGTCATTGCGAAACACTTTGGAGATGACTTTCTTCCGCAGGCCGCGCGCCGCTACGTGACGAAAACCAAAGGCGCGCAGGAAGCCCACGAAGCGATTCGGCCGATCGATCCGCAGCGGGCGCCGGAGCGGGTGAAAGGATATCTCGACCGAGACGAGTACCGCCTGTACGACCTCATCTGGCGGCAGGCGGTCGCTTCCCAGATGGCGGACGCGGCATTCCGCGCGATGACGGTGGATATCTCCGCGAATGCGTACGGCTTCCGCGCGACTGGTTCGCGCATCGAGTTCCTCGGGTACCTGAAGGTGGCGGGAACACGCGCCATCAAGGAGACTATCCTTCCCCGCATCCGGCAGGGAGAAACACTCACGCTCGAGACCCTCCGTCCGCTCCAACACACGACACAGCCGCCACCGCGGTACACGGAGGCGAGTCTCGTTCGCTCGCTCGAGCAGGAAGGTATCGGGCGCCCGTCCACGTACGCACCGACCATCGAAACGATCCAGGAGCGTGGCTACGTCACGAAGGGTCCCGACCGGCGGTTCCATCCCACGGACATCGGCACCATCGTGAACGACGTCCTCGTTGAGCACTTCCCCGACATTGTGGATATCAAATTCACGGCGCGCATGGAGAGCAATCTCGATGAGATCGCGCGCGGCGAGCGCGAGATGGTCCCGGTGCTCCAAACCTTCTATGAGCCGTTTCACAAAAACCTGGAGCAGAAAACGACGTCGCTCACGAAGCGCGACCTCACGACAAAGCCGACGAACCTCACGTGTCCAAACTGTGGGAAGCCGCTCGTGGAGCGTCTCGGCAAACGGGGGCGGTTTCTCGGCTGTACGGGATATCCGGAGTGCGCGTACACCGCGCCGCTCTCGGAGGAGGAGAAAGAAGCCGAGCAGCTCGCCAACGGGAAAACCTGCCCGCAGTGCGGCTCACCGCTCGCCGCGAAGCGCTCAAAGTTCGGGGTCTTCCTCGGGTGCTCAACGTACCCCAAGTGCAAGCACACGGAGCGCATCGAACAGAAAACCGGCGTGAAGTGCCCGGCCTGCAAGGAAGGCGACATTGTGGCCCGACGCGGGGCCCGCGGCCGCACCTTCTACGGCTGTTCCCGCTACCCGCAATGCACGTTCACGCTGAATAGTAGGCCCACGGGAGAGCTCTGCCCGAACTGCGGAAGTCTCTTGGTGCACGGAAGAGAAGAGATCCGGTGCAGCAATAAGGAGTGCGACTTCCGCCGGGAAATTTCTGAAGCCAAGCAAACCCCTGTCGAATAACAACAGATATCTTCTGCTCATTCGCTCTATAGTCATTGGGTATGCCAAACCGAGGCGGGAAAAGGCGCCCGGTACAAAGGATCCCAACTCAGACCTAGGACGCTGCAGCCGAGATGGGCACCGGTTCAAACGCCGTGAGGATTTCCTGGGTTTTTGGGTGCTGGAGTTCAGTCGCGAGCTCGTCGGGAGTGACATACGCCGTTCCGGATTTTTCCACGACGATTCCTCCAGCGAGATTGGCAAGGAGCGAAGATTCACCGAGTGACCCGCCAGCGGCGAGCGCGAGCGCAGCGACGGCGAGCGTCGTATCCCCCGCTCCAGCGACATCGAAAGCTTCGCGGGGACGGGTGGGGATGTGAAACCCGCGGTTTGGCGCACGTTCAAAAACGAAGGCGCCGCCAGCGCCGAGCG
>VMFP01000008.1 GCA_007376145.1 Parcubacteria group bacterium Gr01-1014_38
GAAGCCGCGGATGCCGTACCCGAGGCGGAAGACCTGCATCAAAACTTCACCCTCCCGTGCTTCTCGAGGGAGTCCAGGATGTATCTGGCCTTATGCAGACTAAAAAAGAGAGCGCTTGTGTTGCAACAAGCGCTCCAACGAACGATGTTTTCTAGTAGCCCCACTCTGGGAGGCTCTTTTCGAGTATCCCGATGGCCCAGGCCAGACGGTCCTGCAGAAACTCTTTTCCTGCTTCCTCGAGTGGACTGCCTGGGGTCAGCGCCTCCACGCTTTGCTGGATCTCGCGGACTTTCGGCAGGATTTCTCTTGCACAGACGCTCGCCTCGCGCACGGCGTGGTGGTCCAAGCCGCGATGCCAGTGCGCCGTTGCTTCCAGGCGCCGGAAGAATCCGTACAGCATGTCCACGAATCGGACGTGGTCCGTTTCCGCGCGAAGCGCTTCCCAGCGACATGGGGCAAGGAGGTCCTCGTCTGTGAGCTTCCCACCCTCGTACACAAGGACTGCAACCCGGGCTTCTTGTGAATGAACACTCACGTTTTTCTCCTTTCGCTCAAGGCACTCAGAGGGTATCGTTCACCTTTCAGCCAGGCGAGACTTTACACCTTTCCTATGATTTTGTCAAGCTTTGCACAATGTCTCGAATCGGAGCGTTCGCGAGAGCGATCACGCGGTCGGCGGCACCGTAGTAGATCCATAGGTCGCCGTTCCGCTCGACTGCTCCGCAGGTAAAACAGACATTTGAGACAAAACCGCGGCGCTCGTAGGGAGCAGTCGGTGCGAGAAGGGGGCGGCGAGACCGGGCAAGGATTTTCCAGGGCTGCTTGAGGTCGGTGAGGAGCGCACCCAAACTGTAGCGGTTCTTCCGGTCAACGCCGTGGTAGATCGAGAGCCATCCTTTCGGTGTCCGAATTGGTGGCGCGCCGCCGCCGATTTTTTCTCCATCCCAGAGCCCGGGTCGCGGACCGGCAACAAACCGGTGGTCTCCCCAGTGGAGAAAGTCTGGTGAGGATGCATACCAGATATTCGTACCTCCGATATATGCGGGCATCGGGCGGTGGTGTGCCGCGTACTTGCCCGAGATCTTCTCGGGAAAGATGGTCACATCGCGATTGGCTGGCGCGATGATCACGCCGTGACGCTTGGGTTCCTGAAACGTTCGCGTTGAGGCGAGCGCGGTGGCGATGCCCAGATCAGACACCGCCGTGTAATTCACCCGGTATGTCTTCCCAATCTGGGTAACCCGCGCATCCTCGCATCCCCAAGCCTCCTCCCGCGTGTGTGGAAACAGCCAGGGGTGGGACTCAATACGAAACCGCACGCCGTCCTCGGACCACGCGAGGCGCAAGTGGGAGAGTGACGTGAGATACCGGATGACGCGCGGCGGCTTGGTTGTCCAGACGACGGAAAATTCCGAGAAATCGTAGCGGGGGTCCTTGAGGGAGAGGTCTGTGAACGAGAGCTTGGGGCGATTCTTGACGAAGGTAAGCGCGGGGATGCGAATGATATCCTTTGCTCGCGATTTCGGTCGTTCAGAAATGCGCAGAACCAGAACCGTTTTTTTCCCGACGCGGGCCGCCCCAGCGTTAAAGACGCCATGAACTTCAAAATCTGGTTGTGATGGACGAACGTTCTCTGGGGTGAGGAGCGGATTTTCTGAATGCCGAGTCACGATACGCACAGGCAACATGACTGTAGCACTGTATGGCATACTAAGCAGCGATGGGACTCTGGGACTTTCTTTTCGGTCCCCGAGTGCCTCCCGAGGAGGAGGCGCGCCTCTCTGAAGAACAGGAACACCGCCGTTACGGCCATCTGGCCGAGCGGGAGAACCTTGCGGAGGCTCTTCGGCAGGCAGGCGAGGGCCGGGAGCGAGAGGAGCGCAAGGAAACCGAGGACGGCGAGTCGGAAGAGCCAGTCTCGACATACCATGTCCCCCGGCGGTACGAGCGCGCTGCCGGGCGTCTCCGAGAGCGTCTCTCAAAACATGGGGATCTCATGCCTCGCTGGTGGCGCCAGAGGCGGGGACTCGGACGATACATGAAGACCCTGGAGGAAGCGGAGAGCAGGCGTGAGGCTTACCAGGTCTTTCAGCGTGGGCGGGGGCTCTCTCCGAGTCCGGGAAGGCTGCGGAAGGTGGAAGGGAAGCTCGAACAGGCGGAGAAGAGCCTCTACCGAAAGTACGAGGGAGGAGACGTCAGCCGTCCGCAGTTTGCGCGCAAGCAGCGGGAACTCGGGCGGAGTTTCCGCGACCTCCGCAGACTGTCGCGGTGGCGTTAGCCCGAGCGGCGTTGCCAAGCGGTCCATCACCGCGCTAGGGTGAACGCGGGATGCCGGCTCCATCGCTGGACGCGGTCGCCAATCTCGCGAAGAGACGGGGGTTTATCGTGCAGTCGTCCGAAATCTACGGCGGTGCCGCGGCCGCGTACGATTACGGCCCGCTTGGCGTTGAGCTAAAAAACAATCTGAAGCGCCTTTGGTGGGAAGACATGACGCGGCGATACGAAAACATCGTCGGGTTGGACGCCGCGATCTTCATGCATCCCAAAGTCTGGGAGGCTTCTGGTCACGTCGAGGCGTTCTCCGATCTCTTGGTTGAGTGCCGGACGTGCCATAAGCGGTTCCGGGCCGAGGAAGTCTCAAAAGACGCGTGTCTCGCTTGCGGCGCAAAAAAATCTTTCACCGAACCACGGAAATTCAACCTGATGTTCCGCACGCACCTTGGGCCAACGGAAGATGCCGGGAGCACCGTGTATCTGCGTCCTGAAACCGCGCAGGGGATCTACGCTGATGCGCCATACATCCAACAGGTGATGCGACTGAAACTGCCGTTTGGGATCGCACAAATTGGCAAAGCGTTTCGGAATGAGGTCACTCCGGGAAACTTCATCTTCCGCACTGTGGAGTTTGAGCAAGCCGAGATGCAATTTTTTGTTCGGCCCAGTGAAGCCGATCGGTGGTTTGAGCACTGGAAAGAAGAACGGATGCGCTGGTACCACACGGTTCTTGGGTTTCCGAACGACACCGTGCGCTTCCACCCGCACGCGAAAAAAGAACTTGCGCACTATGCGAAAGCAGCGGACGACATTCAGTACCACTTTCCCATCGACTGGCAGGAGATCGAAGGCGTCCACAACCGCGGTGACTGGGACTTGAGCCGGCACGCGAAATTTTCCGGGAAGGATTTGAGTTTCTTCGACGAAGACACCAAGGAAAAAGTGCTGCCGTGGATCATCGAAACCTCGGCGGGCGTGGACCGGGTGCTCTTGGCGCTCCTGACGCAGGCGTATACCGAAGAGACGGTGAAAGAAGCCGGAGCAGCAGGTCGGGGAGCGGGTGAGAAGCGACTGGTATTGAAGTTACCGCGACACCTGGCTCCAGTGCGGGCCGCGGTGTTTCCCCTTCTTTCGAACAACGATGAGCTCGTGGCGAAAGCGCAGGAAATCTCTCGCGAGCTCCGCCAGCACTTCGTGATCCAGTACGACGATGCTGGGGCCATTGGCCGGCGATACCGGCGTCAGGACGAGATCGGGACGCCGCATTGCGTCACCGTTGATCACGTCTCGCTCGAAGATAACACTGTCACCGTGCGAGATCGAGACACGCTGCGGCAAGATCGGGTGCGCTGCGGCGATGCGCTCATTGCGTGTCTCCGAACCGTCTAGAGTGGTGACCGGGAATTTCCCTCTTCATCGCGCGAAGCTCCCGTCGGGGCTGCGGCTCCTCATCCTGCCGTTGGCCGGCACGAGCACGGTAACCTTTTTCCTCGTGGTGCGGACGGGATCGCGGCACGAAACACCGGGGTTGGCCGGCGTCTCCCATTTCCTCGAGCACCTCTTCTTCAAGGGGTCGCGGAAACGGCCAAGCACCCGAGCGATTTCCGAGACCATTGACGGCGTCGGAGGCGAGATGAACGCGTTCACCTCCAAGGAATGGACCGCGTTCTACGCGAAAGCCTCGGCGCGGCACGCCGAGCTGCTCGTGGACGTGATCAGCGACATGGTGCTCCACCCGCTTCTCGATGCGAAAGAAATTGATCGCGAGCGCGGCGTTGTCATCGAGGAGATCAACATGTACGAGGACACGCCGATGAAAAGCGTGGGTGAGTACTTCGAAGAAACCCTCTTCGGCAGGCACGCGTTGGCGCACCCGATCATCGGGACGAAAGAGAATCTTTCCCGATTCCCCCGTGAGGAAATTCTCCGGTATCTCAAGCGACAGTACCGCGCACAGAGCGCGGTCGCCTGCCTTGCCGGCGACGTGGATCCGGCGGACGGCATCGCGCTGCTCCGACGGGCACTCCGGGCATTTCCTGGAGGGCGCGCTGCTCCACCGACAGCGTTCCGTCGGAGTTTTGGGCGAGAGCGTCTGCGCCTGAAGGAGAAGAAGACCGATCAGACCCACGTGGTCATCGGTGCGCCCGGTATCTCGTTCCTCCATCGGGATCGCCCGGTGTTCGATCTCGCGTCGGCGATCCTCGGCGGTGGCATGAGCAGCCGACTGTTTCTGGAGGTGCGGGAGCGACGTGGACTGGCGTATGCCGTGCGGACCTCTCCCGAATACTTCGTGGATGCTGGATACGTGGCCACCCAGGCCGGCGTGGACACCAGAAAGCTTCTCGAGGCCTCCCGGGTTATTCTTCGGGAGCACGCACGACTGCGGGACACCAAGCCGAGCCAAGCCGAGCTGAATAAAGCTCGTGAATTCGTGAAGGGGAGGCTCTTACTCGCATTGGAGGCGTCGGATGACGTGGCGCAGTTCGCCGCGTTGCAGGAAATACTCCTCAATCGTATATTGATGCCGGATGACATCTTCCGTCTGCTCGACGCCGTGGAGCCGTCCGACGTGCAACGAGCGGCGAAGCGCTACTTTGCCGACCGGCAGTTCCGCCTGGTGGCCATCGGTCCGAGCCTGCCGGAGCGTGAACTGACCCATGTGCTTTCCCGATAGCAGTTGGGGTTCCCACCACAGAATATGAGTCAGCGGGTCACGATTGATATTGCCAGCAGCGCGATCTTTCGTGTGGCGGTGGCGCTGCTCGCGCTCTGGTTTCTCTGGTTTATCCGCGACATCCTCATCTTTCTCCTCGTAGCGGTGATCATCGCCTCGGCACTTGAACCACTGGCCGCGCGGCTCCAACAGTTCCGGATTCCCCGGCCGCTCTCCGTGCTTGCTGTCTACGCGATCATCATCGCGATTTTGAGCGGGATTGGGTCTGCATTGATTCCCGCTCTGGTGACGGAGATTCGAGACCTCGCGAGTGTCTTACCCGATTTGTATGAGCGATTTACGCGTCTTCTTGGCGGTGCAGGCATTGTGCTCGGCACGCCAGAGGCCATCGAGAGTCTCCGCACTGGACTCGTGAATTTGAGCGACGTTCTTACAGCGTCCGCTGGGGAGTTCTTCGCGACGACTCGGTCACTCTTCGGGAGCATCCTCGTCATATTCCTCATGTTCGTCGTGTCCTTCTACCTCGTAGTGAACCGGAATGGGCTTGTGTCCTTCATCCGTGCTGTAACGCCCCCGGAGCACCAGGCATATGTCATCGGTCTCGTCGAGCGTGCGCAGCGGAAGATTGCGCGGTGGGCCGGGGCCCAGCTTCTTCTTGGACTGATTATCGGCGTGCTCGTCTATGTGGGACTCTGGGCACTCGGCGTTCCGTACGCTCTGGCACTCGCGCTCCTTGCCGGTCTCTTGGAACTGATTCCGGTGCTGGGGCCGATTATTGCCGCGGTTCCCGCCGTCCTCGTCGGGTTTACGCAGTCCGTGCTCATCGGCGTTCTGGTGCTCCTCCTCTACGTGGTCATCCAGCAGGTGGAGAACCATGCGCTCGTGCCGCTCATCATGCGCTATGCCGTAGGCCTAAACCCGCTCATTACCATTCTCGCCGTCCTCATCGGAGCGAAATTAGCTGGGTTCCTCGGCATTCTGCTCGCCGTTCCGGTCACGACGATCATCGCCGTCTTCCTGTCGGACATCATCCCCGCTGGTCGGGAAGAAGAGATGCCAGGATAGTCTGTTTAGAGCAGCAGGAGCACGATGCCCACCAGGGCGACCTGCCACACCAGTCCTTTCACAGGGCTAAGCGTTTCGTGTTGCAGTTTCTCGTGGAAAGGAATGTAGAAGCTGCGAAAGGTCTGGGCGCGGTGAGGAACCAGTCGGGCGAGCACGTCGAGACCTCCGTGCCAGAGATCGGGCAGATTCCCGCCCACGATTGCGGCGAGGACCGGGGCCGTTACAAACTGGTCCGGCATCAACCAATACGTAAGCAGAAGGCCACCAAGGACGTCGAGGACGATCCAGACGTACGGCCAGCGGTGCCGGTCCGTATAGATGTTCCAATGGAGCAGGGTGTCCGCAAGATGGTGGAAGAGGAACGCGATGCCGAACGCGAAGAGCGCGCTCTGGACCTGCACGCCGATAGCGGCCGACGTCACCGTATGGGTCACCGCGAGCACATCCAGTACTTTACCACGTGAAAAAGCTGCCTCGAGACTCGGGGCAGCATGGTGAAGAGCATCGTGCGTTAGAAGACAACGATCCGGAGGTCTCGTTCGGTGATCCGTTCCGATTCCGTGATGGCTCGCTCGCGAGAAGCGAGCATCGCATCCCATTTCTTCCGAGACTCCTCGATGCGCCGTCTTTCTTCTTCCGTGAGGCGATCCGGCCATCGCGAGAGCATGTCTTCAATCCGTGCCTTCGTCTCCGGCGAAAGTTTTGGCATGATGTCACCTCTTCGTAAAGAACGTGCAGGAACAGAACAACATGAGGATACGCCACAGCGAAATGCTTGGAAAGTCGCACGCGTATCGCTACCATGGAGAGGGTGAAGAGATTTTCCATTACGACGCCGATTTTTTATGTGAACGGGCCGCCGCACATCGGCCACGCGTACACGGTCGTGGCCGCGGACGTGCTCGCGAGGTTCTATCGGCAACAGGGCGCCGAAGTCTTTTTCCTGACCGGTACCGATGAGCACGGTGCAAAGATCGCCGAAGCGGCAGGGGCTCAAGGAAAGAATCCACAGGAATTCGCCGATGAGATCGCGGCAACGTTCAAGAACGCTTGGGAAGCGCTCGATGTTCACTATGATGACTTCATCCGAACGACCGAACCTCGGCACGAAGCGGGGGTGAAACAGGCGCTCCAGGATCTCCATGACCGCGGCTTCCTCTACGAGAAGTCCTACCGTGGCCTCTACTGCACCGGCTGCGAAAAGTTCGTGACGGAGAAGGACCTGGACGAAAAAGGGAAGTGCCCGCTGCACAACCGGAAACCTGACCTTCTCGAAGAAAAAAACTGGTTTTTCAAGCTCTCCGCGTTCCTCGGCGAGGTCCGTGCGCGCATCGAGCGCGGAGATCTGAACATCTCTCCCCCCGAGCGCAAAAACGAAGTCCTCGGGCTCTTTGGGCAAGGCATCGAAGATTTTTCGATCTCGCGTCCGAAAGAGCGCGTCCCGTGGGCCATCCTGCTCCCGTTCGACGACTCGCAAACCTGCTACGTCTGGGTTGATGCCCTCCTGAACTACATCACGGCGCTTGGATACGGGGAGGATACCCAAGCCCCATGGCCCAAGGCCCATGCCCAAGGGAAGTACTGGCCCGTCGACCTCCAGCTCATCGGCCAGGACATTCTCAAGTTCCACGCGATCTACTGGCCGGCGATCCTCCTGGCGCTCGATCTTCCGTTACCAAGAGAAATCTTCGTCCACGGGTTCTTCACCGTGAACGGCCAGAAAATTAGCAAATCGCTCGGTAATGTCATTGACCCGCTCGCGCTCGTGCAGCGCTACGGGTCGGATGCAACGCGCTACCTTCTTCTTTCACAGTTCCCGTTCGGCGCATCCGGCGACGTGCAGGCCGCCCGCTTCGACGAGCAGTACAACGCCGTCCTCGCCAACACCATCGGCAACCTCGTTTCGCGCACCATCACCCTGCTGCAAAAGTTCTCCGGCGGAAAAATTCCCGACGCGCAGCCAGATCCCACCACTGCCCATGTCATCCTGAACGAAGTGAAGGATCTCTCGTCCGTCGTGGCCGACCTCGACGCCATCGTCGCCGGCCCCGTCCGTCTCGCCCAAGAACTCAACCAGTACGCCGACCGCACCGCCCCGTGGAAAGAAACCGACGCCGCAAAGCGCGCCACCGCCCTCCGCACCCTCGCCGACGGCATCGTCCGCCTCGCCCTCCTCGCCGAACCCCTCCTCCCCCGCACCTCCGCCGCCATCCAACACGCTTTTAACGTTCCCGGGCGTAGCCCCTCCGAAGCCTTGCCCGCCGGCCGAAGCCTTGGCGAAGGCTGGGCGAAGGAGGGCACCCCTGACCGCCTGTCCCGCGTAGCCCAGACACGTCCCGCGAAGCCCAGCGGGCGGAGTGGGAAAGGGCGAAGTGGGATCCGTCCCACCAACCCGCCTGTCCTGTTCCCGCGCCAAGTATAATGATCGAAGGCAAAGCCCATGGTTTGGGGCTCCCGGCATCGAGCGCACGCATCGCCGTGCGTCGCATTCCCTGGCAAGTCGCACAGCAGCTTCTCCTGTATGTTTTCTCGGTTGACTCAAAAGGCAAGGTGACGAAGTACAGTTGGAGAGAATTGCAGAAGGTACAGACTCCGTGACTCTCGCGCTATAGTGAATCTGTGAATCAGCTTCTCAGCGCAGTGTTGTTCGCAGCGCGGGCGCATCGGTGTCAGGCGCCGACCATAAACAAGTCGACGTCCAGCTCACCATGCGAGAGTACGAGTTAATGAGTGCGTATGTATTTTCGTCGCTGGAGACAATATTAAACTGTCTCCTTAAGACAATGGGCGCGTTGGCTGGCCTGTACTATGTTTGGTCTTTAGTGCGGGTGTGGGGGAAAGAGCAGACTATCTTGGAAATTAAGAAAGAACTCTCTGAGCTTCCGGCAAGAGTACGCGAAAGAGTGAAAGTGCACCTTGTAAACCAGTCGCAACTCGAGAGAATGATAGCTGAGGAAGCCAAGCCCAAGAAGGAAAGAATGGAAATTCTGGAAACTGAGCGAAGGTTCATTCTTGATCGATTGCCGTTCTTACGAAAGTAAACAGTGTGACGGTAAGAGAGGTCAGGAGATTTTTTGATGCGCGGGCTTGATTGTGACGAGAGAAAGGGTGTCAGGAACCTTTTTGTTTGTGCGGCTCGGGACGACGGAGACGACGCGGTGGAGTTGAACACCGCGCTCCAAGCGGCGTCGGACGCCTGGAACTACTTTCCGCATGAATCGCTCGGGGGCCGCTCGCCGGCGGAAAAAGTGCTGGAGCATCAACAACGGAGCGCCGGGAAGAAGCGCTAGGAAGCCCTTGGTACACTTAGGGGGCACGACGGTATCCCGTGCGCATTCTTGAGCACCCCTGTACTCTGTGTGTATTTTGTGTCGTTGAATGTAGTCTGGTGTCGTTTCGTGTCGTTTGTTGTTGTTTTGTGTTGTTTCGTGTATGCTCGTGATTGGGGTATGGCAACCGTGAAGATCCCCGAGAAGGAGTACAAGCGCCTCGCGCGCCAGGCGCGGGCATTCCGCCTCTTTGCCGCGCACGTCTTTGCGTCGGTGCTCCGAGACCCGGCGGAGGAGGTCGTCGAGGACTTCCGGGCAACGGGAAAGTACGCGCCTAAGTTTTTGGTAGACTTGGAGGATGGCCTTCGGAAGTCCTCCTTTTCGTCGAGGCGCGGCCTCGCCGCGACTGACGCCAAGCGCCGTGGCGTTGCTGCTACTGCGAAGAGATCTTGAAAAGTATTTACAAAAGCACCAACTCGCCAAGAAGTGGGCCAAGGCGCGGCGGCTGTTTGAGCAGAACATCCGCCACCCGTCGCTGAACGTCGAACTCCTCGAACCGCGGTGGCGGGGCATCTATTCTTTTCGGATTGACCAGAAGTACCGGGCACTCTTCTTTCTCGTGGACGGAAAGGCTGAAGTCTTCGCGATCACGAAGCACTATCGGAAGGGATAGGCTAAATGAGATCAGGAGCCTTTCTGCTTTGGCAGCGCGGGACGACGGCGGGTGACGCGCGGGAGTGGGGGCAGCGTTGCCTCGCTGGCGGTGGGGTACACTGATGACAGATGACAACTATGGAGATTCGCGTCCGTCGAGGCGCGGCCTCGCCGCGACTGAATCAGCGGCAGATTGATGAGCGGCGGGGGGAGATCGAGCGGGAACTTACGGCGCTGCTGGCGCGGGCGCTGGCACAGTCTGACGATTCGAGGATTCGTCGTGCGTGGGAGGCGGTCCAAGGGGTGCCGGAGAAAGTGGAGTCTAGCCTTCTATCTGCTTGAGGAATTGGCGTGGCGACAGGATAGGGATGCCACGGAACCGATCGAGATTTCGGAGGTGCCGATCACCGGAGACGATAGCGCGTGCACCGGCGGAGAGCGCACAGGTGAGGAAGTCATTGTCAGATGGGTCGCCCCTGACGACTCGTACTGCGGTACGCGGGAACGTGAAGAGCGCTCGGCTCGCGATGAGCGTGAGGATGTCATCGGGCTCAAGGTGGATTCTCGCGAGTTGTCGTTCAAACTTGGGGTAGCGCAGAGCACGTTCCAGCTCATGCCAAGTGGCTGGAGTAAAACACGGAACGATCCGGCGCTGCCAGATCGCGTCATAGATGGCTCGGAGTCCCTTTTGCCAGAGGAATGCGGAGAGGAGGACGTTCGTATCGAGGACGACGCGCATGAGGCGTCTTCAACGACGCTTCGCGGCGCGACTGGCTTCCGAGATCGTGCGGGTCTCGATTGCGCCTTTCCCCGTCCGAAGCTTCTCCTCGTACCGCTCCCATGCGGCATCGAGTGCCTGGACGATGAGGGTCCCTTTTCCGGGGATAAGCACGACCTCCTTGTCCCGCCACTGCTTTCGGATGGCCCGAGGCAGGATGAGGGTGCCGTTACGGATTTTTCCTTTGGTGGGCTGGGGCATGTATCACTCCTTACGACAAGTAGCATACAGGATTGATCGGGGACGACAATGGTGGGAAGGGGGTCGGGAGCGTTTTTCTGGCTTGAGTTTTCGTCGTGCAACGCCCAGCGCGGCGACCCGTGGGAATGGCGTATCATAGGGTCTTGGCCGGCGGCGTTGGCCCTTGCTATGGGGAAGAAGAATCCACGTGAAGAAACGGTCTTGGTCGGCGTCTTAAAGAACCGGCGCGACCGCGACCTGCTCTTTCGTGAGCACTGGTACCGCATTCCGTTGGTCTACGCGCCGAAGCGGAAATTCCGTTACCTCGCCTTTTACCAGCCCGCCGCCTTCGGCCGCGGCGGAAGCAGCATTCGGTACTACGCCCGGGTGGTGGATTCTCGAGCGCGGAAAAGACGGGCGCTGCTGCCGCGCGAGCCGAAGCACCCACGGGCCGATGAACGGTACGTGCAGTTTCGGGTGGGGAGGATTCGCGTCCTTCCTCGTCCGATCCGGAATGTGCTGCCGCGCCGCGTCTCCTTCGGCTACACGACGCTGCGCCGCTTACGCGCGGCGCGGAATCTTCTGCAGCTCTACGGCGTCGTCCCCACGGAGCAGATTGTGGAGAGGACGCTCGCGCGCGTGGGGATTCTCGCGGTCCCGCAGCAGTCCGTGTCCTGCTCCGACAAGCGCTACCGCCTCGATTTCGCGGTCTTCTGCCGGCGCGGCGCCATTGCGATAGAGTGCGACAATGCCAAGGCGCATTCCGGGCGACGCCAGCGCGCGAAGGATCGGGCGAAAAACGCCGCGTTGCGGCGCTGCGGCTGGGTGGTCCTCCGCCTGGCGGAGCGTGACATTCTCTCGAATCTCGACCGCTCCATGCGCCGCGTGCAGCGTGCGGTGAAGAAACTTGGCGGTTCCGCAGAACGATGCGCGCTTGATGCGACCAAGCGAATCGCGGTACCGTTTACGTCGTCAATGACGGCGCCCGCAGTCCCTCCAGGCTTTCAGCTCACGGGGAGGACGAATGACCGACACCCATTGCCACGTCACGTTTCCGCAGTACGACGGTGACCGGGACGCCGTGTTGTCGCGGGCAGCAGACGCGGGGGTCCGCACCATCGTGAATCCGGGAACGGATCTCGCGCAGAGTCGTGCTGCCGTTGAGCTTGCGACGAGCCGATCTCACGACACTCCGCGAATCTTTGCCGGTATCGGCGTGCACCCACACGACGTGGGGAAGCTTACGGAAGACGATTTCGCGATTGTTGCCGGGCTTGCCCACGATCCGCACGTCGCCGCCGTCGGGGAAGTGGGGCTTGAGCGTTCGCCACGAAGTCCTGCCCTTGAGCTCCAACAGCAGTGGCTCGCGCGCTTCGTGCAGCTCGGGCGGGAGGTGCAAAAGCCGCTGCTCTTCCACGTCCGGGACGCCCATGCGGAGTTCCGCGCCTTTCTGGACGTCGCGGGATCCGGGCTGCATGGGGTCGTCCACTGCTTTTCGGGGAGTCTCGATGATGCCCGGTGGTACGTCGAGCGCGGTCTCTTTCTTGGGATGACCGGTATTGTCACCTTTCCGAACGCCGAGGGCTTGCGTGCCATCGTGCGGGAGATTCCGCTTGAATCTCTGCTGCTTGAGACAGACGCTCCCTTCCTGGCGCCGCAAGCGTACCGCGGCAAGCGGAACGAACCGGCGCATGTTCAGGAGGTTGCCAGGGAAGTCGCACGCGTGAAAGAGACGGCGGTTCCGGCGGTAGAACGAGTGACGGACGCCAACGCCTCTCGGCTCTTTGGCTGGTGAGCTCTTCTAAAAGATGACGACAGAGATCCGCTCCGCGCTCTTCTCGGCCGGCGTCATCGCCGCCGTTGCCTTTCTGCTCCATCTGCCCTGGGAGTTTGCGCATTCGATGTTGTACCAGTGCTTCCCCGACGGAGTGGCGTTTTCTAAGGAGGCATTTATTGTCATGCATTTCCGAGCGGCGTTGGGTGATGCGCTTCTCACGCTTCTTCTGCTTGCGCTCGGCATGGTGATACTACGATCTCCCGACTGGTGGCAGCATCCGACACGGAGACAGATGGTATTTCTTGCGTTGGGCGGTGCGCTCCTGGCGGTCGCCATCGAGTACGACGCCGTGTTTGTCGCACACCGCTGGGTGTACGCAGACACGATGCCAACCATCTTCGGCATCGGACTTTCCCCCATGCTGCAACTGGCGCTCCTTCCGTTCCTGACCATCGTGATCAGTCAGAGATTTCTGCGGCGGCCGAGAGTATACTGAAGGCGTGTCGGCCTGGATTCTCTACGGGTTGCTCGCGGGGCTGTCGGCGGCGTTTGTCGCCATCTTCGGGAAGCTCGGCGTGAAGGGGCTCGACAGCACGCTCGCGACGACCGTGCGCGCGGGCATCATGTTCGCATTCCTCGTCATTGTCTCGGTCGCCCTGAAGAAGACGCAGCTTCTGCCCACTCTGGATAGGCGCGCCCTCGTCTGGATCGCGGCGAGCGGCGTTGCAGGCGCGCTCTCCTGGCTCTGGTATTTCCTGGCGCTGAAAACGGGTCCGGTAAAGGGCGTGACCGCTCTGGACCGGCTCAGCGTGGTGTTCGCAATTCTTCTCGCCGCCCTCTTCCTCGGCGAAGGGTTCGGCTGGAGAACCGCGCTCGGCATGCTCCTCGTCGGGTCCGGCGCTCTCCTGTTGGTGCTGTAGCATGGTGTGTCTCACGAAGCACGCGAAGCGGCGGATGCGCCAGCGGGCGCTGAGTCGCACGCGTCTCTGGCGCGCCTTGCGGGGGAAAAAGCAATATCGGGGGAAGGGCATCTATCATGCAGAGACGAAAAGTCCTGCCGGAACGACCGTCGTGGTCTACAAACGACGGGGAGCCAAAAAAGTAATCCTTTCAGCCTGGAAAAAGCGCTCTTGAGTTAGGGTCGGCGGACCGGGGCCGCATGGAGCGGGGCTGGCCAGGAGACGAGCACGCCCCGCGAGTCCGCGGACCACGTGCCAATCTTTGCCGGAATGCCGTACTGCTGACAGAGGCGCGCGGCGGTGGATACCGCGAACGGCGGTACGAGAATCCAGAACTGACCGCGGCCATGGACAGCACGAGCGATGTTCACCCACTGTCGCGCCGCTGACGGATCAATGGATCCTTCCGTCTCGACTTGCACCACGTGATCCACGAGAAAACTTTCCGGATCGCAGAGGATGACGTCCGGAGAAACTTCCGGGAAACTTCCCGTGAGACAGATCGAGTGGTGGCCGCCGAGGTTCGTGTAGGCTGCATAGCCGCTCGCTTGCGCGGCGACCGTTTCCACGACCCGGTCGTGGAGCCAAGCGTCCAGTCCTACGCGGAGCATGGTCGAGCAGAATGACGGTTGAGCGCTCCACTCTCACCGGACCACGTCGGGTAGGTGCGAAGTTTCCCCCTGAGCACGTTGGTACTGACGAGCATGGCGCTCGCGACATTGGTTGACAAGGAGAGAGCGGGAAGTGCTGGTCAGGTGCGTCTGACATTTCACGCGGCAACGTGCGGGAATTCCTGTTAGGAGCTCTCGACGTGTGCGCGTCTGCCGGACTACGCTCACGGATGCAATGGCCCCCCACACATCGGACCTCTTCGACGTACAGCTCGAGAAGAGCCTGCGGCTAGAGGCACCCCTGGCAGCACGTATGCGTCCACAGACTCTCGAGGAGTTTGTGGGCCAAGAGGACATCGTTGGTCCTTCGAAAGTGCTGCGGAAAGCGATTGAACAGGGTGCGGCGGGATCACTGATTCTCTACGGACCGCCGGGGGCGGGGAAGACCACCCTCGCAGAGATCATCGCCCGACGCATGAACGCGCACTTTGAGCCGGTGAGCGCCGTGACCGCCGGCGTCACGGAACTTCGGAGGATCATTGACGTTGCCCGGGAGCGCCGGAAATTCCACCCCGTTAGAGTCAGTGCCTCTAACGGGGTCCAGCGGCAGCGCACCGTGCTGCTCGTGGATGAGATTCACCGTTTCAACAAGGCGCAGCAGGACGTGCTCCTGCCACACGTGGAGAATGGAACACTGACCCTCATCGGCGTGACCACCGAGAATCCGTACTTTGAAGTCATCAAAGCGCTGGTCTCCCGTTCCCAGGTCTACCAGCTCGTGCCGCTGTCGGAAGACAACGTGCGGACGATTGTGGAACGCTCATTGCGTGACGCGGAGCGGGGTCTCGGAGCGCACCGATTTCGGTTGGAGCCGAACGCGCTCGAGCACTTGGCCCGCATGTCGGGCGGTGACGCGCGCATCGCGTTGAATGCCCTGGAACTTGCGGCGGCAACGAAGAAGCCGGGAAGCACGATAACCCTCGAGGATGTCGAAGACGCCATCCAAGCGCGGGCGTTCAAGTACGACACGACGGGAGACGAGCACTACGACACGATCAGCGCCTTCATCAAGAGCATGCGGGGGAGCGATCCGGATGCGGCGCTCTTCTGGCTCCACAAGATGCTCGCCGCTGGCGAGGATCCCGAGTTCATCGCGCGCCGGATGATCATCTTCGCCTCGGAAGATGTCGGGAACGCCGATCCTTGGGCGCTTGTCGTCTCGACATCCGCCGCGCAGGCGCTCGAGTGGGTGGGGCTCCCTGAAGCCGAGTTCAACCTTTCACAGGCGGCGCTCTATCTCGCAGTGGCGCCAAAGAGCGACGCGGTGAAGCGCGCGATGGGCGCGGTGAAATCCGACCTGAAGCAGTACGGGCAGCTGAACGTTCCGCCGCACTTGAAGAACGCCCCGATTCCGGAGATGAACCCCGTTAGAGGCGAAGCCTCTAACGGGGTGAAGCGCCACGGTGCCAGCGTGGGGTACAAAAACCCCCATGCCGGTCCCGACCACGTCGTGGAGCAGGCGTACCTCCCCGACCGCTTAAAGGACCGCGTCTACTATGAACCGACAGAGCAGGGTTTTGAGAAAGACGTGAAGAAGCGCGTCGAGGCGGCGCGGAAGGCAATCAGAAAAACGTCCGGCCCGAAGCCGCTGTGACGGGCGGTCCCCCCTCCGAGAGTCACCGCAGCTCGTAGGTAATCGTTACCGTCGCGACAATTTCACTGGTTCCGGCAGGGACGGGAGGGCCAGGAGGCGCTTGGCCGCCGACGGCTTGTGCCCGCTCCAGGAAAATGGGTACCGGGCCGGGCGACGGCGAGGAGACGCTGAAGGTCTTCACGCGTCCGAGGCGCACGCTCAAGGCCTTCGCAAGTTGTTCGGCATTCTTCTTCGCGTCTTTGATCGCTTGTTCTTGCGCCTGTTCTTGGAGTGCTTCTGGATCATCAATTTCGAAGGTAATCCCGCCGGCCTGGTTGACGCCTTCAAGCGTCGTTTTCGCGAGAACCTCGCCGATCTTGTCGAGATCGCGAATCGTCACTTGGACATGTTCCGACGCCTCGAATCCGTGGATGGTTGGCGGGGCGTTCCCGTAGTCGTACCGAGGCGTGATCGAGAGGTTCGTCGTCTTGAGGTCTTCCTCTTTGATGCCAAGCGCTTTCAATGCGGAAACGACGTCGTTGAACCTTCGGCTCAAGATATCGAGTGCCGCCTTCGCCGAGGGCTGAACGTTGGTTTGGACGCCGAGCGTCAGTCGGGCGACATCCGGTTTCCCTTGCACTTCTCCGCGCCCGTGCACCGTGATCTCCCGCTTTGCCTCCGCTTCTTTCTCGATGCGCTGGGGTTGCGAGGCAAGGTACTGGCCGAGCACGTAAAACAGCCCGCCCACCACCACGGCTCCCATGGCGAGCTGCACCGGCGGTTTTACGATGAGGTGTCGGTTCTCTTCGTTCACAGTCCTGAATTATACCACACGAGCCCAACAGAAAAAAGCGCACGGCTTTGGCCATGCGCGCGGAAAAGGTGTTACGTCATTCGGCTCTTCCACCACTCCTCGAGTTCCGCAAAAAGTGTTGCGGCCCCGCGCGGCAGTTCGGCGTCGAGTGGAATCTTGCCGATTTCCTTTGGGGTCAGCCCGACTTCTTGTCTGAGCTTCGTGCCCACGGCGCGGCACCGCTCCCTATAGTGGTTGTATGTCTCGTCCGTGATGCCCCAGAGCTCCATGCAAACGTCCGTCGTGGCTAAGAATTTCTGCATGTCTCCCAGCGTGCACACAGGTGTCTCCCTTCGAAAAGGAACGTTCGAATTTCTCACCATCGATTGTAGGTCGCGAGCGGCCGTTGTCAAGAGTCGCGAGCGTGGGGGTACGCCGGCACTCCCACAAAGTTTCCATCGCGAGTATGCTACGATTTCTTGAGAACGGCCCATGCCCAGGAAGACAGACCAGTACCGGCCGGAGGAGATCGAGCCGCGCGTCCAGGCGTTGTGGGAGAAGCTCGGTGTGTTCCGCACACACGATGATGCGCGTGAGCCGAACGAGAAACGATTGTACTGCCTGGATATGTTTCCATACCCGTCGGGGGAAGGACTCCACGTGGGGCACGTCGAGGGGTACACCGCGACGGACATCTACTCCCGGTATATGCGGATGCGAGGGTTTGATGTGCTTCATCCGATGGGATGGGATGCGTTTGGGCTCCCCGCGGAGAACGCTGCCATCAAGCAGAAAACTCATCCGCGGACACTCGTCGAGAAGAACGTCGCGCGGTTCACCGAGCAGCTGAAGCGGCTGGGATTTTCTTACGACTGGTCGCGAGAAATCGACACGACGGATCCCGCGTACTACCGATGGACGCAGTGGATTTTCCTGAAACTCTATCATTTAGGTCTCGCGTATGAGGCGGAGGTTCCCATTAACTGGTGTCCGAAAGACAAAACCGGTTTGGCGAACGAAGAAGTGATTGACGGGAAATGCGAGCGCTGCGGCACGCCGGTGACAAAGCGCAACCTCCGCCAGTGGCTTCTCCGGATCACGAAGTACGCGGATCGGTTGCTCCGTGACCTTGATCAGCTTGATTGGCCCGAAGGCATCAAAGAGCTCCAGCGAAATTGGATTGGGAAATCCGAAGGCACGGAAGTCATCTTCCGTGCCAAGGCAGCGGGCAGCAGGCAGCGGGCAGCAGAGATTCCCTTGTTTACCACCCGCGCCGATACGTTATTTGGCGCGACGTACGTGGTGCTTGCTCCCGAGCATCCGCTCGTCGAAAAGATCACCGTACCGAAGCAACGCGCGGCCGTTCAACGCTATGTTGAGAAAACCCGAGCGAAAAGCGACCTCGAGCGAACGGCGCTCAAACAAGAGAAGACCGGCGTGGACACGGGTGCGAAAGCGGTCAATCCGGTGAATGGCGAGGAAATTCCGATCTGGGTCGCAGAGTACGTCCTCGCGTCGTACGGCACTGGTGCGATCATGGCCGTTCCGGCACACGACGAGCGGGATTTTGTGTTTGCAACCGAATTCAAACTGCCGATTCGCGAGGTAGTTCGTCCAGAACACGAGCAACGGCGTACGCCGAAGAAACTCACTGCGGCCTTTGTTGACGATGGCCTCCTCGTGGACAGTGGGGAATGTACCGGATTGCCGTCGGCGGACGCGCGGAAGAAGATCACTGCCTGGTTGGAGACGAAAGAGTTGGGCAAGAAGTCCGTTCAGTACAAGGTCCGCGACTGGGTATTCTCTCGCCAGCGGTATTGGGGCGAACCGATTCCCATTGTGCATTGCGAGAAGTGCGGCGCGGTTCCTGTTCCCGAAGAACAGCTCCCCGTGCTGCTCCCGGACGTGGAGAGCTACGAGCCAACAGGAACCGGAGAATCTCCGCTCGCTGCGATTGCCGAGTGGGTTCAGACCTCATGTCCCAAGTGCGGCAAGCCTGCGAAGCGAGAAACAAACACGATGCCTCAGTGGGCCGGTAGCTGCTGGTACTTCCTCCGCTTCTGTGATCCGAAGAACTCCGAAGCCGCCTGGTCGTGGGAAGCGCTCGAGCGGTGGATGCCGGTAGACCTCTACGTGGGCGGTGCGGAGCACGCGGTGCTTCACTTGCTCTACGCCCGGTTTTGGATGAAAGCGCTGTACGACGGCGGGTACCTCCCGATCGAGGAACCGTTTGCGAAGCTCCGCAACCAGGGAATCGTTCTTGGCCCCGACGGGCAGAAGATGAGCAAGTCGCGGGGGAATGTGGTCAACCCTGACGACATCGTCGCCCAGTACGGCGCCGACACACTGCGTTTGTATGAGATGTTCCTCGGCCCCTTGGACGCAGGGAAGCCCTGGGATCCGAAGTCGGTGCCCGGCGTTCACCGGTTTCTGAAGCGAGTGTGGAGGATTGGGGAGGCCGTTCGCAGTGAGAAGCAGGCGGCGAGTGGTGACGAAGTCCGGCGGGCGCTCCATCGTCTCGTCAAGAAAGTTGGTGAGGATGTCGAAGCGCTGAAATTCAACACGGCAATCGCCGCCATGATGGGGTTTCTGAACTTGTCGGAGAGCGAGGACGGTGTATCCGTCGAGGATTTCAAGACATTTCTCCGGGTTCTCAGTCCCTTTGCTCCCCACATTGCGGAAGCGCTGTGGCAGAAACTCGGGGAAGGAGACCCCATTGCTGTACAGCCGTGGCCCGCGTACGAGCCTGCGCTCATTGAGGAGGATACCGTGCAGATTGTCGTGCAGGTGGATGGAAAGGTGCGGGATCAGATCACGATGCCGCGCGGTGCCTCTGAGGCGGACGTCCGCGCCGCTGCAGAGCGCAGCGGAAAAGTTCAGCGGTGGCTGAAGGGACAAAAAAGGAGGATCAAGAAAGTCATCGTGGTTCCGGATCGTCTCGTGAACTTCGTGGTCTTTTAGAATCCGCCGCGGGTGTCCAATTCGGTTGCGCTGTTCCTCGCCGACCTCGTACGCCCCGCGCTTTTCGAGGCGTGGGGCGCCGCAGGCGTCGCCGTTCTGCTGACGGTGGCCTGCTGTGCGTGCGGGCTCCTCTTGCTCCCAAAGCACGTAGGCTCCCCAGCGCTCCGCGCACTTGCGGGGTTTCCGTTTCTCTTTCTCGCGGGCGGCGCGGTCGGCGTTCTTGTCTATCTTGCAGGTGGGACGGTGCGAGCGAGTCTCGACGTACTCCTGATACTCTCGGCCGGACTCGTGATCGCCGCACTCTGGTACGGCGTACTGCGAGAACTGCTCCAGTGGCGGGCGCTCGCGCTTTTCGGCGGCTTACTGCTCATCAGTTTCGCGTTGGCGTTTTTCGGATGGGGAGAAACCCGTGATGGCACTGTCCGCGCGATGAGCGGCGCCTGGGGGGACGGCCCGCTCCACACGCTCATCGCGGAAGCGCTGCTCCGCCGCTCTGGCGGGGATCTCTCCATGCCCGCGTTCGCGGGTGAGAAGTTGCGAGAACCCTTCGGGTACGATTTCGGCGCCGCCATGCTCCGAGCCGCGGGCTTCACCGTCGGCGGCGCATTCACGCTCCCCGCGGCGGCCTTTCTTGCGTGCCTCCTTGGATGGTCTGGCGCTCTCGCTGTTCGGTTGGCAGGGCAGAAAACTGCCCGGTTGACGTTCGCGGTCGCTGCGCTCTTGGTACTGACATTTGGTGGTTTTCAGTGGGCGGAGATGGCGCAGCGCACAAGCTCATGGGCACCAGCGCGATTTTTCGGCGTGCATGAACCGGCATGGAATAAAAGCGAAGAACTCGGTTTGATCTGGGCGAACCATGTCAACACCTTCGTCTCCCAGCGGCACCTGCTTCTCGCGGCGGCATTTCTTCTCGTTCTTGCCGCCATGCTTCTTTCTACAGTCCAGTGCGCGGGTGACGTGGCGGGTGGCAGCCCACGCCGAGGACAGTCCGACAGGGGCCCCTTCCAAAAATTTCTTAAAGTGTTTTGGGGTATGGCGGCTGACCGCAGGCAGTGGGGGGACCCGCCACGTCACCCGCGCGCTCTCCTCCCTTTCGCCATCGCCACTGGTCTTCTTCCCCTCTTCCACACCCATGCATTCCTGGCAGCAGGACTCCTCTGGATTGGCGCGGTTTTCGCATCGCGATCACGATTGCTCGTCGGTTTGGGAGTTCTGGCTGCACTCGTGGCGGCGCCAATCGTGCTCTGGCAAGCGACGCTGTTTTCTCGCGCGGGATTCCTTTCCCTGGCGCCGGGATGGATGGCAAGCGGTGGACTCTTCGGATGGTGTTTCTTCTGGCTCAAGAATCTCGGTCTGTTTGGCCCCCTTGCGGTGCTCGCGGTGACGCGTGGGTACCGTCGCGAGCAGAGGAGCACGATACTCCTCGCACTCCCTGCGGTGATCCTCTTTGCGCTGGCCAATATCATCCAGTTCCAGCCGTACCGCTGGGATAACTTCAAGTTGCTTCTCCTGGCGTGGCTGCTTCTCTTGCCGCTCACCGTGGCCGAAATGATCCGGTGGCAGTTCGTCGGTGCCAGGATCCTGACGGGGGGTCTCGTGTTGGTCATGAGTCTCACGACGCTGTCCGATCTTGCCACGCACCTGAAGTTTCGTGTGGCCTATCCCGTCTACACGAGCGCAGACCGTGCGGTCGCCCATCGTCTGGAGAAAGAACTCCCGTCCGAGGCCGTGGTCCTGGCGCGCACCGATGTGACGCACAACCATCCGCTCACCCTCACCGGGCGAACCCTGCTGGCTGGCTACGGCGGCTGGCTCTGGTCGCGGAACTTTGCCTGGACGGAGCGCGCTGCGCTGGTGGAAAGTCTGTGGAGCGCCGATCGTGCCCAGTTCTGTACCCTCGCCACTCGCGCCGGCATCACCCATGTGGTGGACGCAGGATTCCGCGTGCGGTCGGTCGCGGCGGAGTGTTGACGCCAAGAACTTCTCCTCGTACAATCACACGTACATATCAGTCACTTCAGCACCCCATGCAGGCGGTGATTCCTATTGCAGGCAAGGGCAAGCGGATGACCCAGACGTACCAGGGACCCAAGCAGCTCCTGGCCGTGGCCGGTCAGCCACTGGTCGAGTACGCGCTGGGAGCGCTGCCTCCGGAGGTTGACAAGCTTGTCCTGGTGGTCGGCGGCCCCTACGAGCAGCAGATTCGCGCGTACTTCGGTTCAGAACACCAAGGAAGGACGGTCACGTACGTCCGGCAGCCGGAGCCGCTGGGGCTTGGACATGCGATCCAGCAGGCCGCGCCGGTCGTGGAGGGAAAATTCCTCATCGTGCTTCCTGACGATATCTACGTTGCCGAGGACCTGCAGGCCATGGTGCGGCATGAGGGGTTGGCCATGCTCGCGAAGCGCACCGAGCACCCGGAACATTTTGCGGTGCTCGTCTGCGACGCCGAGGGTTGTTTGGTCCGGGCGGTGGAGAAGCCGAAAGAACCTGTCTCGGATTTGGTTTCCATCGGTCCCTACCTGCTGGACCAGGAATTCTTCGAACTTCAGGTGCCGCCCTCTTCGCGGGGGGAAATCGAACTCCCCGACTTGGTCATGGCCCTCGTCCGGGAGCGCGGCCGTCGCGTGAAAGTGCTTGAGGCCTCCTTCTGGTTGGCCGTGAACGATCCGGCGCAGCTCACGAACGCCGACCGAGAGATGCTCAAGCACCTGAAGGTTTCCGTCTCAACATAACTCCCACCGACCAGCATGCAAGCCGTCGTCCTTGCGGGAGGCTTAGGCAAACGGCTCCGACCAGTGACCGAGACCGTCCCGAAGCCGCTCGTGCCCGTGCTGGGGCGGCCGGTGGTCGAGTATACCCTCGAGCAGCTCCCCTCCGAGATTGCCGAGGTGATCTTCGTCATTGGGTACAAGGGGGAGATGATCCGCGAAGCATACGGCGCGAGGGCGTTCGGTCGCACATGCTCCTACGTCGTGCAGGAGCAGCCGCTGGGGACCGGTCACGCCGTGAAGCATGTGGCGCCCCTCCTCCGCGGAAAGTTTCTCCTGCTCTACGGAGATGATGTCTACGGACCGGAAGGATTGCGCCGGCTCGTGCAGCATGATTGGGCGCTCCTCACCAAGGCCGTGGGACACCCCGAGCGCTTCGGTGTTCTGCAACTCCGCCCGGACGGCGTCGTCGAGCACATGGTGGAAAAGCCGACGGCGTTTGTGTCGGATGTCGCCTGGGTCGGTGCGGCAATCCTCCAACCCGAGTTTCTTTCTGTGGAAACGCCGCTTTCTTCCCGCGGAGAGTATGAAGTGACCGACATGGTGAACGCGATGATCCACCGTGGCGTTCCATTTCGGACCGAGCAGGCCGATCTCTGGCTCCCCGTGAACACGGCGGACGATATCGCCGCCGCCGAGCGCGCGCTGGCGGAAGCCCGCGCGGTGAATCCGGTAAAGTCTGCCGATTAAAAAAGTAACCCATGGGAGGTGTTCCCATGGGTAGTTGAAACTCATTGCCAGTGACGCTTCGTGTACGCCTCTCGGCGGGGGCGAACGAGGAATCGGATCCGGCGCTGTGTCTCGTCGATGTCGAGAAAGAGACGATAGTCGCCAGCTCTCACGATCTTCCATCCCTTTGGCTCTACTCCAACAAGCCTCTTCAGGAGTTGCCGTTCCTGCTTTGAGAGACGCGTGACGCGAGCGAGGGTCTCGGCGATCAGGTTTGGATCTGCGTCCGGGTGCCGATCCTTGCGCAGAAGCGCTCGGAGATCGTCAACCGATTCGGGCAAACCATCCAGCATGCGCTCATGCGTCAGCGACGCATCCACCAGCACAAACCTCCACGGGGCGTCGGGTTCTCGCACAGCGTGTCCTTCAATGTCTGCGGGAGTCATACGCCTCTTCTTGCTCCGCTTCCGTCGTGCGGAAGACGGCGGTGAGACCAGAAGGGGACTGACGTTTTCTTGCGGGATGAGATCAGAGAGTTTCTCCTCCGGGTGCGCGTGCTGGTACTGACCGAGCGCTTCCGCACGGCAGTGCGGTTCCCGTTCGAGAAGCCAGTGGAGCCGTTTCGCATCTCGACACGCCCATTCCAGGATCGCTCGATGTGCTTCGGAGAACTCCTTCTCCGCCTCGGTGAGGTCATCTTTGACCCGCTGACGCAGCGTTCGGTACTCCGTCTCCAGCCGCGCGAGTTTCTCCTCTTGTGCGCGGATGGCGATCTCGAGCTCGTGAAGTTTCTGCGCACAGCGCTCTTCGTCCAGTTGCCGGCGCTCTTCCAATTTGCTGATGGGCGTGGTGTATACCCAAATCAGATCACGTTCGCGCTGAATGGTAGCATGAAGCATCTCACTATCGCCTTGCGCGGTTTCAGCATCTGGTGTGTCGGCGTTCCTCTCTAAGTACCTCAATCTCGCCTTGCGCCGTTTCAGACGGCTCTCGATTTCTTTCGCAAGAGAAGGGTCACGAGTCGCGCGGCAACGTACCTCGATGAACCGTCTGTAGTATTGGGAATCGTAGAGAGCCTCCGCATATTGCGTACGAACACTCCGGAGCTCTTTCTCGGCGCACTTCTTGAGCCTGCACTGTTCTTGCAGAGCCGGTTCTGTCGCGAGGTTGAGTACGCGAATCCGCAGTGCATTCACGTATCTTCGCGTGCGGTCTCGACGTGCGACAAGCGGTTCCCATTCCTGTTCAAGATCTTTGGTCAGAGAAATTCCAGAACTCTTCGTCACACTGGTTCGCTGTTCAATCACGGCGGTCTCCTTTCGCAAAGTCAAAAGAACGGACGTCTGGCGCGATCACCACGACGGTGTCAATACCCTGCGCCGACGACAGCGCGAAGGATACTCTTCGCGCTTCTCCCTGTCAACAGCGCTCTACCTCGGTCGGCCGACGGCGCGGTAGATGAACCCGAGCCGCTTCATCTCTGCCGGATCGTAGAGGTTTCGCCCGTCAATGATGAGCGGCTGGCGGAGGAGGGAATGCACCTTCTTCAGGTTCGCCTTTTGGAATTCCTCCCACTCCGTCACGATGATGAGCGCATCCGCGTCCTTCACGGCCGCGTAGGGAGTGTCCACATATTCGACCTTGCCTCCGAGAATTTCTCGCGCTTTCTCGGTCGCTTGCGGATCATAGGCGCGGACGCGTGCTTCCTCGCTCAAGAGATACTCCATGATGGTAATGGACGGAGCATTCCGCATGTCATCCGTGTTCGGCTTGAAGGCGAGTCCCCAGACGCCGATGGTCTTCCCCTTCACCACCCAGAGCGCTTCCTCGATCTTCTTGATGAAGCGCTGGCGGGCATCGTCGTTGATGCGCTGCACGGCTTTCAGGAGATCAAAAGGAGACCCTAGTTCTTCCGCGATGGCGATGAAGGCGGACACGTCTTTCGGGAAGCAGGAGCCGCCGTACCCGATGCCGGCGCGGAGAAAATGCGGGCCAATGCGCTCGTCCAGCCCCATGCCACGTGCGACTTCCGCAATGTCTGCTCCCGTCCGCTCGCAAATCTCCGCCACGGCGTTGATGAAGGAAATCTTGGCGGCCAGGAACGAGTTACTCGCGTGCTTGATGAGTTCTGCGGAATTGATGTCCGTCACAATGAAGGGTGCGCGGATCGGGCGGTACAACTCCCGCATGACTTGCGCCGCGCGTTCATTCTCGACGCCGACGACGACCCGATCCGGCTTCAAGAAATCCATCACCGCCGATCCTTCCCGGAGGAATTCTGGATTACTCACGACGTCGAAGTCCAGCCGGTGCGGATTGTACGCTTTCAGCGTTTCTTTCACTTTCTGTCCGGTCTGCACCGGGACGGTGCTCTTGTCCACGACGACTTTGTAGTTCTCGGCCGATTCGGCAATTTGGCGTGCCACGTGCGCCACATGGGAAAGGTCTGGCTTCCCATCCGGCCGCGGCGGGGTGTTCACCGCGATAAAAAGAATATCTGACGCTTTCACCGCTGCCGGGAGATCGCCGGTAAATTCCAGACGCTTGGCCTTGAGGTTCTTCTTGATAAGCGGCTCGAGACCCGGTTCATAGATCGGACTGATGCCCTTTTGGAGCTTTTTGACCTTATCGGGGTTCCGATCTACGCAAATCACGTGGTGACCGATCTCCGCCAGGCACGTGCCCGTGACGAGACCGACGTAGCCCGTGCCGATCACCGCCACGCGTTTCCCCTCCCGCCGTACCGCACGTCGCGAAGCCTGCCTCGCCTTCGAGGTCTTCCGTTTCATGGGGAGGAGTATAGGAAGAGTCCCGTTTTCTGGCAAGAGAAATCCCGCTCGAGGCGAAACCACGAGCGGGGGAGGGAACGGCTCTTTTAGCCCGGGGGTGCTTGTATCTCCGACAGGAGATAGTCGGGGAGCGGGCGCATCTCGGGGCGCAGATAGACGAACGGGACTTCGAGGGGCCTTCCATGGAACTCGGGTTTTGTCTCGCAGTTCGGGCAGTACGGAACAATCGTGTACTGGCACCTTCCGAGCCCGGCGCCGGGAAGCTCAAAGGCGTGAATCGGATGTGTCACCTTTGTCGCAAGGATCAGCGCTCGACAGTCCCGGCAGCGCCACTGGTCGCCGTCCTTCTCGTAGTTCTCCATGTTCCCTGCAGGACGTTTCTTCGCTTCCGACGTTTCTTCCATCAGTATTCTCCTTTCATGGTACAGGCGGTTTGGGTGAAGGAACCACCGGATTTGAACGATTTCAGAACTGTAGGAGCCTTCAACTGTGCGTGTCAATGGTGCCGGGGGAGAGAATCGAACTCTCACGGGCTTGCGCCCACAGGATTTTGAGTCCTGCGTGTCTACCGTTCCACCACCCCGGCCCAAGTCGCTCTCAATTTGAGTGAACGGCACCAGAGTATAGAATACGGACATGGAGGAATCAACGCCAGTTGTCTCCGAGGGCAGTGGGCAACCCGACTCCGCCCAGGCTACGCCGGGCAAGCAAGCAGTAGGCAGCAGGGAAAGTGCTCCTGCTCCGGCTCAGCCAGCACAGTTGATCGTTGAGATTCCCGTGAACCGCATTGAGCGGAATCCCCAGCAGCCGCGGGTGGAGTTTTCCGGTGCGGAGCTCGATGAGCTTGCGGCATCTCTTCAACAGCATGGCGTGCTTCAGCCCCTTCTTGTGGTCCGAAAGCCGCTGGAACCCGGACAACCGGAGCGATTCGAAATCATCGCCGGCGAGCGGCGGTGGCGGGCAGCCCAGAGCATTCATCTTGCCACGGTTCCCTGCATTGTCCGTGATGATCTCCCGGAGCGGGAGCGCCTGGAGATTTCCCTCGTGGAGAACCTCCAGCGGAAGGACCTCAATCCCATCGAGGAAGCTTCCGCCTTCCGTCGCTTGAACACGGAGTTCGGTCTCACGCATGGAGACATTGCGACCCGGGTTGGAAAATCCCGACCCGCGGTGAGCAACACGATGCGTCTGCTGGATCTTCCCGCAGCGATGCAAGAATCGCTCGTCAAAGGAGAGATCAACTACGGGCAGGCGCGGGCGCTCCTCTCCGTGCTTGACCCGCTCCAACGCCAGGTGATCTTCGAGAAAATGCGGAAGGGAGAAATTTCCGCGCGCGTGCTCGAGCGCATGCAGCGCGGCCGGAAACCGCGCCGAGCGCGGAAAGAAGGCGATCCAGAAATTTTGAGTTACGAACGCGAGCTCGCCCAGACGCTCGGCGCCCCGGTGAGGATTAAACCACTCGGATCCGGAGGAGTTATTGAGGTTGATTACTTCAGTTGGGAAGAACTCTCCGGCATCACTCAGCGGATTTTAAAGGAGCGGGAGGCGGAGAGTTCGAGCACCGATGACCCGACGACTCCTCCCACCCTTCCTCCCGGCTCTTGAGCATTCCGTCCGTCTGGTGCTAGAGTACTGCCTTTGACGCTCCGCATGCGTCTTCTCGATCGCTGCCTCACTCTCCTCCGCGCGTTCCCCCAGCAAACCGTGCTGGGAATCGGCGACGTGATGCTCGATCAGTATCGCCGCGGCACAGCGGCGGGGCTTTCTCCCGAGGCACCAGCGATTGACCTGCTGAACCCCGATCTGACGGAGACTCCCGGCGGCGCAGCGGTGGTCGCGTGGAACATCGGTCACGTGGGTGGTCACGTGCGGATGGTCGGTGTGGTCGGGAAGGACGCGGAAGCTGCCAGGCTTCGGGAGATTCTCGGACAGACTCCCGGCGTCTCGTTTTTGGCTATTGAAGATCCTTCTCGCCCTACGACGCTGAAACTTCGGTTCTACCACGGTCCATTTCAAATCCTCCGCGTGAGTCAGGAGTTAAAACAGCCGCTCGATACGGCCACCACGCGCGCGTGCTGTAACGCCGTCAAGAAGAACCTCGTGGGATGCGGCGCAGTCTTCGTCGAAGATTACGGGAAGCAGCTTATCAATGCGGCCATGGTGGAGACGCTTTGTGAGCTCCGGCGCGCGCACCCGGAACTCCCCGTCATTCTCGACCCGAAGATCGGAAACCATCACGTCTACCGCCCCGGGATGTGCACCCTCATCAAGCCGAACTGGGTTGAGGCCTGTCAGCTCGTTGACGCAGAGCCCGCGAGCGCTGATCACCTTGCCGTGGCTCGGGCGGTGGCCGCGCAGTATGAGACCGATGTCCTGATCACGCTCGGCGCTGGCGGCGCCTTCGTTTTTGAACGTGCG
>VMFP01000009.1 GCA_007376145.1 Parcubacteria group bacterium Gr01-1014_38
CGGCGATGAGCCGCTCTTTGTGCATGGGGACCGTAAGGTCGTCCATGCCCCAAGAGTGCCCGGACTGCGTTGCCGCGCCGAACCCGAGATCCTTCAGTTGGTCAATGAGCGTGGAGGCTTCCTCGAGCCCGTAGCGAGCGAGAACGTCGGCGAGGAGAGCTTGCAGCTTCTTCTTATCGAGCGTGTCATTCACGAACGGCATGCCGCGCGGGAGCACTTCGTTGAAGAGAATCCTCCCGGCCGTCGTCTCTCGCAACGCCGCGCGCGGACCTGCCTCTGCTCCGCCCTCCTCCTCTGACATGCGCACCTGAACCGCGGCGTTGATGGCGAGATGCCCGGTATCGTAGGCGAGGATCGCTTCATTCGTGTCGCTGAAGATCCGCCCTTCCCCGCGGGCGCCCTTCCGCACCCGCGTGAGGTAGTAGCAACCCAAGACGACGTCCTGGTGCGGACTGGTGACCGGTTCCCCACTCGCCGGTTTCAGAAGATTCCGGACGGAGACCATAATTTCGTCCGCTTCCCGGCGTGCCTCCAAAGACAGCGGGACATGCACGGCCATCTGGTCGCCGTCAAAGTCGGCGTTAAACGGCGGACAGACGGCCGGGTGAATCTGGATTGCCTTCCCCTCGATGAGCACGGGTTGGAATGCCTGGATGCCGAGACGGTGGAGGGTCGGGGCCCGGTTCAAGAGGACCTTGTGCGCTTTCGTGACCCGCTCGAGCGCGTCCCAGACCTCCGGGATTTCCTGCTCGATGAGTCGCGCCGCGGAACGGATGTTGTGCGCCAAGCCCCGCTCAATGAGGACGTGGATGACGAAAGGTTTGAAGAGCTCCAAGGCCATGCGCTTTGGGATACCGCACTGGTGGAGCTGGAGGTGAGGACCAACCACGATGACCGAGCGACCGGAGTAGTCGACTCGTTTCCCGAGGAGGTTCTGGCGGAACCGTCCCTGCTTTCCTTTCAGGATGTCGGCAAGACTCTTCAGCTGCCGCCGTTGCCCGGTGAGCGCGGTCGTCGTGGATCCTCGGCGCGCCTGGTTATCAATGAGGGCGTCGACGGCCTCCTGGAGCATGCGCTTCTCGTTCCGGACAATCACTTCCGGCGCACCGATCTCCAGGAGCCGCCGCAGGCGGTTGTTCCGGTTGATGACCCGTCGGTAGAGGTCATTCAGATCGCTTGCCGCGAACCGGCCCCCCTCGAGCTGGACCATGGGGCGGAGATCGGGCGGGATGACGGGGAGAATCGTCAAGGACATCCACTCGGGGCGAATCTTTGCCTTGAGGAGCGACCGGACTAAGGCGAGTCGCCGAACGACGCGCTTCCGCTTCGCGGCCGGAGCGGTGATCAGCTCGGCCTCGAGCTCCTTCGCGACCTTTACGAGATCGAGTCCCTCGCAAATTTTCCGTAACACCTCGGCGCCGATCCCCGCCGCGAAGATGCCGCCGTACTTTAAGGAGAGACTCCGGTACTCGACCTCGGAAATGATCTGGAGTGGTTGCAGGAGTGCCAGCTCGGCGCGCGCTTTCTCCACCGCTTGGGTGAGGGCAGCAAGCTCCCTCTCCCTCTCGCGCTCCCGCTCCTCGAGGAGCTCCCGAAGGGACCGTTCGAGCGCCTCGCGCTTCTCGGCAGACGTGGCAGCCTGCAGTTTCTCGGCGTGCTCCTGCCGCAGTCGGTCGGCGGCCTCCTGGAATACCTGGCGGACTTTCTCCTCTTTCTGCTTTGACTCGGTGTCGATCCTCGCCGTGGCATCGTTCAGCGCCGCGCGGTCCACCTCGGTGATCACGTAGGAGGCAAAGTAGACGACCTTCTCGAGCTGCTGCACGTTCAGGTCGAGGAGGAGGCCGATCTTGCTTGGGATCCCCCGGAGGAACCAAATGTGCGAGACGGGCGAGGCGAGTTCGATGTGCCCCATGCGTTCGCGGCGGACGATGGAGCGAGTCACTTCCACGCCACATTTGTCGCAGATGATCCCCTTGTAGCGGATCCGTCGGTACTTCCCGCAGTAGCACTCCCAGTCCTTCACCGGACCGAAGATCCGCTCATCGAACAGCCCCTCCCGCTCCGGCTTCTGCGTGCGGTAGTTAATCGTCTCCGGCTTTGTCACTTCCCCGTGCGACCAGCTTCGGATCACGTCCGGACTGGCCAATTTCAGCCGGACGGAATCGAAGTCGAATGTTTTCTCTTCAGAGAGGGACGGCATATCTGCGCGATCCGAGGAGAGACAAACGCTACCGCGCGCGGGCGCGCACCGTCCGGACGGGAGCACGCACCGGACGGGCGGCTCCGGGGAGCGCGGCGGGTTTCTCCTCGCCAGGCGCGGTCTCGGCCTTCTTCTTGCCGACGAGTTCGACGTCGAGGACCAGCCCCTTGAGTTCTCGAACGAGGACATCGAAGGACGCCGGGACGTGGGGGGGTTGGATCGGTTCTCCCTTCACGATTGCCTCGTACGTCTTGCTCCGCCCCAGGACGTCATCGGACTTGATGGTGAGCATTTCCTGAAGGGTGTAGGCAGCGCCATATCCCTCGAGTGCCCACACTTCCATTTCTCCGAAGCGCTGCCCGCCAGACTGCGCCTTCCCGCCGAGCGGCTGTTGGGTCACGAGCGAGTACGGACCGGTCGAGCGCATGTGGATTTTGTCCTCGACGAGGTGGTGGAGCTTCATGATGTACATCACCCCGACGGTGACAGGGTGATCGAAGGGTTCCCCCGTGATCCCATCGTAGAGGGCGACCTTGCCGTCCTCGGGCAGGCCGGCTTTCTTCAACTCCGCGCGGATCTGCCCTTCTGTGGCCCCATTGAACGGCGGTGTCGCGAGACGGTACCCGAGCTTTGAGGCCGCCCACCCCAGGTGCGCTTCTAAAATCTGTCCGATGTTCATGCGGCTCGCGACCCCGAGAGGGTTCAGAATAATGTCCACGGGCGTTCCGTCCTCGAGGTACGGCATATCCTCTTCGGGGACAATGCGCGAAATGACCCCTTTGTTCCCGTGTCGGCCGGCGAGCTTGTCCCCGACTTGGAGCTTGCGCAACTGCGCCACGCTCACCTGTACCTGGCGGAGGACACCGGAGGGAAGTTTGTCCCCCTTCTCCCGGTCGAAGGTCCGAATGTCGACGACCTTCCCATGCTCCCCGTGCTGGAGGTAGAGGCTCGTATCTTTCACGTCCCGCGCCTTCTCACCAAAGATGGCGCGGAGGAGGCGCTCCTCGGCGGTGAGATCGGTCTCCCCCTTCGGACTGATTTTCCCGACGAGGATGTCGCCCTGGTTCACCTCGGCCCCGATGCGGATGATGCCGTCGTCGCCGAGATTCCGGAGCTTCTCCTCCCCGACGTTCGGGATATCCCGCGTCACGACCTCCGGACCGAGCTTCGTGTCCCGAACGTCGATGGAAAATTCTTCGATGTGCACGGACGTAAAGAGATCGCCCCGGACCACCCGCTCGGAGATGAGGATCGCGTCCTCAAAGTTTCCCCCTCGCCAGGGGAGGAAGGCGATGAGGAGGTTCCGCCCCAGGGCGAGTTCCCCCTGATCGGTCGACGCACCATCGGCGAGGAGTGTGCCACGCTCAACGCGCTGTCCTGTACTCACCACCGGGCGTTGCATGATGGACATGGAATTATTGGAGCGGAGGAACGTCCGCAGTGGATAGGTGCGCGTTGCCCCTTCGTCTTCTAGAACGGTCACGTGCTCGGCGTCGACCGAGGCCACAGTCCCGGAACTTTCGGCAAGCACCACAGCGGCAGAGTCGGTTGCCGCGCGCCGCTCGATCCCCGTCCCGACGACCGGAGCTTCCGGTAAGACGCAAGAGACGGCCTGGCGCTGCATGTTGCTCCCCATGAGGGCACGCTGGGCATCGTCATGCTCGAGGAACGGAACGAGCGACGAGGCCACGGAGATGCACTGGATCGGGCTCACGTCCACGTACTCCACGCGGTCCACACTCACTTCCCGGAACTGCCCGCGGTCGCGCGCTTCTACGATGTCGTGAAGGAACTGGCCACGGTCCGTCAGCGGTTCAGTGGCCTGCGCAATGGCCGTGCGATCCTCCTGGTGTGCGTCGAGGTACGCGATCTCGTCGGTCACCTTGGGCCGGATCCGCACCTTGGGAACTTCACGACTCACCAGGCGAGCCTGCTGCTCCGGAGAGATGACCGCCCGTGCAGGAACCAGGATCTCCCCCGTTGATGGATCGCGGACGTCTCCGTTCGTTTCCTCTCCCGCCGCGGCGTCCACCGGAACCTCATGAAGGACTTTCCGGTACGGCGTTTCGAGAAACCCATACGCGTTCACGCGCGCGAAGTTTGCCATGTGCCCGACGAGCCCGATGTTCGGACCCTCCGGAGACTCGATGGGACAGATCCGCCCGTAGTGGGAGTGGTGCACGTCGCGGACTTCGAAGCCAGCGCGCTCACGAGGGAGGCCCCCAGGACCCATGGCGGAGAGCCGACGCTTGTGTTCGAGTTCGGAGAGGGGATTCGTTTGATCCATGAGTTGGGAGAGTTGCGAACTCGAGAAGAACTCCTTGATGGCGGCAATGACCGGGCGAGCGTTGATGAGCTGGGCAGGAGTGACGGTGGTGACGTCCATGGTGGACATCCGATCCTGGGCGATACGCTTCAGTCGCTGCAGACCCACGCGGAACTTGTTTTGCACGAGCTCACCAATCGCTCGCACCCGCCGGTTCCCGAGGTGGTCGATGTCGTCCGTCATCTCCTGAGCCACGTTCAGACGCACGACCTCTCGCAGAATGGCAATGAGGTCCTCCTGGTGGAGAATCCGGTGCTCCCGCGCCTCTGGGAAGCTCACGTTGAGCCGGACGTTGAGACGGTGACGACCGACGCGGCCGAAGTCGTACCGGTCGAAGCGGAAGAACATATCCTCCACCATCTGCCGAGCGTTGTCGGGCGTGGCGAGATCGCCCGGCCGGAGCCGACGGTAGACCTCGAGGAGACCCTCCACGTGAGAATGCGTGGGATCCTTCGCGAGCGTCGCGTCGATGTACTGGAAGTTCGGGTCGGTATCAACTTCGGCAAAGGCAGCAAGGATCTCCTCATTGGTCCCGAGCCCGAAGGCGCGGAGGAGCGCGGTGGCCACCACTTTCCTCCGGCGGTCGATCTTCGCCACGAGCACGCCATTCGGCTCGGTCTCGATCTCCAGCCAGGCGCCGCGGTTCGGGATCACCTTCGCCCCGTACCAGTTCCTTCCCCGACTCCAGTTCACCGTGAAGAGCACGCCAGGGGAACGGATGAGTTGGGAGACCACCACGCGCTCCACGCCGTTGATAACGAACGTGCCGCGGGGCGTCATGATCGGAAAATCCCCGAGGTACACTTCCTGCTCCTTCACTTCACCGCTCTTCTTGTTCGTGAGTCGGACGGCGACACGGATCGCCGCCTCCAACGTGGCATTCCGCTCTCGGGCGGTCTTCTCGGTATGCTTGGGCTCATCGAGGTAGTAATCGAGAAACTCCAGCGTCATCGCCCTACCGTACGCCTCGATGAGGTTGAACTCGTCGAAGAGTTCCTGGAGACCTTCGCGGAGAAACCACTGATACGACTCGAGTTGAGAGGAGACAAGGTGCGGAAGCGGAATCGCGTCCCGAACTGCGGTGAAGTAGCGACGCTCCCGTTCCCCGCTCGCTTCGGCAGCGATCGGCAAAGGGGCCGCCGGTGGAGCACTCGGGCGGCCAGAACCGGAGCGCCCGAGCGTATCGGACGACAGTTCCAGAGACTCTCCGGCTGATCGTTTCTCCATAGCTCACCGTCAACGGACGCGCGCGAGCCACGCAGGACCCTTCCCCTGCGCCCAGGAGAATTTTCCCCCGCAGTCTTCTTCCTGTTTTGTACTCCGCACCTGTCTCTGCACGATTACCCCATGAAGGTCATGAAGAGTCAAGACGTTTGACACCTTGAAGAACGGAAACCGCGCTCACGTGTCAAAACGTTACCCGGGATTGACCGACGCCGCCCAAGATCGTGAGGTCTTGTTGCAGAGTTACTTAGGCTCTCTTCCGTGTCAAGTGTCAATGAACGTTGACGAACGATCGGAGGAGTGACGACAGGACGTCCTCACGAAGGGGATGGTCCGAGAGCGGGTTCTCGTCCGTACGCCGGGACCACCAGGTTCTCCGTAGTCGGAGGAAGTCCAGAGGAACACGCGAGGAGCTCATCGAGCCCAGAGACATTTCCACTCACGCCGATCACCGGAATCCCGAGGGCGTAGGCAAGAGTATTCGCAGTCGTCACCCCAATCCTCAGGCCAGTGAAGCCGCCGGGCCTGCCCGCCGTAGCCTTGGCGAAGGCGGGGCCAGCGTGAACCACAATGGTCTCGAGAGGAAGAAGCCCAGGATGGCGGAGCGGCTGTACTCGCTCGAGCAGTCGCCGGATGCGCTCCGCGAGCTGTTCGGAAAACCGCGGATCGAGGGGAAATTCTTCGCACGCGAGGAAACGGCCCTCCGCCACGAGCCCGAGATATGCCGCTGGCGTGCTGGTGTGCAACAGGAGGGTCATGCGTCAGACCGCACGTGAAGTTCCTCAGTAATGACCGCACGATCATTCCAAGGGATCCGCCGCTGGCCGACCGCCATCGTTTCCTCTGCTCCCTTCCCGGTCACGAGGACGATGTCGCCAGGACGGGCACGCCGGAGGGCCTCGCGGATGGCCAGCCGACGGTCGCGGATCCGAAGCAGCGACTCACCGCGTATCTTCCCGGCCGCCACGACTCCTGCTTCGAGGTCACGGAGAATCTGTTCGGGGTCTTCCTGGTATGGATCCTCGTCCGTGAGAATCACCAGGTCCGCGTGCTTCCCCGCCAATTCTCCCAGGAGCGGCCGTTTCCCGCGGTCGCGCTCTCCAGCGGCGCCGAACACGTGGAGAAGCTGCGCCTGGGGCGCCTTCCACTTCCCGAGCTCTTCATACAGTGCGGAAAACGCGGCGGGAGTCACCGCATAGTCCACAAGGACCGTGAACGGCTGACGCACCGCGACGGTGTCCATGCGCCCGGGGATCCGGTCAACCTCGGAAAGCTCGCGCGTGAGCTGGGCGAGAGGAATATCCAAGGCGATGCCGACCGCGATGGCGGCGAGGGCGTTCGCGAGGTTCACGCGGCCGGGGAGTTGCACGCGAAGCAATGCTTCTTCCTCTCCCGCGCGTACGAGATACAACGGTGGTGGAATGGTTCCAGGGAACCCGCTCGGGGTGCCGCCCACACTCTGGGCGGTCAGAATGGCGAGGTTCAATTCGGCGGCCAATCTTTCCGGGTTGGTAGTTCCTCCCACGGTGAACCCATACCGTCGCTCCGCCATCTCGGTGAGCATGCCCCGTGCCCGTTCATCATCAAGATTGGCCACAGCCACGGTTGGGACACGTCCACCGCGGTCAATGCCCGAGCGGAACGGAAGAATTTTCGGTGGGTGATGAAGGGCCATGAACAGTCGGCGCTTTGCGCGGGCATAGTCATCAAAATTCCGGTGGTAGTCGAAGTGTTCCCGCGTGATGTTCGTGATGACGGCGACATCGAAGGGAATTCCCCAAAGACCCCCTTGGTCGAGCCGGTGCGACGAACACTCGAGGACGACGTAGTGGCAGCCGGCCCGGATCATGTGCGCGAGGAGTTTCTGGAGCTCCCAGGGGCCCGGTGTCGTGAGCTTGCTCGTGTTCGTCCAGACCCGCGTCCCAACCTGATAGCGGATTGTGGACACCGCGCCCACAGTATACCCCGCCGACTCGAGCGCTTTCACGATCAGGTGGACGGTGGTCGTCTTGCCGTCGGTCCCGGTCACCCCAACGACGCGGAGTTTTCGCCCCGGGAATCCCCAGATCACGCTGGCGACGAATGCCTGCGTCGTCTTCCAGACTCGGAGCAGTCTCCGCTTCACGGTCCACATGGCGCTCTAGCCTACCCGGTTGTTCAGAACTTTGGTAGCCCTCGCCGCACTAGCGGAGCAGCGCGCGGAGACTTCGTCCAATCTCGACGGCCCTGTAGAGTGCCGCATCAGCAATGAGATCGGCGGCGCCTACATACTGTTCTGCGACGCCACCAAATCCCTGTTTGAAGCGGGAGATGCCAAACCAGGGATGCACAACTGACGCGCCAGGCGGGGCAACCCCGAAGAAATCATACCGTGCGGCGCCTTCCGCCTTCGCCCGGAGGATTGACTCCCAATGCAGAAGATGCGGCGCCATGACGTGCTTCCGCCGACTGCTGCTCGCGCCGTAGGCGTATGTCACGGTATCGCCGAAGTGAACGAGCAGACTTCCAGCAAGCGGGAGATCCTGATGCCGGGCGATGAGGACCGTGAGCATCGCGAGGGGGGCCAGCGTCTGCAGCAGAGTTTCGTAATAGTGATTGGGGTGATACCGAAACCGCTCGCGCCGCGCGACCTCCGAGGCGAGTGCGAAAAATATACGCAAGCCGCGCGGGGTGGTTTCTTCTGCGACCACGGCTCCGTGGCGGCGCGCGAGACGGATGTTGTACCGAGTCTTGGGGTGCATGGCCCGGAGCAAGTCATCCTCGCTCTGCGTAAGATCGAGGACGCGGGTGTCCTTTGGTTGAATGCTCCGCACCGAGCGGGTGAATCCCGCAGCGTTCAGCGCGTGAGTGATCCCGCTTTCCTCCGGCAGTTTTGGTTCGACGCGCGCGAACACACCGCCGCCTTGCAAGTGCGCCCGAAACGCACCGGCGAGCGCCATCAACACCGCGATCATGTCTCCCATGGAGAGATCTCCCCGGAGAACCGGACCCCACGGAGCGTAGAGAGAAAAACGACGGAGGGGGAGCGGCCGACGGATGCAGAGACAGACCCCCTGGATGTCTGAGCGGTGAGTCGTGAGTTGTGAGTGGTGAGACGAAACGCCGTTTCTCGCCATGAGGCGCGTGATCGGAAACCCTGCGGCGCGCTGGAATTCCCCCCAACCCCAGGATTGAAGAAATGACCCGCCGGGCGCCGCACGCACGAACGCGTCCCATTCCGCCTGGGATGCTGGACTCGCTTCGGTGACGATCATTCCGTATCGCTTGCTCGATGCTGGCGCACTGCGCGTGTTCCGAGCAGTTGGAGTGCCGCCCGAACTCCATTCTCAAGATCCGTGAGTTCCGTTGGCAGCTTCCGCGCCGCTTCCCGCGCTTGCGCACGGGTATAGCCAAGCACCACGAGTGCCTCAATGACGTCCCCGTGCGGTGTGGCTCCCCGACCAACCACCGTCGGGTAGTCGCGCTCCAAGCGTGCTTTCAGCTCGGTGACCACCCGCTCGGCGGTTTTCCGCCCAATGCCCGAGACTTTTGTGAGGAGCGTCGCGTCGTCCGCCGTAACCGCGCGGACAAGAATGTCGGGAGGCGCCACGGCGAGAATGCTCATCGCGGTCCGCGGTCCGATTCCGGGAACCGTGAGGAGTAAGCGGAAGAACCGCCGCTCTTCGTCGGTGGCAAAGCCGTAGAGGGAAAGCTCATCCTCCCGCACGTGAAGGTGCGTGAGGAGCATGAGTCTCTCGCCGGTTTTTACTGTTCCGGGAACCGACGGAAGCACCGTGAGGTGATACCCAACGCCGCCCACGTCCAACACGAGAAAGTCGGTCCCGACCTCGGCCACGGTCCCAGTGAGTGAGTCAATCATGAAAACAGCGTACGCGGGGAGCATGAGCGCGTACAGAGCGTGCATCAGCACGGACAAAAAGAAACCCGTGACGACAGGTGTCACGGGCAATGGGATTGTTTATCCCCCGCCATCTTGGACCTAAGTCGCGGCGGCGACTTGAAAGGTGACGCCCCCGATATCGAAGATGTTTGAAATCTTCGTGGAGAGCGCCGCGAGGACATCGTACCCTGGAAAGGGACCAATGAGATTTAGAACGGGAAGGTACGCACGGGCATCGCCGCGCACGCAAACCCTGCGAATGCCGCCGAAGATCTCCGCGCGCAATCCATACGGCGCAACGATTTCGTTTACAGATCGCAGGATATCCTCTTCGCTCATATACACCTCCGAAGGAAAAAGAACTTTTCCCCACGACACACTACGGGGTAGACGCCAAGCATAGCGGAAGCCGTAGCGTACGTGAAGGCAGTAGCGGATACCATGCATATTCCCAGCCTTGGCGCCGCACGGTACGCTGAACGTTTGACGATGCCGACATTCCGCGTGCACGCACCGTTTACCCCCGCTGGCGATCAGCCGAAGGCGATTGCCGAGCTGGTGGCCAGCTTTCGGCAGGGCGCAAACCCCCAGACGCTTCTCGGGGTGACCGGATCAGGGAAAACGAATGTTGCCGCGTGGGTGATCGAACAGCTGCAGCAGCCAACACTCGTCCTCTCGCACAACAAGACCCTCGCTGCGCAACTTGCACAGGAATTCAAGGAGCTGTTTCCCGAGAATGCAGTCCAGTACTTCGTCTCGTACTACGACTACTACCAGCCGGAAGCCTACGTGCCCCGAACCGACACGTACATCCAGAAAGACGCGGACATCAATGACGAAATCGACCGTCTCCGCCACGCCGCAACGCAAGCACTCCTCGAGCGCGACGACGTGTTGGTCGTCGCCTCCGTCTCCGCGATCTATGGCCTCGGAAGCCCGACGGACTACGTGGGGCAGAAAGTGAAGCTGGCGGTAGGCAACCGGCAACAGGCAGGAGGCAGCAGAAGAACACGGAGCGACATTCTCCGCGAACTCACGTACGCGCTCTACGCCCGCAACGACATTGATTTCAAGCGCGGCACGTTCCGCGTTCGCGGGGATACGGTGGACGTGCACCCCGTCGGCGACGAGACGATTGTGCGGCTGAAATTCTTCGGTGACGAACTGGAGGCGATGGAGCGACGCGACCCCCTGACCGGGAACATCCTCACCCGCTACGACACCATCGAGATATACCCTGCCAAGCTCTACATCACGCCAGCGGACCGAATGCGCGCCGCGCTTCAGAACATCCGATTGGAACTTGAGGAACGCGTCAAGGAACTCAAGGAGCGAGAGAGACTGGTGGAAGCGCAACGCCTCGAGGAGCGAACGAACTACGACCTCGAGATGCTCGAGACCGCGGGAACCGTCCCGGGAATCGAGAACTACTCTCGACACATGGATGGCCGCCAATCAGGCCAGCCGCCGGTCACCCTCCTCGATGTGTTCGCGCAGCGATTTGGGAAGAATTTCCTCTGCGTTATTGACGAGTCGCACGTGACGCTGCCGCAGATTTCCGGCATGCATGCAGGAGACCGCTCACGTAAAGAAACGTTGGTCGCGCACGGATTTCGCCTGCCTTCCGCTCTCGACAACCGGCCACTTCGGTATGACGAGTTCGAAGCGCGCTTAGGCTCGGTCCTCTATGCGTCTGCCACGCCCAACCTTGAAGAACGGCAGAAGAGTAAGAAAATCGTGGAACTCATTGTGCGCCCGACTGGACTTCTCGATCCCACCATCGAAATCCGCCCGACCGAAGGCCAGATTGATCACTTGCTTGACGTAATTCAGGAGCGCATCAAGCGAAATGAGCGCGTGCTCGTCACCACGCTCACGAAGCGCATGGCGGAAGATCTCGCGGAATACCTGGGGGACTTGGGAATCAAGGTGGCGTACATCCATGCCGACGTAGACACTCTCGATCGGATTGATCTTCTTCAAGACCTCCGGGCTGGAAAGATTGATGTGCTCGTGGGTATCAACCTGCTCCGGGAGGGCCTCGATCTGCCGGAAGTGTCTCTCGTCGCCATTCTTGACGCCGACAAGGAGGGCTATCTCCGCAGCGACACCGCGCTCATCCAGGTGATGGGGCGCGCGGCTCGGCACGTTCGCGGCCACGTCATCATGTACGCCGATCGCGTCACGGGTTCCATGCAACGGGCAATGAACGAATCCGAACGCCGCCGCCATGTCCAGGAGACATTCAACCGCGAGCACGGCGTGACGCCGCAGAGTATTCAAAAGCGTCTCCGGACGTATGAATTCCGACTGAAGGCGGAAGAACGTGCCACCGTCGCCGCCGTGAAGCTCCACGTTCTCCCCGAAGACATCCCGCATGTGCTCCAAGAAATCACCGCAAAGATGCATCTCGCCGCTCAAAATCTCGAGTTCGAAGAGGCTGCCCGCCTCCGTGACCAACTCTCTCTTCTGAAGGGCGAAGTGAAATCTCAAAAACCCCGAAGACGCCGAAAATAAAGAGTTCCGGATAACGTTTCCGGAGACGTAAAGCGCTATGGAACTGTGAGGCGGCGTCGAACTTCTTCAGCAGTCATGCCTGGTGCAACATAGGAAGAGTACATGATACGGACGAGTTCCTGATCGACGATGCTGTATGGAGCATCAAGCTCTGTCGCCTTTGCGGCAATATAGCTTCCCTCAAGAGGACGGTTCACGTCATTGAAAAGCCCTATTCCAGCGAGAAAGAGATAGCGCATCTGACGGCATCGCTCTTGAGGAGTTAGTGCGGAATCCAGGAGCATTTTGACGTTCATAAATGACCGGCGCAATCCATCCCACACTGGCTCCAAGGTGGCACGAGTGGAAGGCGCAACGCCTGGAAGAATCTTTGAAAACTGTGATTTTGGAACAATGTGGATTTCGAAGTCACCTTTGTCTCTTGAAAGAGAGGGCGCTGAACTCTGCATAAGACGCTTCAAATCCGTAGTAACATGGTCAGCGCAGGAAATATCTTCAGCCATTGGTCGCCCAGCGAGATGAATTGTTGGTCCACGCTCCCACCGGATCAGACGATCTCCCTGCGGCTCCTTTTTGGCACCAATAGCGGCCTCGAGGAAGATGTCGACAATCTCGTCCCGCCGCAGTGAAGAATTCGCGGGTTGATACGGTGGCAGCGACGGTTCCACGGAAGCCGTTGAACTCGGCGATGCGGCGGTCGGCATGCAGAGCCGCTCCATCTTCTCAAAGTTCTCGAGCTCTGGACCCCCGTGGTTGATGTAGGGGAAGCGGCACATCGTGCCCTTCGAAGTCTGATGGCCAATAAATGGATCTCCAGCGGGCAGGAAATCCTTTTTCGTCGTTACATACCTACTTCCGTCTTTCAGACAAACACCGCTCAGTCCCGCAGCGGGGTAAAACACGAGCGCTATGCGGCACTCGTCGATTGCTCTTTCGAGTTCTGCATCGGTAATAGCAGGAAATGGCTGAGCTGCACTAATGGCCCCTGCTGGCAAGAGTGGCTCCGCAGGGCAGCGTTCCTTATACTCCGAGCGCCACGCCGTAGCCCAAAGGGTTATCGTGCTGAGTTTCTGACACGCGTTCCCCTCAGGTGCGCGTGCCGTTAACATTGATGCCGCTACAATGAGAGTGGTACTTGCGATGATAATAATTGCCTCCAGTACAAGGAACGCAATGGCAACAACGCGACCTGCGCCGCGGATGACCACTTTCTTCTGAAGAAAGACAGGAAGCCCTACACCAAGCAAGAGGAAAATTGCGAAAGGAATCGCGATCTCTGCAAGGACCAGACTGAGCAATCCTCCGCTCCCAATACCACGCCAAGATATCCAAACGAAAAGGAGCAGGAGTAGCGCGGCCAAAAGCCGCCCGGTGTATCGGTACAGGAGCAGTGGGAGCGTTACAACGAATGCATTGAGAGCTATTTTCCCAATCAGTGAGAGCCACCCGAATCCTAGGGCTGGGGTGAGGCGAGAACCAAAACTCGGCGGAAACCATCCGATTCCCGAGCTCGGCCAATCGGATGTGGCGACCGGGATTGTGAGTAAGAGCCCTATCCCAACGTAGGTCAAAAAGAAAATTACCCACCAGAAATAGCTGCTGGTTCGTTTGACAGTCTGGTCGGATTCCATGACATCCAATTTATCAGAAGAGTCTGCCATTGTGGAGAAACGGACGTTTATGAATGTGCTTGTCGCTCGGCAACGAGACGCTCTGGCGTACGCCACCACGCCAGAATGTCCTGGAGCGTCTGCGAAAGCGGAATGATCGGCGCCCAGCCGGTCGCAGCGCGAAGCTTCGCGCTGTCGCCGATGAGCGCGGGGATCTCGGTGGGCCGCGCTTTTTCTGGATCTTGCTCGACACGGACGCGCACTCCGGCAAGGCGAATCAACTCATCAAGAAGTTCGCGAATGGCGACTCCATGCCCGGAGCCCACGTTGTACACTTCGCCAAGGACTCCGCGTTCGAGAAGAAGCGTGTACGCGCGGACCACGTCGCGAACATCCGTGTAATCCCGCACGACGTCGAGGTTCCCAACGCGAAGGACCGGTGGGCGATCTCCCGCCGCAATAGCCGCAAGCTGCGAGGCAACATCAGCAGTGAAGAAGCCCGGTTTCTGCCCCGGCCCGAAGTGTGGAAACGAGCGGGTCCGGACGGTGAACGCGCGGAACCGGGGTTCGGCTTCAATGAGTCGCTCAACCTCAACCTTTGACTCGGCATACGGAGAGAGCGGGCGCAGTGCGACGAGCGGAAGTTCGGGGAGTGGGCGCCCGTCATTCGGTCCGTACTCCTCGCTGGACCCAACCACGACGACCACCGGTGGATGGACACGGGCTGCACAGGCTTCCAAGAGGTTCCGCGTGCCCTCGACGTTCACGCGGCGCGTTTCCTCGGAATGCGCAAACGACCAGGACACATTGCTTTGAGCGGCGAGGTGGAGGACGTGTGTCGGCTCCACCGCGCGGAGCACTGCCCGGCACGCAGCCGCATCGGTGATGTCGAGTCTCTGAAGAGGAACGGAGATGTCCTTCGCATCGTCTTGATTCAGTACGCTCCCGACGACTTCGGCACGAGACGTCTGGAGTAGGGAAACCGCGTGACGGGCCACGAACCCGTCGGCTCCTGTCACCAGGACACGCATGGTGTCGTTACCGGGAGACCGCTCGCTTCTGCGGAACCGTGACGGGCTGCGCGTGTCGGGCATTCCGCGCGTCTCGCACCGCGAGCTGGTCTTCAAGACGCTCGAGCTCGGCACGGACCATCAAGGAGACAAGGTCTGGAAATGACATGGTCGGCTGCCAGCCGAGTTCGGTTCTCGCCCGACGCGGATCCGCGACGAGTTGATGGATTTCTGCCGGACGGAACAAGCGCGGATCGACCTTGACATGGTCCTTCCAGTCAAGGCCTGCCTCGCGGAATGCACGCTCGGCGAACTCACGGACCGAATGAATCTCTCCTGTCCCGATGACGTAGTGGCGCGGCTGCGGTTGCTGGAGCATGAGCCACATGGCGCGGACGTAATCACCCGCGAAGCCCCAGTCGCGCTTGGCATCAAGAGTTCCGAGGCAAAGTTCGTTTGCCACTCCATACTTGATCTGCGCGACCCCGTTGGCGATCTTCCGCGTCACGAACTCGAAACCTCGGCGCGGCGACTCGTGATTGAAGAGGATCCCGCTCACCGTGTACAGACCGTAACTCTCGCGGTAGTTCACGGTGATCCAGTGGCCGTACACCTTCGCGACCCCGTAGGGGGAGCGGGGGTAGAACGGCGTCTCCTCGTTCTGCGGCGAGACCGGGATGTTCCCGAACATTTCCGAACTACTCGCTTGGTAGAAGCGCACGGTGGGGTCTACCGTCCGGATCGCGTTCAGGAGCCGCGTGACGCCGAGAGCGGTGACCTCTCCAGTGAAGACGGATTGATCCCAGCTCGTCTGCACGAAAGACTGCGCGGCGAGATTATACACCTCGCTTGGCTGCGCCTCCGCGAGGGCCTGGATGAGCGACCGCTCGTCGAGGAGATCTCCGGAAATCAAGCGCAGCTGGTGCTGGATATGCTGAATCCGCTCGAAGGGCTCGGTACTGGAGCGACGAATCAGCCCGTACACCTCGTACCCCTTCTCAAGGAGAAATTCCGCGAGATAGCTCCCGTCCTGGCCGGTGATGCCGGTGATCAGGGCACGGTTGGCACGCGCCGCCATAAGAAGAGCATACAGCGTAGCGGGAACTGCGCAATCGCGCAACCATCGGGTGCATGGTTGGCGCTGCGCCTGGTGTACGGTGGGGACATGGACGGTTTCTTCCTCATCGATAAGCCGGCAGGGATGACGTCCCATGACGTCGTGGATTGCGTCCGCCGCCGCCTCCAGCAGCGTGCCTCTCAAACACCAGCACCGGGACAGCGGCGCTCGCACCTCCGCGTTGGACATGCGGGGACCCTGGACCCGCTAGCCACCGGCCTCCTCATCGTTGGCGTTGGGGAAACCACGAAAGCGTTGGCGAAGGTCGCGAAGCTTCCGAAGACGTACGAAGCGGACCTCGTCTTTGGCGCCACGAGCACGACCGACGACGCGGAAGGAGACCTCCGCCCGTCTCCGTGGAAGCGCACCCCGTCTCTGGCCGATGTTCAGCGGGCGCTCGAGACGCTCACGGGAATGCTCTCACAAGTCCCGCCACGCTACTCCGCCGTGAAGGTCCGCGGCGTTCCCGCGTACCGGCGCGCACGGCGGGGAGAATCGGTGGCGCTGCCCGCGCGGCCGGTGACGGTGTTCGACGCCCAGCTCCTCTCGTTCACCTACCCGCACGCGCGCATCCAGTGGACGGTGAGCTCGGGAACGTACATTCGCGCACTCGCCCGTGATCTCGGCGAGCGTCTGGAGGTTGGCGCCTACCTTCAGCAGCTCCGCCGGACAGCCATTGGGCCATGGTCCGTCGCGCAAGCGATTCCCCTCGCTCGGCTCTTGGTGAGCGACCTCCAGCCACCAGAGGCTCTCGACAGAACAGTGCCCATACTCTAAACTCCTCGGCATGCCACAGACTGCTTCGGCAAAGAAGGCACTCCGCGTGAGCCTCCGGCGACGGTCCATCAACGACCGGTGGCGGAGTAAGCTCCGCTCGCTGGAGCGAACCTTCCGAAAAGCGGTGACCGGAAAACAGCGGGAGGAAGCACAGCGGCTGTACCGCGAGCTCCAATCGACGCTGGACCGGATGGCGAGGCGGAATATCGTCCACCGGAACACTGTCGCCCGCACCAAGTCTCGGTTTGCGACTACACTCACGGGGTTCACCGATAGTACACCTGGGAAGTGAAAAACCGTCGCAGCCATGGCTGCGACGGTTCCTAAAAGTGACGGACGCTTCGCTACGACCGGGACCAGCGATTGGCGAGGATCACGGCGAGGAGCGCCATCCGCACGGGAACTCCGAAATCACACTGCGTGAACCAGGCGAGCCGAGGATCCTTCTGCGCCCGCGCCAGCGCACAGAGCTCTGGGTCAATTTCGCTGAGCCCGGGGACGGAGGAGTCAATCGGCAACGGGTGCAGCACGCGGGCGCCCTGCCGAATCTCCGCGAGATGCTCCGGTGTGAACCGGAGGGGCCGGAGAGCCGGGAGGAGCGCTTCCAGCCGTGCTGGATCGCGCTCTTTCTGGAGACGCACGATGTAGAGCACGTCGAGGGTTGAGAGAACATCCCCATAGTCGCTGCGCTGCTCGTACGGCACGCTGTGCCGATCCAGATACGCGCAGACATCCTCGCGCATCTGCAGCTCCGGATGGGCGATAAAGGTGAAGCGGGTGCCTTTCCCGATCTTCCCGAGGAGGTAGGCAAGCGAGCGGCACGTCCGACCGTTCTTCAAATCTCCCACCATCCCCACGTGGAGCCCATCGAGTTTCTCGAGCATGTAATCAATCGCATAGAGATCGACGAGCGACTGGGTCGGATGCTGATCGGGACCATTGCCAGCATTAATGACCGGAACGTTCGAGATCGTCGCTGCGCGCGCGATGTGATCAGGATCGGGATGACGAATGACGAGCACATCCGCGGTGCGGTAGGTTGATTCATCGTACGATCCGCTGTACATCCGGATCCCATCATCGAAACTCTCGCCCTTCGCTTCTGAGGAAATCGCCTGGGGATCGCGGACATCGATGACATTCATGCCGAGGTTCAGCGCGGCGCGGAGAAAGGATGAGACCGTCCGGCTGCTCGCTTCGTAGAACAGGGTCTGAAGGAGGTATCCGGCGCCGAGTGTCCTCCAGAGACCATCCACGGTCTTCTGCCGCCCCACAATCAGGGCATCGGTGAGTTTGAAAAGTGCATCGAGGTTCTCGCGGGAAAACTGTTGCGTCTGCAACACGTGGGGGAACCCCTCCCACAAGGGAATGTGCGTGTTCAAATGCAGCTCCATGCCGATTCTCCTTCTCTTTGTGAGGGAACAGGTTAAAACCCTGCCGCAGCATAGGAGCGGGGTGCGCAGAGCGTCAAGAGGACGTTGACCGGTGCGGAACGCCCGTGAGATGATCAATTCCTCTCTGTCTCCGACTGAACCTTGTCACAACACGAAGAAACGATTGGAAGGGGTGTGCTCATGATTGTCATCGTCCATTTTGGTGCGCAGTACGCGCAGTTGATCCGGCGGGCCGTGAACGAACTCGGCGTCCGCGCCGTGGTGATTTCACCGAAGGATGCGCAACGGGAGCGACCACCGGATGTCTGCGGCGTCATTCTTTCGGGAAGCCCAGCGTCGGTGAACGACGAAGCGCTCGCCTGCGTCCGGACCGTCCTCGCGTGGCATCTCCCGGTTCTCGGCATCTGCTTTGGTCACCAAGCGCTCGTTGCCGCGAGCGGCGGCACCGTTGCTCCCCAATTCTCTCGCGAGTACGGAAAGGCAAACCTCCACCTCGAGCCACTACCCTCACCGCTCTTTATGGATGTTCCCTACCGCTCCGCGGTGTGGATGTCGCACGGGGATACCGTCGTCACTCTCCCGCCAGGACCGTGGCGGGTCGTCGGAAAGACCGATCGGGGCCACTATGCGGCCATCGCGCACGAGGAGGAACGACTCTTCGGCGTTCAGTTTCACCCCGAGGTCTCTCACACCGAGTGCGGGAACCTCATCCTCCGCAACTTCGTTCTGTCCATCTGTCGAGCAGTGCGGGATTTTTCTCCGGCCAACCTCGCGCAGGAGATGATCCGCTCAGTCCGGGAGCGTGTGGGAGACACGACGCACATCATGGTCGCCTGTTCTCTCGGCGTTGACTCGACGATGACAGCCCTGCTCTGCACGAAGGCTTTGGGAGAAGGCCGCGTTCATCCCGTCTTCATTGATAACGGCCTGCAGCGCGACGAAGACCTCGAGCTCGCAGGGCGCGCACGCGCGTTCCTCCCCAACCTCCGCGTCGTGGACGCCGCAGAGAGATTCCTCCGTGCGCTCGAGAACGTGACCGACGCGGAGGAGAAACGGCAGATCATTGGACGAGCCTTCTGGGCAACCTTCCAGAACCTCGCGTGCGATCTCCAAGCGCGTGTCCCGCTGGGCGTCTACGCGCAGGGAACGCTCGCGCCGGACGTCATCGAGAGTGGTGCGGAATCCGGGAAAGCAGCGGTGATCAAAACCCACCACAATCTCGTGGCTCCGCCTGCCGATTTCCCGTTTTCTCTCTTCGAACCGCTGCGGACTCTCTACAAAGACCAAGTCCGCGTCCTCGGCCGCGCGGTCGGTGTCCGCGGAGACCAACGCGCCTTCGGCTGGATGGCTCACCTCCGCGCAGTCACGACGAGGGATTTCATGACGGCCGACGTTGCGCGGTTCCCACCGGAGTTCCTCCCCGACGTCGCCGATCGGATCGTGAACCAGATCCCGGAGGTCGTACATGTCACATCCAGCGTGACACGCAAACCTCCAGCGACTATCGAGTTGGAATAATCCTCTCGAGCGTTGCGCCCCACACCGCCTTGGTGTGGGGCTTTTTCATGCCTGCCTGCCCTGCATACCCTCCAACGCCAGACGCTCGAGGACTTCCCCCGCCTCGGCGCGGCCGGTGTTCAGGTGGTAGTAGGCCACGACTCCACGGTCGAAGAGAGCGCGGAGTGGGGGTGTGGTGGTCTGTCGCGCGGTGCGGAGGAGGTGCTCCGCCGCGCTCTTCGGTAGATGGAACTCGCGAGCGAGTTCCCACTCGGTGGGAGATTCTTCCTGATCCAACCGCTCGCGAACGCGGAGGAGAACCTCCAGTTCCCGGAGCACCAAGAAGAAGATCCGGCGGGGATCCTCGCCGGCCAACGTGCCGGCAGCCAGGGAGCGGAGCGCCTCGCGCGCCTGCCCGTGCACAATCGCGCGAACCACCGTGAAGATCTCAACGGCAGGTGTGGAAGCGGTGACCCGCTCCACGTCCGCGGCGGTGATGGAGCCGACGGGCTGTATGAGGATCAGCTTGTCGAGTTCTGACGCGAGCAACCAGAGATTTGCCCCGCACCGGGCAACGAGCGCGCGTCGCGCAGCAGCGTCAATCGTCCTCCCGGACGCCGCTGCCCGCTGCACAAGCCACGTGAGCACCTCCGGTTCCGAGGGCAAAGGAAAGTGCTGAAGATCTGCCAGAGCTTGGAGCGCGCGCCAGACGATGCCGTTTCCGGCCGGGACCCCTTCCTCCCAAACCAAAACGATTGCGTCCTGCGGCGCGGCGCGGAGTACGCTGGCGATCGCCGTCGCTGACGCACCCGTAAAGGACGTCAGCCGCTCGACGGCGACCGGCGGGCGTGCACCGAAGAGGGTCTCCCCGCCGAGTGCCGCGTGGAGCGCAGCAGGCGTGAGGCGCTCGTCGCGGAGAACCACGACCGGAACGTCCGCGTGTTCCCGTGCGGCCTCCCGCGCCGTGCGGTAGGCTTCGCGGGAACGGTATGTGTCCTCGCCGTAGAAGACGGTCACCATAACGAGTGCAGCATACAATCTCTCAAGCTTCGGAAGCTTCAGAAGTTTTTGAAGCTAATCTCCGAGGTTCGTCGGCGTCTCGCCAGCTTGCGGCTCCGGCGGCGTTCCCGACCCCGGCGTCCACGTCACCGGCGTGCGGCTATCCACCACGTGAATCCAGATCTGGCCGGGGGCAAATTCGATGGTTTCTCCCAATGCCGTCCGGAACGTCAGGGGATCCTCCTTGCGAATGTCGCTCTTCTGCCACGTTCCCTGGAGCAGGTGTCCGTTCTGATAGACCTCCGCCTTGCCGGATCCCTCGACATCCACGTCGTTGTACCCCCCGGGACCTTGCGCGAGGCGCTGCTCCGCATGCATGATCACGACCACGCGCGGATTCACCGGCTGGGCATCAACGCCGTCGAGGTGCCGCTGTCCGCCCCAGAAGCGTTCGTAGACGTTTGTCTCGGGATGATAGACATACCGCACGCGCATCGATCCGGGCCAGCCGACATCGAGCGCTCCCTGACCGCGCTGCTCTTTGGGGAGCTCGGGCCGGTGCGGGTAGCCTTGGAACACGGAGTACGTGCGGTACCCGAGCTTGCCGAGCCCTTCCCAGAGACGCTCGTAGGTCGTGTAGCCGTTGTACGGGGCTCGGAGGCGCGAGATGCGATAATACGCGTTGAACGGATTCCGGAGCGCATCAATGCTCTCGTAGACCGGGGCGCCGTTCGGAAAGAACTCGAATCGGATGCGGTTGAGCGCGTGATAGCTTCCCCCCCAGTGCGCGATGACGGCGTCAAGCCCCTTCGCGAGAAACAGGTAGTCGTGCCGCGCGCTCCGGACACCGCCGATCTCCTTGGGGTGCCCGCACTGGTACACCGCCATCTGCCGGGTGACGTTATTCGTGAGCGCCGGCATCTCGATCACGAGGTCGGCTTCGGCCATCCCGGAGAGCGGGCGCGCGATGGGATCAGAACCGAGCATCACCGCAATCGGCCGACGCTTCCATTCGGGACACGGGAGCCCCGTGAAGAGACCGACCTGTTCCCGAGATTTCCCGAACTGCAGTCCGATACCAGGTCCCGACGGAAGGGCGCGCTCACCAGCTTCGGGAAGTACCCCGAGCGCACGCCGCACGGAGACGGGTGCGCTGGGAAGCCCCATGACGTACCAGAGAACCGCGAAGAGAAGAACAACGGCAGCAGCGCTCCCGAAGACGAGAGGAGTAAGTCGTTTTTGGTTTTGGAGAAGTGGGCGCTGAACCCCGTACGGGTGGTACGGGTCAAACGGAGGCTCCGACGGCGATCGCCGCGCGGAGCGAGAAGCGGAGCCCTTGTCCATAGTGTCCGTGCGGAGAGTGTTTGGAAGAGGAAAAAGTGAAATGTTTCGTTCACCTGCGCCGCGCGACGGGCGAACGCTGGCAGCGGGGGCACAGGTGCGTCCCTCGCCCCCCGACGACCAGTCGCCGAATCACTGTACCACACCGCGGACAGGGAAGTCCGGTCCGCTGGTACGCCTTGCGAAGGTCTCCGTAGTGACCCTTCTCGCCTCGGACGCGCCGGAAGTCGTCAATGGAGGTCCCACGAGCGCGAATCGCGCGTTCGAGGACCGCGCGCACCGCGCGACTGAGGGTGATGCACTGCTCCCGACGCAGGCGATGGCTCTTCAGGAGCGGGTGAAGTCGCGCCGCCCAAAGGATCTCGTCAGCGTAGATGTTGCCGATGCCCGCAACGACGCGTTGGTCCATGAGGGCCACTTTCAGGCTCCGCTGCTGCGCGGCGAGCTTCTCGCAGAACTCCCCCGGACGGGCGGCGAGGTCGAGCGCGTCTGGTCCGAACTGCCGAAGCTGGGGATGTTCGGGGAGATCCGCGCGTCGCACGGGCTCGATTTTCCCGAACTTGCGGATGTCGGCGTACTCGAGCCGCGTCCCATCCGTGAAGTGGAATGTGAACCGCACGTGCTGGTTCATGGGGTCGGCCATGGATTTCTGAAGGGCCTGGCTCCGTCGTTCGGCCGCCGGATCGCGGTAGAGTGGATGACCGGTCATCCCCATGTGCCAGAGAAGCACCCACTGCGCGTTCCTGGAAGACAGTGGTTGCCGTTTCCCGAGGTACGCGAGAATGAATTTGGCCCGGCGCCGGAATGCGAGAAAGGTCATCCCGGTGACGGCGCGTTGGAACTGCGCGACGGTCAATGGTTTCACGAGCTTGGCCGTATTCGTCTCGATCGCCCCGATCGTCTTCCCGCGCACCAGGCGGTTGAGTTCGCGGACGATTGTCGTGACTTCCGGCAGCTCGGGCATGGAGGTTTCAGCATAGCAAACCGGCAATGAAAAAATCCCGCTGCATGATGCAGCGGGCCATGGGACGGAACGGGGAGAGCGAGAGCGGTCATTACGAGGAGACGGACTCACCGGTGGGCTCCGCCTGCGGTTCGGGGACAGCCTCCCTCTGTTTGTACTCCTGAATCGCGTCGAAGACCTCCTGCCGGTGGACGGTGACGTCGGGCGGAGCTGCTACTCCCAACCGGACCCTGTCCCCCCGAATCTCGACCACCGTGACAATAATGTTGTCATTGATCACTATGCGCTCACCTTTCTTTCGAGACAGTACCAACATGGGTCGATCCTTTCTGAAAAGAGCATCCATTCTGTTGTCGCCCTCAGCGGCGGATACACGCACACGCGTGTTGCGGCGACCGTAGCAGGAACAGTGATGAAAGTCAAGAGAGCGCTCCTCCAGCACGGAATGGAGGAGCGCGAGCGGACCAAAGCGCAGGTTACCCAACCGGAATTTTCCGTCGGAATTCCTGCCGGCAACCGGGGCAGTCTTTGAGATGCAGTCGGAGATCCGGGCTGTCCGCGCCCGCCTCCGCGAAGCCGACACTGCTCTGCGCGTAGCGGATCACGTCTTCCAGCGGCGGACACGTCGGCGACCGCGGGCCAGGCGCAGGCAGGCTGCCGTGCAGCCGCTCGTACACCTCGGACCGGTTCACCGGGATGCTGCGGTCGGCCCGTAAGCCGAGACGGACGCTCTGCTTCCTGATCCGGAGAACCGTGACCAGAATGGGATGCGGATCCTCACCAATCACGACACTCTGGTTCCATTTTCTCGTGAGCACCAGCATGGTCTCTTCTCCTCGTCGCAGGCGGGGGTGCCCGGGATGAGGCCAGCGGCGCTCTCCGAGGGGCACCTGCTAGGTGAAGTGCTTAAGGGAAAGAACGACGTCACGATTACCGTGCCATAGACGCGGTGCGAGAGCAACGCCCGCGGAGAACCGGTCAGACGCGGAGTTCCCGCATCGCTCCCCAGTTCCGCCCGGTATACACCTCTGCCACGAGGGGCACAGAGAGGGTCTCGACGCTTTCCATGATCGCCCGCACGGCGCGTCCGATCGCTGGTGCGGCTGTGCTTGGGACCTCGAAGACGAGTTCGTCATGCACTTGGAGAATCAGCCGGACATCTCGGAACGGACCGCGGCCATGCTCCAGCTCCGCGTAGATCCGGATCATCGCCTTCTTCATGACGTCGGCCTCGCTCCCTTGGATCGGGTGGTTGATGGCCATCCGCTCGGCCTCGCCGCGGATTTGGGGATTCCGGGAGCTCATCTCGGGGAGGTACCGACGACGACCGGCGAGGGTCTCCACGTACCCCTGGGTCGCCGCCGCGGCTTTCGCCTCCTCCATGTACTGCGCAATGCCGCGGTAGGTCCGCATGTACTCGTCAATGAAGCGCTGGGCTTCCGCCAGGCTGATGCCCGCGGCACGAGCGAATGCTTGCGGACCCATACCGTAGAGCACGCCGAAGTTGAGGGTTTTCGCCACGCGACGCTGCGCTGGCGTGACCTTCTCGAGCGGGACATCGAACGCGAACGCGGCAGTTTCGGCATGAATGTCCTTCCCGGCGCGGAAAGCCGCTTGCATGGCGCGGTCTCCGGCGATGTGCGCCGCGAGGCGGAGCTGGAGCTGAGAGTAGTCGGCGGAGAGGAGCACGTGCCCGCGCTCGGCGACGAAGGCCTTGCGGATTTCCGCCCCGAGTTGGGTGCGGATAGGAATGTTTTGGAGATTCGGGTCCACGCTCGAAAGCCTTCCAGTGACGGTTCCGGTCTGGTTGTAGGTCGTGTACACCCGGCCGGTCTCGCGATCCACCAGTCCCGGAAGCGCATCGAGGTACGTGCTCATCAATTTGGACACCTCGCGGTGCTCGAGAATGAGGGGAATGACGGGGTGTGCGTCCTTGAGTTTTCCCAATTCCTCCGCAGCGGTGGAAAGCCCGGTCTGCGTCCGCCCAATACCGACCACCGAGAGCTTGAGGTTCGTAAACAACACGTCCCGAAGCTGCGACGGAGACGCAATGTTGAAGGTGCGTCCGGCGAGCTGATGAATACGCCGCTCGAGGGTGGCTCGCTGCCGGTCCACCCGCCGCCGGAGCTGCTGGAGAAAGGAGACATCGAGTTTCACCCCCGCAAGCTCCACGTGCGCGAGCGCGGGGATGAGCGGGACCTCAATCTCGTGAAGGACGTGGCGGAGCCTCGGTTCCTTCTTGAACTCCCGCTCGAAGTGCCGCACGAGACGCAACGTCATGTCCGCATCTTCGCAGGAGTATTCCGCCACCTCCTCGAGAGGAACCTCGGAGAGCGCCTTCTGGTCCTTCCCTTTTCCAATGAGCGACTCCAACCGAATCTTCTCGTGACCAAGAATGGTGAACGCGAGCGTATCGAGATCGTGCGCGCGCGTCCCCGGCGCCAAGACGTAACTCGCGAGCATGGTGTCGAACGCCAGCGGCCGAAGCGCGATGCCCGCGCGCTGCAAGACTTCCACGTCATATTTCAGATTGTGTCCGTATTTCGGAATCCGAGGATGTTCGAGCACTGGACGGAGGAGCGGGACATGCGCGGCGGGCACGTACCAGGCTTCGCCTTCGGTCATCGCCACGGAGACGCCGTGGAGCGGCTGGGTGCGCGCGCCGAGACGTTCGGTTTCGGTGTCCACCACGAATCCATCGGACTGCGCGAGTTTCTTGGCGAGCTCCTTGGTCTCGGCCGCCGAAGCGACGAGGTGATATCCCTTCGTTCTTGGTTTCGGCGCTGGGGCCGCGGGACTTGAAGCCCGAAGGTCGAGGCGCTGCGTTTGAACATGGTCGTGAGCCGATACCCCAACGCTCGGTTCGGGAAGCTTTGGAAGCAGGGAGGCAAACCCGAGTTTTTGGAAGAGCGTGATCGCCCGCGCACGATCATACGGCTTCCGCGCAAACGCGTCGAAGTCACCTTCGAGAGGAACATCGCGAGTAATCGTCACCAGTTTCCGACTCAGGAATGCGTCTATTTTTCCGGCCTCGAGTTTTTTTCGGGTTGCCGGATCAATCTTCTTGAGATGACGATAGATCTCTTCGAGAGAGCCGTACTGTTGAAGCAGCGCGGTTGCCGTTTTTTCTCCAACGCCCCGAACCCCGGGAATGTTATCCGACGGATCTCCGCGGAGGGCTTTGTAATCCACGAGTTGTTCTGGGGTAAGACCGAACCGTTCCCGGACTTCCGCCGGGCCGACGGTCACCGTGTCTTTGACTCCGCGCCTCAAGAGGTGCACGCGCGTGTTCGGGGTTACGAGCTGCAGAGTATCCTGATCGCCGGTCACGATGACGCTCTCAACCCCCTCGCGCGCGGCATGGTGCGTCACCGTCCCAATAACGTCGTCCGCCTCGTACCGTTTCGCGTCGAGCACGGGAATGGCGAAGGCTTCGAGAATCTCCCGGGCGCGAATAATCTGCGCGCGAAGCTCTTCCGGCGCTTTCGTGCGCTGGGCCTTGTACGCCGCGAACTGCTCATGACGAAAGGTTTTTTCGGGGCGATCAAACGCGGCAACGACGTGAGTGGGGTGAAAGGTCTTTAAGACATTCAAGAGCGTCAGGCAAAGGCCGTAGAGCGCGCCGACCGGATCGCCGGTGGGGCTCGTGAGCGGCGGCAAGGCATGAAACGCGCGATGGATAAGCGCGTTCGCGTCGAGCACGAGAAGCCTGGAACTCTTCTTCATATGCGGCATCGTAGCCCGAAGAGAGGACGAGAAGCTACTCCGGAGGAGAGACGGTGATGATCCGTTCTGATGAATGATTGCGGTGGCGAAACTACCTCAGTTTACCGAGGTTTAACCTCGGTTTTTTCTCCTCGCGGTCCCACTGAGCATGATCGGAGATAGCGCGAAGTGTTCCCCTCCCCCCCACTCTCACATAATGAGCGTAGTCCGGCGAGGTCTTGAAGATACTCCGAAGAAGATCCTGTTGTAGAAGAAATCGGTACCGGTTTCCTCCCGCATAGTCCGCGTAGCTTGACCAACGGTAATCGGCGAGGAACCTCTGGACCCACGGCGCGCGGGGGACTCCTCGCTCGCGCCAATAGGGAACACGCAAATCCAGAGGGTTCAGGTGAATGTAACGTGTCAGAGGAAGAAAGTAGCGGTCGGATGGCACATGAATGGCTCGATAGGTGCCTTGAAACAGGGCCCCAGAGCGATCGTACTTCTTATTGAAGTACATCGTGTATGCCGTCCCCACCTTCTGCATGAATAGCGGGATACCATTCTTTCCATGCTGCTGGAGTAACAAGTGAACGTGATTCGGCATGAGGCAAAAACAGACGACTCCCACAAGCAACTCGCGTCTCCCTTGTTTCCGTGCCAACCGTTCAACCTCGTATACCGAGTTTAAATCTCGATACTGGTGACGGGCGTTTAAGTGCGAGTGGCGATCATTGCAGGCGAAGAGCGTAAAGAGAAATCGCTCGTAATCTCTTGCTCCAAGGAAGATGTCTCGCTTCTCCACCCCACGGTTGTACACGTGGTAGTACTCAGCATCAGCAAATTCCGTACGATGCATCCACCTCACCGTAACACAAGTATTGAAAAATACCGAGGTTAAACCTCGGTTATTCGAGGATTTCGGGGCTGACACGCCGTGGCGCACCAGACATGACCCTACCCTCGGTGCTACCCTCGGTGTTCAGGGTACAAGAAAAACGCCTCGCGTGCACGAAGGCAACGCGAGGCGAAAGGACAAGCGGTTGAGAAGAAATGAGGTGTTGAGAACTTAAGCATCTCACTCCCAGCGCGACGCAGAGCCACACTCCGGAAAGGCATCGTCGTCCCAGTCCCAGCCGAGCCCCGGCCCGGCCGTCCCCCACACCTCCAGGTACGCGCAGAGGCCGGGGTAGCCGCGAAGGACGGAACCAGGAAGATCCATGACGTACCAGGCGCCTCCTTCACCACCGATGACCGTCGGGTCCTGCGCGAAGAGGAAGAGGCCGCCGAGGGCCTCGAGGCTGACTTCGGGAGGCTGGAATCCCTTCCCTTCCTTCATGAGGAGCGGGCGGCGGTCCCAGAGAACGAGACGGTCGAGGTGGTCTGGCAGCCCTGGGGGACGCTCGGGCTTCACGGGGAGACCCTCCTTCTCGAGGCTCTTTCGGTACGCGTCGAGAGTTTTGACCCCGAGCTCCCGTCCCCAGCCTTTGTCCCAGAGGATCTTGGACTGGACGAGGAAAGGATCGTCGGTGTCGGGGGCGCCGACGCCGCC
>VMFP01000023.1 GCA_007376145.1 Parcubacteria group bacterium Gr01-1014_38
AAGGGATTCCAGCCTCCCGAAGTCAGCCTCGAGGCCCTCGGCGGCCTCTTCCTCTTCGCGCAGGACCCGACGGTCATCGGTGGTGAAGGAGGCGCCTGGCACGTCATGGATCTTCCTGGTTCCGTCCTTCGCGGCGACCCCGGCCGCTGCGCGTTCCTGAGGATGTGGGACGACGGGCCGAGGCTCAACTGGCGCTGGGGCGGCAGTGCCTATCCGAGGTTTGGCTCTGCGTCGCGCTGGGAGTAAGTGTATTGTCCCTCAATCCCCTTGTCTCTCCTCAATCGTTTGATCCTTCTCGCCTCACGTTCGCTCGGACGTGAGGCGCTTTTTCATGTATCTTTCGTGTTGAGAGTAGGGTCATGTCTGGTGCGCCACGGCGTGTCAGCCCCGAAATCCTCGGAAGAGTCACTGCCTGAACTCTGCTTGGCACGTCCGCCAATATGGAGGCGTGCGGTTCCGCCGAGACACTCCGTGCCATGCTCTCGCGGGGAAGATCCCCCGGAATGGAATACAGCCGCGACCGCAGGGCGGAAGCGGCAGTGATCACGGATGGAGTGTGGCAACCATTGGTTCCGTCCATCGCGACAACCCCGACAACTGCGCGTACCTGAAGATGTGGAACGACAGGCCGAAGCTCAACTGGAACTGGGACGACAATGCCAATCCGAAGTATGGCTCTGCGTCGCGCTGAGAATGTCTCCGGCTCCCCCAACCTTTCCGGACCATCCGGGGAGGTTGGGCTACGCCGCTTTTCTCCATCCTCCCAGCATGCGGCCGATCCGGTCGGCAGACGCTTGCCATGCGCTCATCCGGCGCTCATGGATCTGCTGGAGGTCCCATGCGAGGCGAATGAGAACCTTCGCTCGCTCCAGCTCGCGGAGCGCCGCATCAATCGCCGCAACCTTCCACTCTCGCCGCTGCCGACCGGCATCAATGATGTGCAGGAGCAGTTCGAGAAGCGCTTGTTCCAAGCTCTGTCCGAGAGAGTACTTTTCGGACTTTGCGAACGTCCGCCGCGCCACGTGCACATCCTTCAGGAGGTCGTACACTGCCTGAAAGACGGGAGCATCGGTGATGAGCGACATCTTTGAGCGGATCACGTCAGCAGAGAACCTCTTTGCCGCATGGCGTGAGTTCCGACGGGGAAAGCGGCGCAGGGCTGACGTGCAGATGTTTGAGCGATATTTGGAAGAGAACATCTTCCGTCTTCGCGATGACCTTGTGAGTGACCGGTACCGGCATGGGCCGTACCAGAGATTCCGCATCCGGGATCCCAAGCCCCGGACGATCCACAAAGCCGCCGTGCGCGATCGCCTGGTCCATCAGGCCGTCGTCCGGGTCCTCGCGCCGGCCCTCGAACGGTCGTATATCCTCGACAGCGCCTCCTGCCAGCGGGGCAAGGGGCCGCACGCCGCCGTGCGAAGGCTGGAAGCGTTCCGCCGGCGGGTGAGCCGGAACGGCACGTGCCCATGCTGGGCACTAAAGTTCGACATCGCGAAGTTCTTCGATTCTGTGGATCACCGCATTCTTCTCGGCCTTCTGGCAGCGCGGATCCCATGCCCGAAGACCTTTCGCCTGGTCGCGGAGATCGTCGGGAGTTACTCAGTCGCCAGAGCGTTGGGGGGGGGGGTCGCCTCTCAGGAATCCGAACGACCGCGTGGCCTTCCCCTCGGGAGCGTGACGTCGCAGCTGTTTGCCAATACATATCTTGATGCCTTCGATCACTATAGCAAAGAGTGCCTGCGTCTCCGGTGTTACCTTCGGTACACCGACGACATCGTCGTGCTTGATCGCGACCCCGCCGTCTTGCTGGCGCTCCTCCCGTTATTGACGCAGTGGCTCTGGGAACACCGCCGGCTCACCGTCCATCCCCGGAAGATTGTCCTGCGAAAGCTCTCTCAAGGCATCGACTTCCTCGGGTACGTGGTCCTCCCGCGCCACACCGTGCTGCGAACACGGACGAAGCGGCGGATGTTCCGGCGCTTCAACGCGCAGAACGTGACATCGTACCTCGGTCTCTTACGGCATTGCGCGGGCTGGCGGCTGCGGACACGTCTCGCCGCCGCGTCACGCCACCGGCTAGAATGACTGCATGCCCGCCACGGTGAAGTCCGCTGCGATTGTCGGGATTGACGCGGTGCCCGCTCGACATACAAAGAGAGCATCGGTAGGCTAGTGCTATGAAGCAGTTCAGCATCCGCGTGCCCGTCTCTATTTTTCGCGAGGGAAAGCGGTTTGTTGCATATTCTCCTGCGCTGGACCTCTCCACGTCCGGGAAGACCTTGCCGGAAACGCGGCGGCGTTTTGCCGAAGCCGTGGAAATTCTGTTTGAGGAACTGGATGATCTTGGGACAGCGGACGAAGTACTGACGGGCTTAGGGTGGGAACGAGTGAAGCGTTCTTGGAAACCTCCTCTGCCGATCTCTCACGAGCTTGAGGATTTCCGCGTTCCCCTGCCAGTTTAACAATGGCGAAGCTGGCGCCGGTGCATTGGAAAACGTTCGAGAAATTTCTGTTCTACGTCGGCTGCGAATTCAAGCGCCAGAAAGGGGATCACCGCATTTACTGGAGCCCTGGTCTGAAGCGACCAGTCGTTGTACCGACGGACACGCAAGTCCCCATCTTTGTTATTCGGAGCAACCTGCGGACTCTCGGCATGTCCCCGCAGCAGTACCTCGAAATTCTCGAGCGGCTGTAACACGAAGGCGGCGAGGGAAGTTCGTAAAAGGGCTTTTTCACCCACGCTTATACGCTTGCGCGCTGATATACTCACAGTATGCCCGCCACCGTCCGCTCCGCCGCCATCGTGGGGGTTGACGCCGTTCCCGTCGCCGTCGAAGTGGAGGCGCTCCCGGGGCTGCCGGTACTTTTCGTATGCGGAGGGCCGCGTTACACTGCGGGCTATGACCAAGGACGAGATTCGCCGCAGGATCAACGAGACGCTTCCGCGACTGCCTATTCACGACCGCGTGAAGCGCGTGTCGCTTTTTGGATCCCAACTACACCAGACCGCGAGTGGAGAGAGCGACATCGACCTCCTGGTCGAGTTCTCAGCGCCCGTCGGGTATTTCGATCTTGTAGGGATGGAGCAGGATTTAGGGAAATCACTCGGTCAACGTGTGGACCTCGTGACGCCAGGATCGTTGAGTACGTTCTTCCGTGCGGACGTGCTGCGAGAGGCGGAACTGCTCTATGAGCGGTGACGAGGTCTACGTCCGGCATATTCTCGAATCGATCTCGGCCATTGAGGAATATCTCGTGGGCGGTAGACGCGAGGTGTTAGAGCGTGACCGCCGAACGAGAGCGGCAGTGGTCCGAGAGTTGGAAATTATCGGTGAGGCCGCAACGCATCTCAGCCCGGAGTTCCAAGCCGTGCACCCCGATGTTCCCGTCGACAAGATGATCGGTATGCGGAACAAGCTCATCCACGAATACTTCGGCGTCGATCTCGATGTGGTGTGGAAGACGGCCGTGGAGGATCTTCCGGTCCTGAAACAGTCACTCGAAGGGGTGCTGTCCTTCTGATCCCATGCCCGCCACGGTCCGCTCGGCTGCCATTGTGGGGATTGACGCGGTGCCGGTGGAGGTGCAGGTGGAGGAACTTCAGGGATTGCCGAGCGTGCCGATGGTTGGGATACAATCCCACCTCCGTGCGGGTTGAGGCGGTGCGGACGTTTCCCTTGCGAATCCGTCGGCTCGGAGCACGACCATACACTGCTACTGATTGGTTCCCTTGACAGCCCGGCCGGGACGCCCATACACTCCGCGTGCTGTTGATCTTTGTCACATTCCCTGAAAGGAGGGAGAGCATGTCCGTGCGCATCTTGTACGGCGACACGAAAGACTTCACGATTCCCATTGTCGGCACGTACGTCATCGATTGGTGCGTTGCGCACCCGGGAGACGGCCTCGGCGGAGCGACGGGGAACAGCCCCGTTCCCCTCTGGGCGTACATCTGGTCGGCACTAGCAGGAGACCGGAGTGCCGACCGAGAGGCGGTGACATCGCAGGAGATCTTTTTCCTCGACGAGTACGTCGGCGCCTTCCCGAGCTACCACCACTGGGCCTGGCGGAACCTCCGGGTCGGACGCGGCGGGTTCGAGGCGAAGCGCGTGCATGTCCCCCGCGGGTGCTTCGTGGAGCAGACCTTGGGGCGCGAGCACCGCATCGTCACGAGCGATGCGCTCGACATGATCCTCGACGCCACGAGGGACAGTTCGTCGAAGGAGGCAGAGTGGGAGCCGCGGACGGAGGATGGCGAAGATGGGTTCCCTCCCGAGGTCCGGATCCTTGAGTGCGCGACTCACCCCGTGCTCTGTGAGATTCGTGACTCGATGCGTCTGTACGATACGCTCGTCCGGTCGCATAACCGGCGGCTCCAGGTCCTCGGTATCGGCGTCGGCGGCGCCATCGACCGTGATCCGGAAGTTGGCGGCCATATCGGGTTCGTGGAGTGCGGTGCAGCCGCGGAGGACACAGGCGTTATGCTTGTCCGGCTCGCGGCGAGTACCGTACGGGCGAACGCCGACGACTTCGTCCTGAAGGGCGACGCGCTCCTGGAGCCTGTACGCTTTGCGATCACGCAGGGCATTGCGACGATTCTCTCTGCAGGCGAACTTCTCCTCCTGGCCTGGGGAGCGGGCAAGCAGGAGGCCGTCGAGCGGATGCTCCTTGGCACTCCCGGACCACAGAACCCTGCCGCCTGGGTGCAGGACCATGCTCACGTCACTCTCGTTCTTGACCAAGCAGCATTTGGTGACCTGGATGCAGCGGTGCTGGGTGACCGCGGGTTTACGGTCGAGTTTCCTACCGTGTCTCCCGTCGTTTCTTAAAGCGTTCCTCGTCAGGAAAGGACCGGCGCTTCCACGGTCATTCTGTATGAGCGTTCCCAGCAGGTTTGGACCTGCTGGGTTTTATTTTTGGTCTGCTGCACTGTTTCCCGTATCCTCGCTCTTCACGCGTCACCGACATTCCTTGCACGGGAATGGCTCACGGTGACCCCTCTTGATCACGAGGACCACCATGCGTACACTGTGCGTAGTCCCGCGTGCTCTTTGTCAACAGAAAGGAGGGAGATTCTATGGTCTCCGAGTCAACGTCCAAGTCCCTGGAGTTACGCTCGTGCGTCGAGCTCGCAGAGATTGCCAAGGGTCCCTCGAAGTACGAAGTTTGTTCACCAGACCTTTCCCGGGCTCTCGAAGCAATTACGGTCCTCGGGATACGAGCGGCGAGCGACCTGGAAGCGGTTGCAGCAATGCTGGAAGTGATTCAAGCGACCAACTGGTGGGTGACACTCGAGCAATCGCTGGATGCGGTCCTCACCACCGCGAACGCAGACCAACTGCAGTGGCTCGCTCGGTCTTTCTACGATGACTTCTGGCAGGAAGGAGACTATGGTGGTGGCGTCGTAATTCCTTGGCGCCTCAAGCGTGTGGTGGATCGTCTTCTTGACCTTGGCGTTCCCCTCGAACAAGCAGTTCCCGGTGTTGACGCACAGTTGGTACAGGAACTTATTACAAACGCTCGGGAAGAGTACAAGAGGTTCTATCCGGCAGCGACGTAGTCACCTTGTCCGCGACCCCGCTTCACCACTTGGGTGCAGCGGGGCTTTCCATTGTGTGCGGTAGAATACGGTCATGCCCGCCACCGTCCGCTCCGCCGCCATCGTGGGGATTGACGCGGCCTGCCCCGCATAGCCCAGAGGGCGAAGTGGGGTGCCAGTAGACGTGCAGGTGGAGGAACTCCAAGGCTTGCCCAGCGTCACGATGGTTGGGATACAATCCCACCTTCGTGCGGTGTGAGGCGGTGCGTGAACTTCCTATGGGAAGACTTACTCGCGTATCCACGCACATACCACAGTGCGGGGCAGCACTCAAATCTCCTCTGCATAAGGCCAGATACATCCTGGACTCCCTCGAGAAGCACGGGAGGGTGAAGTTTTGATGCAGGTCTTCCGCCTCGGGTACGGCATCCGCGGCTTC
>VMFP01000010.1 GCA_007376145.1 Parcubacteria group bacterium Gr01-1014_38
CTTTACGAGCAGCCCGGGCCCCTCGGCATAATACGACAGTGGCAGGCTTGACAAAGGAGTGACCGGCAAATCTTCATCGTAATAGAGAAACTCCCAGGCTTTGTGGTACTGATCCAAGGTCGCCGGCGCTACTTGCTCCAACCAATATTTGGTCTGCTGACGTAAGGTCTGGTCGGTGATATCGGCGAAGACCGGCAGGGCCCGCAGCCGGTCCAGGCTCCACAAGGGCGCCCCCGGATAACGGGACTGATCGCCGTAGTTGTAGGCGACGCCGTTATTCGGCGCCGTCGAATACATGCGCCATTTGAGACTGTCTTTGAGAAAATTGAAGCCCGGCTCGTTGATGAGATCTTGGCCGGTCGCCGTCTTGTGGGCGTCGAGGATCAAGGCCATGTTGTAGGTGGAGTCGTAGTTGGTGCCTTCGGCCCAGACGCCGCCCTTGCCCCAGCCATCGGTAAACGGTCGGACCAGGGTGCGCCATTTCGATAGAGCCAAATTGCGGTGATATTGCGGCCGGTTGGTGCCGGAGATGGGATGGCTGCCCGTATCAAAACCGTCAGCGGCCAGAGCCGCCGGCCACGACATCATGAAGCCCCAAAAATAGTTGTTCGCCGGATCGCTCACCGCCCAACCCGTGGCCCGGCTGGGCGTCGTCTCCGGCCAGACGGCGTCGGCCCGGTCCATCAGCCAGCCTGCCACCTGCGCCCGTTCCGCAGGGGTTAACTGGTCCTTCACCCAGTCAAAGCCGACCGCCATGTACCACAGCTCGGTGCGATAATAGTAGCCATTATGTTCCAAATTGAAGATGGTGTTAGAGGCAACGGCATTGGTGCGCAGGATACTGGCGGCGCGCTGGGCATACGTGACATTGCCGGTCACCTGATAGGCCAAGCCCAGGACCGGCAGCATGTCGGTGCCCGAGGTCCCCGTGGCCGCGTCCGCTTGGGCACGCAGTGCTTGCCAGCGCGTGGTATTGCGCTGCATGTAGGTTCGCAACTGGGCCAAGCGGGCCGGCGTCAGCATCACCCGCGGCGCCAGGCTTAGCGTGACATTGGTCGTGGTAAAGGTGAAGTCAGCCGATACCCCTAGATTGCCCGCTGCGTCCCGCGACTTCACGCGATAGTGATAGAAGGTGTTGGCCGTCAGGCCGCTGACAACCTGGCTGTGGCTGGTCACAAGAGCCGGATTCAGGGTGGTCGAGCTGCCATACGTGATCGTTGTACCGTATTCTACTTGCGAGTCGCTCGGCTCGTTGGTGGTCCAGGTGATGGTCGCCGTGGTGTTGGTCATACTTCCCGCCGCCACAGTGGAAATCACCGGCGGCGTCGTATCCGTTATCGTAGTGCCCAACTCATCCGCGCCGACGTCGTAGGCCGGACCTTGCGGTGGACTACTCGGCAGCAAATGGTAGTCGCCGGCCGCCGGGTTGACGAACAGCCCTGTGGTCGAGGTCCGCAGCACGTTGGAGGTAGCATCGACCGTGTTCAGCCCCGTTTCGTCGGCAATCCCTTGGGCGCTGACAATCAGATTGTTGAAGAGGACGTTGCCCTGGGCGCCAAGGCTCATCCGCACCCCCGCGATCCGAGGCTCGACGACGGTGTTATTCACCACGACATTATTGTTGCTGGGCTTTCCACACCCCGGTTCGTCCGCCAAATGGACTCCTCCGGCACCACCCACAATCCCGTTGTTGTAGATGAGGTTGTTCCGCACCACGGAATCAGACATGGAGATCAGACTGAACCCTTTCAAATTATTATCGTGGACGATGTTCCCTTCAATCAGCGCCCCAGAGATGGTTCCATCTCCCCCTGAAAAACAGTCCCCATTGACCTGGATGCCGTTCTGGGTATTCCCGAAGCTCTCGTTGCCGCGGATGACGGGGTTGTCATTGACCACCTGGCTGTTGGAAACATAAATTCCGTGCTGTCCGACCGACCCAAAGGTCTTGTTGTTCTCCAGCACCAGCCCAGGAGCCGTAAAGTCGGTGAAGATGCCCCACATGCCATTGTTGCCGAAAACGCCGTTCCGCACGGTGATGTTCGAACTCAAGCTGACCCGGATCCCCGCCCGGTTGGCATTGGAAGAGCGCAGGCCATCGATCACCAGATACGAGGAGGAGGTAATGGAGATCGTGTCCCGATTGTCTGCGCGATCGGTGGTCGGCGTCACGACGGCGTTCTGGCCTGCCGCTCTGATGACTATGGGCGCGGTCGGCGTGCCGTTCTGATTGCTCACGTCGAACCCAAGATAGCTGCCGTCCGCGACGGAAATCGTCGTGCCGGGCTGCGCCAGCGCGAGGGCTCGGCGAATTTGGCGGCAGGGGGCAGCCGCCGTGCACGCATTGGCATCCGATCCGGTCGGCGACACATGGAGGGTGGTGGCCTGCCCTCGCACCGAAGCGCCGGCAAGGAGAAGGACCCCGATCCCGAGCGCGAGGACGACCGCCACGCCGCGCGGCGGATGCCAACTTCTGGTCAGCAGAGACCGAAAGGGGAACCGCGCCCGACCCTTCACGGCGTTATGCACCGCACACAACAATGGCTAAGGAGAGAAGCGCCCCTCTTCTCTGGGGTCCTGGAGCGAGAAGGCATCGTGGTGAACGCTGATTGGGAAGTCCTGGTGTGTGTCTTGAATATCCTGTACACAAGCGTACAGGATGGCGCAAGCCGCGTCAAGCTGGGGCGACTTGGGCCCGCCGAGGGGTTCGCGGCGGCCGGACGCTCCGCACGACTGCGATCCGATGGCGGGGTGGCGCGGAAGAACTGGTACGCCGTGTCAAGACCCCCCAAAATGGAGCTAGTCGAGTTTCCTCGCCCGTCGGCGGAGCATTTTCTCGATCAGCAAGCCAAGATTCTCCTTCCGGTGATTGAACCGGAATTCCATCTCCTTCCAATAGAGGAAGAAGTGGCTCCGGCGGACGCCATAATACCGGCGGAGTTTCGTCTTCGCGAAGCCCCAGAAGTTCTCGATCCCGTTGATGCGGCGGCGTTTGCTCGCCGCAAAGGTCTTCCCGTGGTCGATGCGGATGTGCGCGTACCCGTCGGTGATGAGCCCGTCATAGCTTGCGAAGGCACCCGTATAGATCGTGCTCCCGCGCGGCACTTTCTGCCGGATGACCTTCCAGAGCGTGGAGCGGCCCACGTCGGGCAAGGGACGCGTATACACCCGCCCGTTCCGCTTCAGAAGGCCGAAGACCGCCACTTTCCCGGCGGCGCCACGGCCGCGCAGACCCTTCCTCTTCCCGCCAAAATAACTCTCATCTGCCTCCACTTCTCCGTCGAGAAGAGTTTCCCGTTCGCATTCGCGTACGAGGGCGAGACGAATGTGGTGGTACAGACGTTCCACCGTGTGGCGGTTCACCCTTCGCGGGCTGCTTGCACCGCTGGGACTTCCAAGTCAAAGAGCCGGATGATCTGGCGGAGGGTCCGGGTGGAGAGATGGCTGTATGGGAGGAGACGGGAGGCCATCCCTCCGCGCTCCCAGAGGATCAGAATCTAGACGAGCTCCAAAACTATATACCCCACTCTTGATTCCCCCGTCCACAGGCGCGCCCTGTCTCTTGGGCACGCGGATTCCGGGAACGTTTGGACTCCCGTGCGATGCGTCGTGCTTCGCTTAGGCCGGGGCCGGTTTCGGTTCCGGCTGTGGTCCGGACGGAACTTGGTTGACTTCGGGCGCGGTCGGAGCCTCCGCGCTCGGCACCGGCGCCTCCGGGCCGTGCGCCGCCAAGGGTTCTCCGCGGGGCACGCCTTCCATCAGCGCCTGAAATTCCTCTTGTTCGATGGTTTCTTTCTCCACCAGGACCTGCGCGACTTCTTCCCACTTTGCGCGGTGGGTCTTCAACACCTCTTCCGCCTTCGCGCGGGCGTCCTGCAGGAGACGCTGGACTTCATCATCAATCTTCGAGGCCGTGGCTTCCGAGTAGTTCCGGTGCTCCAGGAGATCCCGGCCCAAGAAGACCATTTCTTCACGCTCCCCGAAGGTGATCGGGCCGAACCGGCTCATGCCGTACTCCGTGACGATTTTGCGCGCGAGCTGCGTGGCGCGCTTTAAGTCATTCGCCGCACCGGTGGTGATTTCCCCGTAGCGGAGAGACTCCGCGGCGTAGCCGCCGATGAGCGTGGCGAGTTCGCCGAGGAATTCGCTCCGGGAATGGAGGTGCTTGTCCTCGTCGGGGAGCTTGAGGGTGAATCCGCCCGCCCGGCCCCGCGAGACGATGCTGATCTTCCGCACCGGATCCACGTGCGGCAGGACGTAGGCCACGGTGGCGTGCCCCGCTTCGTGCGTCGCCGCGATCTCTTTCTCTTTCTGGCTGAAGACGTGGCTCTTCCGCTCCGGGCCTAAAATGACCTTCTCGATCGCGTCGAACAATTCCGGCATGCCGACGGTTTTCTTGTTTCTTCGCGCGGCAAAAATCGCCGCTTCATTTATCAGGTTGCTTAAGTCGGCTCCGGAAAATCCCGGCGTCCGCTCCGCGACGGTGCGGAGGTTCACCGTCTTCGCGAGGGGTTTCTGCCCCACGTGTACTTTGAGAATTTCCTCCCGTTCGTTGATGTCCGGCATGTCGAGGGTCACGTGCCGGTCGAAGCGCCCGGGGCGGAGGAGCGCCGGATCGAGGACGTCCGGCCGGTTCGTCGCGGCGATGACAATGAGCCGATCTTCCGTATCGAACCCGTCCATCTCGACGAGAATCTGGTTCAGCGTCTGCTCGCGCTCATCGTGTCCCCCCCCGAGACCCGCGCCGCGCATCCGACCCACCGCATCGAGCTCGTCCACGAAAACAATCGCCGGCGCGTACCGCTTCGCTTTGGCAAAGAGACTGCGGACGCGGCTCGCACCGACCCCAACAAACATCTCCACGAACTCCGAGCCGCTCATGTGGAAGAAAGGCACGCTCGCCTCACCCGCGACGGCCTTGGCGAGGAGTGTTTTCCCCGTCCCTGGTGGTCCGACGAGGAGAACGCCTTTCGGGATCCGTGCACCGAGCGCCGTGAACTTCTGGGGATGCTTCAGGAACTCCACCACTTCCATGAGCTCCTCTTTGGCCTCGTGCGATCCCGCGACGTCTCGGAACGTGACTTTCTTTTTCGGTGGCAGCTCTCCTACCGGCTTCGCGCGCACTTGGCCGAAGCCGATCGCCCGGTTACTCGCCGCCGTCGCCGAGCGGATCATGAACATCATGAAGAGCGCAAAGAGGACGAAGGGGAGGAGTGAGGGAAGGAGAGTCATGAGCCAGAATCCCACGCCCGAGGGACGTTTCACCTCGATGGTCACGTTGCGGAGGGCGTCTTCCGAGACGCCGAGGTTTCGCAAGGATTCCGTAATCGAGGAGTCCACCTCGCGGATGGCCCGGAGTTTCCCGCCTTTGGTCCGCTCGAGGATGAGCGCATCTTCTTGGACAGAGACTTTGGAGATCTCTCCCGCGGTGATTTTCTGCGCGACTTCCGTGAGGGGAATAACCGGGATCTCTTCGACGGGCGCACCGTACATCGCGATGACCCCGGCGAGGATCGCGAGCACGATGAAGACCGTTCCGAGACGCCGTGAAAAGTTTGGCGTCTCCTCCGGGCGAGGAAGGCGGAAGCGAGCCATGAACGATTATGCTGGGTGAGGGGGTGGGGAACCCATGTGCAGCGTGAGGATACCCCCAACGCGGGTGATGTTCAACCTCCCGGCGTCGAGCCTCTCACCGTCCGCGAGCGAGCGACATTGAGCTTCGAGGCGCAGGAGGTCGCTGCGGGAGACGCGATCCGCAGGTGCGAGTGAGCGCGCGGCCTCGGCCAGGAGGGAGTGACGGAGGGGAGAAGGAAGTCTCCCCCACCGGGCGCGGTCAACGGAGATACGCTCCGCCGTCTGTGTCCAGCGGACTTCCTCACGCGCGGTTTGCGCGAGTTCACCGAGGAACGCGTCCTCCGCCGCAAGGAATTCGTTTGCCGCCGCGAGGTTCCGGATTGCGTCCGGGCTCACGTGCCGCTTCAAGAGAGGGAGCACAAGGAGCCGGATGTTCGCGGTGATGGTGCCGAGAGCGAGTGCGTCCGGGTTCAGTCGGAACGGAAACCCGCGCCGCAGGAGGAACCTCGCGCACGCTTCATGGGGAAATGGGAGCAACGGGCGGACGTGCGGACCTGCGGGGCTCGTCAGGAGTCCGCGGAGGGACGACTCCTCGCTAAGGAGGATGGCGAGGAGCCGCTCGGCAGCGTCGTCTTGCGTTTCTCCGGTGGCAATGACGGTGGCGCCGGTTCGTTGTGCCATGGCGAGTACTGCGTGGTGCCACCAGGGGTCGTTCGAGGCGTGTCGGGTGTTGCGCATCGCCGATTCGAACGGGAGCGCAAGCGTGGTTGCCACGTGGTGCACGAATGTTGCGTCGGCTTTGGCGTCCGGTGTGTCATCCCGCTGCACGTGTCCGACGATCAACTGAAGTCTTAGATCTCTGGCAAGTACTGCCAGGAGTCGAAGAAGCGCCATGGAGTCGGACCGTCCGGAAACACCGACGAGCACGGTGCTGCCCTTGGCCAACACAGCCTCCCGAAGAACGTGCACGCGGAATGCCTTCAAGAGGTCGTCACGTTCCGGTTTGGGCTCGGGAGTTTCCGGCATCGGCGAAGGGGGTGTAGTGTAGGAGGTGAAGCTAGAAAACGCCACCGCGGACGCTTCGCCCTGGACCAAGAAGCCCAAAGCGGTGAGGACCCTCACCGCTTTTTCTTTATTTCTTGGTCTTCGTTTTGCTCTTGGCTTCGGTCTCTTTCTTGGCGCGCGGGGATGTTCGCGCTGGCTTCTTTTCGGCGGGTTTTCCCTCCGGTTTCAGTGACAGGCCGAGCCGGTGCTCTTGCGGATCGACGCTGATGATCCGGAACCGGTAGGTCTCGCCGACCTTCACCACATCTTCGGGCCGCATGCCCTCCTTGTCGGAGAGCTCACTGATGTGCGCGAGGCCGTGGATGTCCTCGTCGAGTTTCGCGAACGCTCCGTACGGCGTGAGTTTCAGCACGCGGCCTTCGACGGTATTGCCGGTCTTGTACCGCTGCTCGACGGTCAGCCACGGGTCTTCCCGGAGGCGCTTGATGGAGAGGGAGATCCGCGTCCCCTCTATACCGAGGACGACCGCGCGTACGTTCTGCCCGACACTCGCGTAGTCCTTCGGATCGTCCACGCGCTGCCAGACAAGTTCGGAGATGTGGGCGAGGCCCTCGAGGTCAACACCCCGCCGCTGGAACTTCACGAAGACGCCGAAGTCCACGATGCCGCTCACCGTCCCCTCGATGATCGTGCCTTCCTTCAGTTCCGCCAGCGCCGCTTCCATGTCCGTGGTCATCGCCGCCTTCTCAGACACGATGAGCTTCTCTTCGCGCCGGTCCGCGGTGATGACGCGCACGTTAAAGAATTGGCCTTGGTACTGGCGCAGGCGGTCGAGGATCTGCTGTTTGTCGCCGCCCTCGACGCGGGGGTAGTGTTCGGCGGAGAGCTGCGAGACGGGGAGGAAGCCGGTGATGCCCTCGAGGCGAACGATGAGGCCGCCTTTGTTGGCATCGAGGATTTGTATGGGAAAGATTTCACCGGACTCCCGCTTGGCTTCGAGGCGCGCCCAACTCTTCTCTTCCGATGCGCTCCGGAGGGAGAGTTCGATGTACCCCTGGTCGTTCTCGGGGTCGAGGACCACCGCCTCGATGTCGTCGCCTTGACGGACGTTCCGGAAGGTATCGGCCGCGTCCAGCAGCTCTCGTCCGAACACGATCCCCACGCCCTGGGCGCCGAGATCCACGTACAGGGAGCTCGGCGCGATTTCCAAGACGGTTCCCTTCACGACGTCGCCAGTGTTCAGCGGGCGCAGCGCTTCGGGATGTGACGCGAGAAGACGCGCAAAGGGGGAGTCCGTGTTCTGCTTCAGGGTACCGGCTTGCGTGGCGTGGTGTGGAGACATCTGTGCCGAGGAATATACCGGAATGCGCCTTGTCGGGCAAGGGGCGGCGTGATAGGATAAATATCTTCTTGCTTTCCCGCCCCGTGGATGTCCTCGTCACCGTGAACCTTCCCGCATGTATTTCTCCTGGTTTGGCCTCTCCGCCTTCAAGCTCGAGACAAAGAGCGCGGTGCTTGTCCTCGATCCGTACGGACCGACGGCTGCGCCGCGGCCGCTCCGCGCGAAAGGGGACATTGTCACCGTGAGTAACCCGACAAGCCCGGCGCACGGGCACGCAGAGGGAATTCTCGGTACTCCCTTCGTCATTAACCATCCGGGGGAATTCGAAGTGAAGGGCGTCTTTGTCCAGGGATTCCCCGCGAGTCGTGGCGAGGAAGAAGGGAGTTCGGCGGGCGTGGACGGGCCGAAACGCCTGGCGGGAGAACGCGGGCACCCGAAGAACGGAACGCGCGAACCGACTCTCTTCACCTTCGACAGCGAAGACCTGCGGCTGGCGCACCTTGGGGATCTCCGCGCCGTGCCGTCCAACGACGTCCTTGAGAAGATCGACGGGGTGGATATTCTCTTTCTTCCCGTCGGCGGCGGCGACACCCTCGACCCCGAAGCGGCCATGCGCGTCGTCAACGCCATTGAGCCGCGCGTGGTGGTTCCCATGCACTTCCGGCAAGAGGGATGGAAGATCACCGAAAAGCTTCTCCCGGTCTCCGCGTTCCTCCGCGAGATTGGCGCGTCGAAGGTTGATCCGGTCGAGCGCTTCAGCATCAAGAAGCGGGACTTGAGCGGTGAGGAGACGACCGTGGTATTGTTCTCGGCGTAAGGCGCGGTGTTCCCGATGTTCGGCTACTTCCAGAATCTTCCGAACCAACCCCTTCCTGCCCGACGGCGCTTCGTGGTGTTCGCGACCGCGTTTTCCTTCGCGTTGATTGTGCTGATCTGGGTTGGCGTCGTGGTCGTCAGTCGCCGTTCCGCACCGACGCCCACACCGTCGCCCGTGCCGGCCGGAGAGCTTCCGGAAGCGCCGCTGCTCCTGTCGCCGACGCCCGGCGAGGAACTGCCACCGGGCGCGACTCCTCCAAGGCAGCCTCCGTCCCCGTCTCCGACGTCTCCCGTTGACTTCGGACAAATCTCGACGAGCCTCATCAAAGTCTTCGCGCCGCCGTCCCCCACGCCATAAGCGCCCGCCCTGCCCCGTTAGAAACCCGTATGTGGTATGTGTACGTACTTCACAGTCTGAAGACAGGCCTGTGGTATACCGGTTCCACAAAGGATTTGCGAAAAAGAATTTCTCGGCATAACGGCGGAGAGAACTTCTCAACAAAGCCTGGTGTGCCATGGCGTCTTCTCTACTACGAAGCCGGCCTCGCGCGTGAAGATGCACGCGCTCGGGAGAAATATCTCAAGTCAGGCATGGGGAAGCGATACCTTCGGGACCGTTTGAAATTCTTTTTCGCAAACCCCGTTAGAAGCCTGGCTTCTAACGGGGTGGAGGGTTTCTAACGGGGTATGGCGGAGACCATCCAACCCCGCGTGATCACCGACGAGGTGCGCGAGTCGTACCTCGACTACGCGATGTCCGTCATCGTGTCGCGGGCGCTCCCGGACGTTCGGGACGGCTTGAAGCCGGTCCAGCGCCGCATCCTCTACGCGATGCACGACATGGGGCTCCGGGCTGGTGGCCGGTTCCGGAAATCGGCGGCGGTCGTCGGTGAGGTGCTCGGCCGCTACCACCCGCACGGTGACCTCCCCGTGTACGAGGCGATGGCCCGCCTTACCCAGAGTTTCTCCTTGCGTCATCCGCTCGTGGACGGTCAGGGGAACTGGGGGAGCACGGAAGACGCGCCAGCGGCCATGCGGTACACGGAGGCGCGGCTCTCCCGCCTCGGCGAACTCATGCTCGCCGACATTGAGAGAGAGACCGTCACCTTCGCCGAGAACTACGATCGAACCAAGGAGGAGCCGACGGTGCTCCCGGGCGTGCTCCCAAACCTCCTCGTGAACGGGACGGTCGGGATTGCCGTGGGCATGGCGACGAACATCCCGCCGCACAACCTCCGGGAAGTCATTGATGCCCTCGTGCACCTCGCGAAGAACCCCCGCGCGACCATCGAGGATCTCTTGGAGTACATCCAAGGTCCGGATTTTCCCACCGGCGGCATCGTGTACGGGGCACGCGATATCGCGGCGGCGTACGCCACCGGCAAAGGTCCGATCGTCACGCGGGCGAAGACCGAAATCGTGGATGAGAAGGACGGTGAGTTCCGGATCCTCGTGACCGAGATCCCCTTCCAAGTGAACAAAGCCGCTCTCCTCGAGGAAATCGCGGACGGGGTGCGAGCGAAGCGACTGGAGGGGATCCGTGATCTCCGCGACGAATCTGACAAAGAAGGAACGCGCGTGGTCATTGAGCTGAAGCGCGACGCGGTTCCGAACAAAGTGCTCAACCAGCTCTTCGCGCACACCGCACTCCAGCGGACTTTCCACGTGAACCTCCTCGCGCTCGTGAACGGCATCGAGCCGCGGGTACTCACCCTGAAAGGACTCCTCGAGCAGTTCCTCGAGCACCGGCGGGTCGTCGTCCGCCGTCGGGGCGAGTACGACCTCACGCGTGCAAAGGAGCGCGCACACATTCTCGAGGGGATCACGAAGGCCCTTGACCACATTGATGCGGTGGTTGCGACCATCAAGAAGAGCGAGACCAAGGAAGAAGCGCACGCGAATCTCAGGAAGAAGTTCGGTCTCTCGGACGCGCAGGCCACCGCCATTCTCGAGATGCGTTTACAGACTCTCGCGGGTCTCGAGCGGAAGGCGGTGCAGGATGAGCTTGGTGCGAAGCGCCGCCTCGTGCGGGAACTCACCGAGCTCCTTGGCAGTCCGAAGCAAATCACCGGCGTGGTCGTGGATGAACTCCTGAATCTCCGGAAGCGGTTCGGCGAGGAGCGGCGGACCGCCGTGACGCCGCAACCGGTGGGTGAATTCCGCATGGAGGATCTCATCCCCGATGAAGACACGGTCGTGATGGTGACCACCGGCGGCTATGTGAAGCGCCTGCCGGTCACGGCGTACCGCGTACAACGCCGGGGCGGGAAGGGAGTCATCGGCATGACCACGAAGGAAGCGGACGCGGTGGACACCCTGTTTGTCACTCGCACGCACGCAGACATCCTCTTCTTCACCAACCTCGGGCACGTGTTCGCCGCGAAGGCGTACGATCTCCCGCTTGCATCGCGGATGGCGAAGGGACAGGCGCTCCCGAACTTCCTGTCGCTGACGAGCGGAGAGAAAGTGACGGCGGTGCTTGCGCTCCCGAAGGGCACCATGCAGCGGCCGAAGGCAAAGGGGAAAGGAGCGCTGGCCGTTTCCCCCGGCTTCTTGATCATGGTCACCCGACGGGGAACAGTGAAGCGCGTGCCCCTCGCGGAGTTCGCGAACGTCCGTCGCAGCGGCTTGATCGCCATCCGTCTCCACCAGGGAGATGCGCTCGACTGGGTGGCGCGGAGTGGTGGCGCCGATCAGATGATGCTCGTGACTGCCCGCGGCCAGTCCGTTCGCTTCAAGGAGGGGGATGTGCGCCCGATGGGACGGCCGGCTGCGGGCGTCCGTGCGGTGCGCCTGAAGCGCGGGGACGACGCGATCGGCATGGCGCGTATCCCGGGCGACGTACAGGCGAATCAGGTCCATGTGCTGATCCTCACGGAGCACGGGTTTGGCAAGCGAACGCTCCTCTCCGCGTACAAGGTGCAGCGGCGCGCGGGATCCGGCATTAAGACCGCTCAAGTCACGAGTAAGACGGGGCCTTTGGTCGGGATGGCGCTGACTCCCGCCGTCGTCGGCGAGGACGCGACGATCATCGTCACGTCGGCCAAAGGGCAGGTCATCCGGGTCCCCATCAACAGCATTCGGATTCTTGGGCGGGCCACGCAGGGCGTGCGCGTCATGCGGCTTGAGGGAGGAGATTCCATCGCCTCGTTCACGATGTTGGCAGGCGCCGGGTAATCCGGGTTCGGTTCTTTTTTACAGTCCCATCGGTCCCACTGCGCGGGACTCGCGGAAGTCCGGTGGGAGGAAACCGCAAGGTTTCCCCTCCCGCATGCTACACTGGTGCTGGAGCGTTCTTATGCCAATACCAACCGCTCTCCGAACATTGCTGAAGCCGGAGGACATCCTCAAACAGCTCGGGATTCGCGCGGGATGGCGCGTCGTGGATTGTGGCTGCGGGGCGGGATACTACCTCGCGCCCGCTGCCCGCTTTGTGGGCGCCCAAGGTCGGGTCGTGGGCATTGATGTCCGGTCGGCGGCCGTGGATGAAGCTCGGCGACGGGTAGAACTCGCCGGCGTCGCAGACCGCGTGGATGTCTTCCGCGCCGACCTGACGCGCCCGCAAGCATCCGGGCTCCCCGATGGCTGGGCCGACCTCGTCCTCCTCGTCTCGATGCTCTACCAGAGCGAACCGCGAAGCGTGCTCCAGGAAGCGGCCCGTATCGCGAAGCCTGCGGACGGCCGCGTGGTCGTCATCGAGTGGGAGCAAGTTGCCACCCCGCTTGGTCCGCCGCCCGAGCAACGAGTGATGCGGGATACCGTGCTCGCGGCGGCGAAGGCTGCCGGGATGATGTTCCTCTCCTCTTTTACGCCCAGTCCGTACCAGTACGGGCTGATGTTCGTGCGCCCACAGGCATCCAGCGCCGCGGAGCCGCCGCGACGCGCGGGGAACGTCGAGGTCTAATGTCGAGCGATGCGTCGAGTGCTCCTCCTCCGGCTTGGTCTCCTCCTCGGAAGTTTGTCCCTTCTCGGCCAGGGATGCGTGCGCACGGCGCCTGGCCCGGGCCCGCAACTCACCGTCTGGGGAGTGTTCGACGATGCCGATACCCTGCAGCCGCTCCTCGGCGCCTTCGAAAAGGCCCAGAAGCGCGGCCGCACGAAGGTGGAGTACCGGAAGATCAGTCCTCCTGATCAGTACGAGGAAATTCTCAGCACCGCGCTGCGGGAAGGACGGGGGCCGGACGTGTTTCTCATCCACGCTTCGTGGGTTCCCCGCTGGGCCGGCGCCCTTCTCCCCGCGCCGTCCGATCTCGTGCCGCTCAACGCCGTGCGGGAGGAGTTTGTCGAGACCGTGGAAAACGACCTCGTGATCAACGGCCGCGTCGTCGCGCTCCCGCTCTTTGTGGACTCCCTCGCGCTCTACTACAACAGGGATATTTTCAACGCCTCGGGCATCGCCCGTCCGCCGCGGACGTGGAACGAAGTCCACGATGTCGTGCGACGCACCGTGCAGTTCAATCCGGTGGAACGGGCCCAGATCGACCAGCACGGCATTGCCGCCGGCGCGGGGCGCAACGTGAACCGCGCTCCCGACATCCTTAGCGCGCTGCTTCTGCAGAAGGGGGAGACGTTCTATGACTCCGAGGGCGCGGTGGCCTTCGGCGCGGAAGAGCGTGCGCAGCAGGCGCTCCGCTTCCTTACCGATTTCGCAAACCCGGCGAAGGATGTCTACACCTGGCAGCTCACCTCCGATTACTCCATTGACGCGTTCGCGGAAGGCGAGGCGGCGATGATGCTCAACTACAGCTACCACCGGCCGACGGTCCGCGCGAAGAATCCCCGGCTGAACTTCGCGGTGGCGCCATTTCCACAGGTGGGAGAGACGGATCCCAAAGACCGCCGGACGTACGCAAGCTATTGGGCGTTTGCGGTGTCCAGGGCGTCCCCGAATCCCCAGGCGGCGTGGGAGCTCGCGCGGTTCCTCACCGCGGAAGCCGCCGCTCGGGATTACCTGAAGCGGAGCGGATCCCCGCCGGCGCGCCGGGATTTGGTGGCCGAGCTCCAGAACGACCCCGACATCGGCGTGTTCGCGGAACAATCCTTGTACGCCCGTACCTGGCGCCAGTCAGACAACCGCGTGGTGGATCGGGTGTTCACCGAAGCGCTCGATGATGTGGTGTCCGGTCGGGACACGGTCGAAGGCGCGCTCCGCCGGGCTGCGGAGCAGATTCAAGCCGCCGCGGCTGCGCTCGGACGAGGATCTGGCCAATGAGACGTGCTGCGCAGCGTACTCTGTGGTTGACAGGCTCATTGGGGCTGAGTGTTCTCTTCCTGTCGTCGTCGGCGCCCGCGGGCGCGCAGGAGGAGTTCGCCGATCGGGCGCGAATTGGCACGTACCGAGGACAAGACGTGTACCTCCGGATCAGCGCACCCGTTTCGCTCAACCACCCCGCAGTCGGTGGGTTTCGGAGCGATGGATCACTGTTCATCAGTCCTACGCAGGTTCGCACTGACCGGACGCTGGTGCAATTCTCTGTGGAGAATAGGTTCAGCCATGGCGTAGAGGGTTTTTCTTTCATGCTCGGTGATCGGCAGTTGCAGCCACACTTTTTTGCCCCGACGCTCACCGAAGTCATTCCTCCGGAACTGTTGGAGGGGCCAGGACCGCTTCGGCTGGTCGTGCGGGATCCGGACGGCCGCGTTCTCTTTGACCGGAACGTCCTGCGGCCCGGGGAAGTGGCTCCGGGAGAAGTTAAACCCCCTTCCGGTGCTGGAAGCGTTCCTCCCGAGGAAGCCAAGTCTCCTCCCGGCCCCAGGGGCGTTTCTCCAGGAGAGGCGAAGGCTACTGGAGGAGCGGGAGGCCCGCTCGTCCCCTGTGTCGGTGCCGAGCCCTGTACGCTCGAGCAACTCAAGGAGCTCGGGAGAAATATCTTCAACTGGCTCCTCGCCATCGGCGGTGCCGCGGCGCTGCTCGCGCTCATTGTCGCGGGGATTCGGTATCTCACGGCAGTGCTGCAGGGCGCAGACAGTAGTGCGATTGCCGCGGCGAAGCAGAGTATCGTCTACGCCATCATCGGGCTCGTCGTTCTCCTCATGGCGTACGTCATCGTGAATACGATACTGAACATTTTTGAATTCAGGACCGAAGTAAGACTGAGAACGATTCCGAGCCTTCCGGGTCTCCCCAAATTAAAAGATTGAGAGTAGTCGCATACCGTGAGGACGGGGCATGGGTATTGCTTGGGATTCTCGCTCGGGGGTACAGTGAGCAAGTAAGATCAACAATGGTGGTGGCAGGACAACATTCATCTCGCTTGCTTCGTTCCGGTGCGGTGAGGGTACTTCTCTCCGTAGGCGCTGCGCTCGTGCCTCTTGCCGCAGGCGCTGTCGAAGGTCTTACGAATCCAATCGGCTGCGATGACATCGGCGCATGCATTATGAAGGTCGTGAACTACGTCCTCGCACTCGCCGGAGTGTTGGCGCTCGCCGCGATTGTCTACGGCGGCTTCCTCTACATCACTGCCGCGGGGAACCAAGATCGCGTCGAGGCCGGGAAGAACGCGGTCACGTACAGCGTCATCGGCCTTGTCGTCATCGGCCTCTCCTACGCCATCCTCACCTTCATCTTCGATGCGCTCACAAAGGGAGGCGGTCCTGGTGGGGTCCGCTAGGTCTTCAAAGGTTTCCAGGGCATTGCGGGGCATCTCGCGGGCTGCGCTCGTGGCTGTGGGATTGTTTCCGTCGTTTGCGCGTGCCCAATTCACTCTTCCTCCGAACCCAGGTCTTCCCGCCGGCAGTCTGCCAAGCCTGATCGCGCGGATCGTTCAATCTGCTCTCCTCCTTGTCGGTGTTATTGCTCTCGGTTTCATCGTCTACGGTGGATTCCGCTACATCATGTCCCGAGGAGACGAGCGTGAGGTGGAGACGGCGAAAAACACCATCACCTACGCGGTGATCGGCATCATTGTCATCGGTCTGGCGTACGCGATTGTGACCTTTGTGGTCGGCGCTCTCGGCGTCGGAGGTGGCGGTGCTGGAGGCGTACGATGATGGAACACTCTGGCGGCTCCGGCATGGCGTGGAGGAGGGAGATGCGCATTCTCGCGCTCGGCAGTCTTTTGCTCCTTCCGTCTCGTTCTGCTTCCGCTCAGGACCTTCTTGGGATCAAGTACGCGGGGGAAGTCGGTCTCCCGAAGGGATATCTTCCCCAGCTCATTCTGAACATTGTGAACGTCGCGCTTCTCCTTGCGGCGGTTGTGGCGCTTGTGTTTCTCGTCTACGGCGGCTTCCGGTACATCAGTTCGCGTGGGGAGGAGCGCGACGTTGAGGCCGCGAAGAACACCATCACCTACGCGGTGATCGGCCTGGTGCTCATTGGCATTGCTGCGGCGATCGTGAATTTCGTGATCGACGCGGTGCTTGGCGGCGGGTTCCCCGGCGGTGGCGGAGTTCGGAGGGGTTTTTGAGGGTGCTGCGCGGACATGGCCGCGCGATTCGCCCTTGTGGTACGATGCTCCTGTGGAAAACCCACACCGATAGCATGAAGATTCGTTGGCTGGTTACGCGCCTACTTCCCGGGGTCGCCGGGGGAAGTCTTTTCCCGTTCAGCGCATTCGCACAAGTTTTTGGACCACCATTTTTTGGACCACCGGTGAGGAGAGGACCAGGCGCCGATCTTGGCGCTGGCGTGGTCCAGGGCTACGCGCCACCGGCGCGGGATCTCCCGGGGACAATCCTGGGGATCATTAACTTTGTTCTGGTTCTTGTGGGAGTTCTCGCGCTTGCGTACCTGGTCTACGGCGGGTTCCGGTACATCACCTCGCGAGGAGAAGAAAGTGAAGTCGAAGCGGCCAAAGGGATGATCACCAACGCCGTCATCGGGATCGTGGTCATCGGCATCGCCGCCGCGCTTGTGAATTTTGTGATCGGCGCAATTCTCTTCGGAGCGCGATGAAGGAGGTGAGGACGATGGAGAAAGTGTGGACCTCTGTCGCCGTCTGGGCATTCAGCCTGCTGCCGATGGTGGCGCGCGCGCAGGGAGGTCTCAGCGGTGTTCCCCCGCCTGCGGGCACCGCGCAGGGCGATCTCGCGCAGGTGATCCTCCGGCTCATTAATTATGTGCTCGCGATTGTGGGTGTCATCGCCCTCGCCTACCTCGTGTACGGCGGATTCATGTATATCACCTCGGCAGGAGATGAGGATAAAGTCGAGGCGGCCAAAGGGATCATCACCAACGCCGTCATCGGGATCGTCGTGATTGGTGTGGCGGCTGCCCTGGTGAACTTCGTGATCCGCGGCGTCGGCGGCGCGGTTCCCGCAGGAGCAATCTAGAGCTTCGCGGAGAACGTGTAAGAAAAAAGGTAACGATCGTGCGATCGTTACCTTTTGAAAAAGAGAACACATTACAACCCCGATGATACGGGTATGCCCGGCGCATATTCGCCAGGCACGAGGCGCGTGCTCGCCTTCCGAACCACGATTGTGTGCTGACCGGGGGGCACGGCTGCCGTGTGAAAGGCAAGCGCGGCTTTCGGAACCGTCCAGCACAAGTACCGGTAGGGCTTGTACGCGTTGGTCAGCTCCCAGGAAGCCGGGGTCAGGGGCCCCGACGTACCGTCCGGCGTGATTCCATCAATCGAGAGGTTCGGCACGGTGCGCGGCGTGTAGATGTAGAACGCCTCGCCTCGGCAGAATTCCAGCTCCGTTTTCAGCAACGGAGAGGCTCCCGGAACCGTGAAGGTGATCACGGCCCCGCCGGCACCGTCCTGCACCACCCGCACCGGCTCGACTTTCGGAGAAGGCGGGGGCGCGGGCGGCTTGGGCGGCGGTTCCGGAACCGGTTTCCGTTCCGGTTCCGTCGGGGGGGTTCCTGGCGGCTCCGTGATGGGAGCGCCGCCGAGCGGAGGGGCCTCCGCGACCGGAGCGCTGCCTAGAGGTGGTGGTCCCGGCGCCAAGATTGGTAACCAGTGGTGCCAAGTGAAGTAGGCAGCGCCACTAAAGAGCGCAAGGACCAAGAGAGTACTGAGAAAACCTCCCCACGGGAAGCCTCCCCTCCCCCCCGTCCGTGGTGCTGCGGGCGCAGCGGGCGCGGCAGGTGCCAGAGCGCCAGCGGGTGCTGGAGCAGCAGCTGCTACTGCCCCGTCGGGGGTGCGCCGCGCCGCTGAAATCATGAAGAGCACAATCGCCAGCAAGAGCAGTCCCCCGAAGACAAGTCCCACAATGGTGGCAAGACTCGTCATATCCATGAAATTCTCCTTTCTCTGAAGTGCCTAGGTTGTTGTTCCACCCCCCCGCGTTCCTCTGCCACCTCGTCTTCTGCGTGGGCCGCCTCGCGTTCGGAAAATGCCACGCACAACATTCATCAGTGCTTCGCCCACGACCACAAGGCGGACGTTCGTTTTCGCTTCTCGGAGCATATGCCCTGCGAAAACCTCGGAACCATCCGTATCTGTCCGGTCCGCGATTTTCCGCAGGCGCCGACCTTCGCCGTCCCCGCGATGTTCATCGGCGTTTGCCTCGAGAAGGGCGATCATTGGCTTGTCGATTGCCTCCTCCAGTGGGGAGGCTTTCTCTGGAATGGGCTCTGGCGCGATCTCTTCGATGTTGAAATCGATGTTGAGAAGCGTGGGACCTGGTTGAGGTCGGAGGTTTGGATCTCCCTCGAGCGCTCTTCGGCCAAGCGTGTGCCATCCTTTTTCGATTCTCTGCAGCATTCCTGACTGCACGAAAATCGATTCTCCTTCTGAAAGGACGCGGAGAACGTCGTCTTCCAAGGCAGTTTTGTCGTGGACGATCTCGTCCTCTCCTCCTCCCCACGTAAATCGGGAAGCGGCCGTTCGCACGGCTTCGAGAACCGTTTCCTGCACTTCCTCTTGAATGCCCAAGGCGACCCTCGACTCGCGGTGCGTCTTGCCAGTTGCGTCGGGCATTTCGACTTCTTCGGCAAGGTTTTGTCCGGCCCGGCCCAGGCGAAATGTCTGGACGAATCTTCGCACGTCCGGCGCCAGGCGAAAGAGAATCGTGGTGTCGGCCCGAAGGCGGACGCGCGGGGCCCCCGGCACGTTTTTCGTGAAGACCCGGCCGATGCGGACGAGAATGTGCACGGTGGACGTCGGAAGGCGCAGCGGCAGCCAGAACGGCCAGAGCAGAATCACGACGTCGAGGCCGAAGACGCCCGTTTTCCCCTTGCCAGTTGACTCGCAATACGTCCTATGGAGTTCGTAGTACGTGCCGTTGACGTACGTATTCCAGTACGTCCCGAACAGGTAGAAGGCGATCATCTCGTCTGCCTCAATGAAGTAGAGTGAGGTGATCGGGATGTAGGCGGTGAAGATGGCGAGAGTCGCTACCCACACCCAGAAGGCCGTGCGGTTGGTCTGGTAGAGATACCCCAAACCAAGAGCGATAGCAGTCAGTACTGCGACGAGCAGCACGACATGCAAGAGCAGTCTTCTCATAACGCAATCTCCTTTTTGGATTATCTGGATTGTCGAATGGGCGATCCGGTTCAAAAGCATGTAGACCATAGCAGAGTTCGAATAATTTGTCAATAGTAAAGTTCTCGGGTTTTTCGGAACAAGAAAACAGCCATGCGTGACGTACACGCATGGCTGTGGGTGGCAAAGGAGCTAGTGGCAGGACTGGCCCGGCATGGCTCGTCTCGACTGGAGGCGCTCCTGTGGGGTGGCCGTGAGAAGCTTCACCTGGAACGTGAAGGTCTTCGTTCCCTCCACAGCTCGCGTCCATCGCATGACGAGGAACGAGTCTTCCCGAGGATAGAAGTCGAATCCTCCGGGAGATTCGAGCCAGGCCCTCAATGCCGTCACGCACTCCAGGTGATTTCCTCCTCTCCCTCCGAACGATCCGATCTCCACGTTGGCCGGAAGGGCCTCGGTGCACCGGATGTTGTAGGCATGACCCGCTCGTAAGGGGATTTCGATTGGGTCAGTTACCGGCCTATCCGGTCCGAATCCCCGCGGGAGCCAGAGGGGTGGGCGACCGTCCGTGGCGGGCATGACGAAGGCATATTCCTCCTGGATGCCTGCTCGGTTCGGGTCGCGGTGCACGCGACCGGTGGGCGTCTGGGAAACTTCGAGGGGTGCTCCGCCAACTGGTGCGCTGGTCGGCGCGGCGGTCGTTCTAGTCGCTGGGACCGGTGCGGGTGTCTGCTGCTGGGGAGGCGCGCCGCCGCCATGCACCTGAACGGGTGCCTGCGCTGGCGGTTGTGCCTGGGCAGGAGTCGCTTCCCTGGATCTTCTGACGAAGATCTCGTAACACAGGAAGAGGGCTACTCCCAGTGCGAGGATTGCCAGCACAGAAGGCAGCAGTCGGTCGGAGCCCTGCGGGGCCGCGACGTTCACGGTCGTCGGTTGGGGTCCGGGTGCCGGTGTTGTCGGCGTGGGCGTCGGCGTTGGGGTGGGGGGAGGCGTTGGCGCCAGTGTCGGAGTAGAAGTTGGTGTCGGGGCGGTCACCGTCACGGTTGCCGTGCCGGACTGTCCTTCGCTGGTGGCGGTGATCGTGGCGGTTCCGGGAGCCGCACCCGTCACTACGCCGCCCTCACTCACCGTAGCCGTTGCGGGGTTGTCACTGTTCCATGTGGTGGTCCGGCCAGTTACCTGATTTCCCGCCGTGTCCAGGGTGGTTGCCACCAGTATTTTCTGGCGGCCCTGCTGGACTGTGGCGGTGTTCGGCGCTACGCGCACCGAGGCAACAGGTAGGGAGGTTGATCCTGTAGACATACATATGCTCCTTTCAAAAGGGCAGGTGTTCCTATTCTCAAAAACCGATTTCGGAACTCTGTATGCTGCTCTCTTTCTCCATTTCTGTCAAGCTTCGGTCTTGCCCTTTCAGTAAAAGGAGGTTCCATATGACAGAGCCGGAAGAAAGCCCGAAGCCCGCGGGTCGGTGAAATCTCGTCTCCAAGGTCGGCATGAGGTCCCTTGTACTCCTTATGGTCGAGACGTGCGGCGCGTTTTGGTATCACATCTTGTGGAAACACCCGCAACGAGCCCCTGTTGTCAGAGAAACTTTCACCTTTCCCGGGCTCACTAGTGCCCAAGCCGAACGGGTCAGAGCGGGTATTCTCCAACGGCACGAGCAGAGACTCGCCGAGGAAAAGAAGAAATGGGAAGCGGCGAACCCACCGCTCAGCGAGGAGAAATTCCTGGAGAGAATTCGCCCAAAGTAAAGTAATGTCGCACTGCTCCGCTGCCCCGGTGGCAGCGGAGTTTTCTCCACCTTACCGGCAGGCCTCCTCCGCTTCCCCGCGGCTTCGTGGATAAAAAAGCCCGCAGCGGACTCACTGAATCCGCTGCGGGTATTTGAAAAGGTCGTCCAAGCGAGTGGATCGCTTGGCAGGTGAACACGAAATTCACTCGCAGAGTACGAGCCACGCGCCATCTTCTCTCCGGGGACCAAGCGGAATGCATTCCTGAAGGAGCCGGACAAGCGGTTCGAGGCTCAGCGCGGATCGCTCGTCCTCCAAAATTGTGAACCCCAGAAAATAATACAGCGGGTAGACGAGCGGAGAGAACGCGACCATCGGCATGTTGTAGTTGACGATGTACCACTCTCGATGCTGTTCGTAGAGAACGTCGCGGAAGGGTGAGGCTACACTGTCCCGCAGACTCCAATCGAGGCGTGAACCGAAATCTCGGCAGTAGTGGTACAACCACGAGCGCGCATCATACGCGGGTCGGTGCTCGATCAAGTGGACGCGATGCTCTCCCGCGTCAGAGAACCGGTGTTCGAGTAGGCTATGGAAGCGCTCTCCGAGGAGAGCTCCAACGCGTGCCGAGAGGTAAGTAGGGTCATCGAGCCACGGTGGCGGCGTAGCAGTTTTCCCACACGGCACGAGGAGTACGTTTCCCACCCGTGTCCCTACTGCTTCAGTGAGAGAAGTAGCTGCTCGAGCAGGATCTAACCGCTGTTGCGGTGCGAGCGGGTAGCACAGGTTGGTCAGGCGTTCATAGAACGGAGCAAGTAGTGCGTTCACACGCCGAAACGCGCGGCGATCAGTGTTTGCGTACACGAAGCGTAGAAGTTTCTGCTCTGGCTTGGGGTACCACAAGGAGCCTGTTAAGCTCGGAAGAAAACGTCTCACGATTCTCTCCTCCTTTTTAAAGGACGCTGAGTTCTCAAACGAGCACGCGGCGAAACCAGCAGTCCCTTGTAGACGGCTGGGGATGTCTTGTCAAGGCCGTGTACGTGACGGGTTGATCCGTGACACGCGGGGTCCGGTGGACGTCACCTGGAACGGCGTCCGATATTCCAGCGCAGCGTGCGATCTCCGGGCATTGTACTCCACGAGCCAGTCCGCCAGTTTTCGGTTGAAGAGCGCCGGGTCCGGGATGGCGTTCCCCTAGGCGATGAACTCCTCCTGGATGGTCCGGTTAAACCGCTCGCAGACGGCATTGTCCGTCGGCGTCTTCGTCCGGATCCACCAGTGTGGGAGAAAGCTTCCCTCGCGGGGGCGAGTCCGTGTTTCCCTCAGAAGGCGAGGATGCGGGCGCGGTCTTTGGCGGTGTTGGTAGGTCATACGGGACCACCGTAGGGCATAGTCCGCGAGGCGGACGAACCCTCGGACGCCGTATGAAAGCCTCAGAACTTGCATGGGAACTTCACCTTCCCGTGCTTCTCGAGAGAGTCCAGGATGTATCTGGCCCTATGCATGCTCTGCACAAGAAAAAGCCCCGCGCTGTCTCCGAAGACAGACGCGGAGCGGGGGGTAGGAGGGCGGAGGAAGCAAGAGCCGACAGAGAACTCCTTCACCGTCCGAGGTACAGCGAGATGCCGCTGTGGCGGCCGAAGCCGAAATGGAGAACGGCGCCTCGGTACGGGCTGTAGGACGGGTAGCCGTATCCGGAGTATCCGTACAGCGAGTACATGCCCGGATAGTACGGCTGGTACAGTGGGTGGTAGTACGGCTGGTAGAAGCAGCTGTAGCTGTACTCGGGCGCAAAGTACCCGTACCCAGAGTAGGCCGGGTACTCCCACCGGTGGCTGCGGTGCCACCCGTCGTGATAGCCGTGCGATGGGTGGTAGTGCCATCCGTGGTGGCCGCGTCGGCGGTGATCCGCACGCGCGAGATCAGCGCTGACAAGCAGGAGCGTGATCACGGCAGCACCTGCCAAGAACACTTTTCGCATGAAAGGAACCTCCGCAATGCGTGAAAAGAACTTTCGATTCCAGTCGAACTCGGGAGCACTGTGCGTCGCTTTTCTTCTCTTGTCAAGAGTCTGTGCAACGCGTAACACTGGACAGAGTGGGAGCTAAAGGTCCCGCGCGGGTGTAGCCGAATTGGTACAGGCGCACGGCTTAGGACCGTGTGGGGGCAACCCCGTGGAGGTTCGAGTCCTCCCACCCGCACCAACAAACAGCACGATTAGATACGAAATGGAACAGGTACGCTGAGGATGCTCACCCTTAGCGCCCTGTCCCAATGGACACCATACCGTTCGTTGTTCCTTCCGAACATGGCATCAAAGCGCGGTTTCGGCAGCTCATCTTCGGTGTGCATCCGCGCTGTCCGCGGTGCCAGCGCCAGAACGTCCGCGTCGTGGCGAACCGCTATCACTGCCGATCCTGTCGGCGGAAGTTCTCCCTCACAAGCGGCACGTGGCTTGCCGGCATGAAGCTCTCCTGGACGCAGCTCTGGATTCTCCTCTGGTGCTTCTGTCACCGGTACCAGCCGCGGCAGGCCGCGAGCCTCGCGGAGGTGACCTTGAAGAGTGCCCGCACGTGGTACGGCCGCTTCCGCACCCAGTTGCCGGAGCGTGGCCGCGTGCTCCGGCTCCATGTCGTGGCGGATGAGGGATACTTCGGCAAGCGGCGAACCGGGAACCAGCGCATTGTGGCCGGGGCGTTGGAACCACGCTCAAAGGAAGTGCGCCTGCGAATGATTCCCGACACGGAACAGGACAGTATCGAGCGGTTCTTGTGGGACCACGTGTCCCTGCAGACGATGGTCTGGACGGACGCCCACAAGAGTTATGGAGACATCGCGTGGATGGGGTATGGACATGACTGGGAGATCCACGAACGGGGGCAGTTCGGAAAGACCTCTCCCATCGAACGGGTGTGGTCGTTCTCGAAATGGCTCACGCGCCGGATGTATCATCATGTGTGGGCGGAGAACCTTCCCCACTCTCTGCGGGAAATTGAGTGGCGATTCTCCGCGCCGGGAACGTTCGCTTCGCCGCTCACCTTAGCGGAAATCCTCCTCCGGCCTGTTCCACGAAGTGATTAATCCTCAACTCGGGATTGACGACTTGACAGCGTAAATATGCTATATTTTTATTAACAACTAACCTACGAAAATATGAACAAATTTTTTGCAAAAATCACTTCGCTCGTGTCGCTTTCAGTATTCGTTTTGACTGGTTTTGCTGGCGTAGCTTCCGCTCAAAATCAGGTCGTTCTACCTAATGCCGGGCTTACCCCCGAAAGCCCGTTTTATTTCTTTGATAGATTTGGGGAGACTCTGCGCGAGTTCTTCACCTTTAATCCTGAAGGTAAGGCCCGTCTTCAAATTACCTTTGCCGCCGAGCGTGTAGCCGAGATAAAAGTTATATTGGACATAAAAGGTGTGCAAGCCAAAGGACTTGAAGTTGCCCAGAGCCGCCTCAAAGCGCATCTTGCCAGCGCTGCCGACATTGTTACTGATCAAAAAGCAGAAGGAAAGGATGTCAGCAAACTCGCAAAGGAATTAAATGATAAGTTTGAATCTCCTAAATCCGCTCTTAAACAAAGCTTCAAGGAACAAGAGAAAGCCTTGGAGGCCCAAGAGAAAAAATTGAAGGCGAAAATCCGAGAGGCGCGGCTTGTCGGCGATACTGCTCAAATTGAGGCCTTAGTAAAACAGCTTGGCGAGGTAAAAGCTCAAAAAGAACTTTTGGAGTTGAAAGAAGAGGAACAGGAAGAAGCGCTGGAAAAAGAAGAGGAACGCATTAAAGAAGAAATGGAGGCAAAAGAAGAAGCTGAGAAAGCAATTCGAGAAGCTGAAAAAGAGAAACTGGAAGTATTAGATGAGGCCGTTGAAGATGGTCTTACAATTCCCGCCGAAGCGTTCGGTACATTTGACAGTTTGCTTACTCAAGCGAAGTCCGCTCTTGCCGCCAGTAATTATTTAGAAGCTAAGCGGCTAGCCAAACAGGCCGAGAAGAGTCTTGACGCGATAGAAGATGCCATTGAGGACTTAGAAAAGGCGAAAGATGAGGAAGAAAAACTGAAGGAGGAGCAGGAGGAAAAGAAGCGCGAGGCAAAAGAAAAGCAGGATAAGAGAATAAGGAAGGATGTGAAAAAAGATACTGAACGCTTAGAAAATGAGAGAGAAAGGGCAAAAGAAAAGCAGGATAAGAGAATAAGGAAGGATGTGAAAAAAGATACTGAACGCTTAGAAAATGAGAGAGAAAGGGCAAAAGAAGATGTGCGCAAAGCAGAAGAGCGTTTGCGTGAAGCGGGCCGGGTTAAAGAAAAAAACGAAGATCAAGATTGACCCGTCAATCTTGATTACGGTGTTTTCGTAGTTTGTTATTTTCCTCGTTATCTATCTTGCATTTCCAAAAATAGATTTGACTCCCAATATTTTCCGAGGTGAATTTGTGAATATTAGTTTGCGGCGTGTCAGTTTTACTGGCACGAGTTTCGGGGGCGGCGAAAGCGAGGGCGGGGCGGGAATTCATTTTCCCCACACCCCTTTTTCTTCCCGCCACGCCCGAGCGTTTGGGCTTTTGGCGCGCGAAGCGCGCCATCAGTTCCGCTCAAAAAAGGTTCGCGCATTTTCAAATAACGGCACCAAACAGACATCTTGACGCCCGTGGTATCCTTCGGGATACTAGAGCCCGATGCCGAAACTCTGCGATTCGTGTCGCGCGCGTCCCGCCGCTGTCACCGTGGTCCGCACCAGCGGTCAGCGGCAGGAGCGAACACAACTCTGTCATGCCTGCGCGGCGGACCTCGAAGGGTTCGGGAGTCCGTTCGGTCTCCTGCGGAGCGCCTTCCCCGACTTTGACTCGGTCTTCGAGCGCGAGGTGGGAGAGCCGCGCCGGGGGCATACGAGCAGCCACGGGCCGGACGAAGAACGCGTGAACCTTCTCGAGCTGTTTGCCGAGCGGGCGAAGCGCGTCTTGCAGCAGGCGGCCCAGCGCGCTGCGGGACGCGGCGCATCGGCCATTGACACGGAAGACTTCCTGGTAGCCATCGCCGAAGAACCCGAGGTGGGTGTGAAGCTGCTCAAGGCGCTGAACGTGAAGCCGGAAGATCTCGTGCAGTACCTCGAGGTCAATGTGTCCAGAGGGAAAGCGGAGAAAGAAGCCATTCTCGACCTCTCCCCGCGGGCAAAGCAGGCGGTGGAGCTCGCGTTCCACGTGTCCCGCGATCTCGAGCATGACTATATCGGTTCCGAACATCTGCTCGTCGGTCTCCTCCTCGAAGGAGAGGGATTTGCTGCCCAGACCCTCCGGAAGCTCGGCGTGACAGAGACCGCCGCGCGGCAGGCGCTCTTGGCCCTCGTGGGGCCGAAAGGGAAAAAGGAAGGCCCGGTGGCGGAGAAGAGCGCCACTCCCATCCTCGATGCGTACTCCCGCGATCTGACGGCCCTGGCAAAGGAAGGAAAACTTGACCCCGTCATCGGCCGCGCGGAGGAAATCGAGCGGATCGTGCAGATCTTGAGCCGGCGGAC
>VMFP01000024.1 GCA_007376145.1 Parcubacteria group bacterium Gr01-1014_38
TGAAGCTCGTTCCCGTGGAAATCCCCACCCACCAGTTGCCGGCATCGTGCTCTCGTCCCACGACGTCCGCCTTCCCGTCTCCGTTCACGTCTGCGGTCATGATGTCTACCCAGGTGACAGTATTGGACCACTGTCCAAACTCTTGAGTGACGAACCGGCCACCGCCGGTTGGCGGCGGCACCTGCGTTTTCAGCAGTCCGCTGTACCCGGTGGCAAGAGCGACCACGATCACCAACACGACAGCACCCACAGCTGCCCAGAGCAGCTTCTTCCGCTTGCGTTCTGGTTCTTCTGCGCTCATGCGTCGGCCGCTTCCCCCGGTCCCTCCGGGCACGTTCGGGATCCCTCGATCATTTGATTGAATCCTTGGAGGTGTCGGGACTGCACCTCTCCGCCCTGTCTCTCCGTCTCTGTCCGCGTCTGTGGATAACATCACTTATCGTCAGCCTAACACTTGCTGTCGTGCCTGCACACCGGGGCTGCGACCCGTACCTTCAGGAACTTCCTCGAGTTTCACCGAGAGGAGTTGGGAGACTCCATCGTCCCCCATCGTCACTCCATACAAGGCGCTGGCGGCTTCCATGGTCGCGCGGTTGTGCGTGATGACGATGAACTGGGTGCGCTCGGCAAGCTGCCGAAGGAGATGCGCGAACCGGCGGGAATTCGCTTCATCGAGTGCCGCGTCCACTTCATCAAGGACGACGAAGGGACTGGCGCGGAGGCTTAAGACGGCAAAGAGGAGCGCGATGCTCGTGAGCGCTTTCTCGCCTCCGGAGAGCTGCGCGAGTCCCTGGACCTTTTTCCCCGGCGGCGAGGCGTGGATTTCCACGCCGGCGGGGAGCTCGTGGACGTGGGGTTCGACGGGCTGACCTTCCGCCTCTTCCGGCGGAAGGTCAGGGAACGCGTGCTCGATCGGTTTGGGCTTCACGAGGGAGAGCGAGGCGCGTCCGCCGCCGAAGATGTCCCGAAACGTGCGGTTGAACGCTTCGTTCACGGCCTGGAACGACGTCGAGAACCGCTCATGGATGTGACGCTCAAGTTCCTTCAATGCTTCCTTCAAGTTCTTCTGCGCCGCGTCGAGATCCGCGACCTGCGTATGGAACTCCGTCACGCGCTGCTCCACCGCCGCTTCTTCTTGCAACACCGAGGGATCAATCCCGCCAATCTCGAAGAGCTTTTTGCGGAGCTGCTCAATCTGCGCTCGGAGTGCGTCGGGGTCGGAGGCCGGCGTCCGCGCCGCGTCCCCCCGCTGCAGGCGGGTCGCAAAGTCTCCCCCGAGCCGTTCGGTCACGTCGCGGAGGAGGTCGTCCCATCGCGTCTTCGCTTCGGTGAGCTCCACGACCCGCGCGGTGCGCTCTTCTTCCGCTGCGTGCAGGAGGTTCCGGAGCCGCTGCTGTTCTTCGTGCATCGTGGCACGCTCGGCCTGCGCGCGGAGGAGCACGTCTTGGAGGCGCGCAAGCTCCGCTTCGACCGCGCGGACGTCTTGCTGGACTGTCTCCAAGCGCGACGGAAGTTCGGTGGGCGGCGCGGGTGTCTCTCGCACGCTCGCGCGCTGGCGCCGCAGCACGTCCAGGCGTTCCTCCACGGCGCGGAGGCGCTCGCGGAGCGCCGCCTCTCGGACGCGGAGTCCCGTCAGCCGCTGCTCCGCGTCTCCGCGTTCCTGGGTGAGAAGCGGGAGGCGGTGAGCAACCGTCATCCGTCCGGTGCCGGTTTCCGGAGGCGCCGCCAGCGTGCGGCGCACGCGCTCTCCGAAGAGCTCCAGCGCTCTCTGGAGATCTTCGGCTTCTTTCACCAACGTCGCGAGCTCCTCGAGGCGTGTCGCCGTGCGGAGCCGCGCGGCGAGACGCGATGCGCGTTCAAAAAGTTCCGTGAGCGCCTGGCGGATCTCCGCAGGAAGAGAGGCAGCCCCGCTCCAAGGCGTGAGGAGCGCCTCGTGCGCAGAATGAAGCTCGCGTTCCAGTCGGTCTCGTTTCGCCTCCGCTGCCGCGAGACTGCTGTGGAGCTCGTTGAGTTCATGGGTCAGCTTTTCTCGCTCCTTCGTGCGCGCGGTGATTTCCTCCGCCACCCGATCCACGTCTTCACCGCCGCCGACCTCCGCTCGGGTGAGGGTGATGAACAGCTCGCGCTCCTGGTCCCGGAGACGGGTGAGCGTCGCGCGGAGTTCGGGAATCTTCTCCGTTTCCGAGAGGCGTGCCTGCTCTGGCGCTTCTAGGCGAGCAAGGTTTTCGGAGACGCCGGCAGCCTTCTCCTCCGCGGCGCGCCGTTTTTCATCGAGTTCCTTGAGGAGGGTGTCATACGTTCCCCACCGGTCGACGGCATACTGTTCCTCGGCCGCTCGCAGTTGCGTTTCCACCTCGGCGCGACTCCGTGCGCGGTTGGCCGCGCGCTTGAGCGACCGGAGGCGCGGCTCGAGCTCCCGGAGAAGATCGCGCGCCCGGAGCACTTGCGCGTGGGTTTCCCGGAGCTTGCGGTCGGTACGCTCCTGTTTCAGGAGGAGCGGTGTCACCCCCGTGGCATCTTCGAACATCTGCCGCCGTTCCTGCGGGCTCACCGTGACGAAGGCGTCGATCATCCCCTGCGGGATCACCGTGTAGCTCTTTTGCGCGAAGCCGGCACCAACGAGAAGCTCCGCGAGATCGAACAGGCGCACCTCGCGGCCGTTGACTCCGTACGCGCTCGCGCCCGACCGATCTACCCGCCGCGTCACGACCACCTCGGCCGCGTCGAGGCCGGAAGTTTCCGCATCCGCCAGCGTGAGCGACACTTCGGCCATCCCCAGCCGCGGGCGGGAACGGCTGCCCTGGAAGATCACCTCGTCGCCCCGTTTGGCGCGAATGGATTTCAGGCTCTGTTCACCCAAGACCCACCGAATCCCATCGGCGATCGCGCTCTTTCCGCTCCCGTTCGGTCCGACCACGCAGGTGACGCCCGGGGTAAACACGAGCTGCGTTTTCTTGGCGAAGGATTTGAAGCCTTGGAGGTCGAGCGCGGCCAGGTACATCGTCGTCGCTTCGGTTACGCCCGGCGGGCATCGGTCCGTGTCCCCCTTCGCTTGCCCGTCCCGCGCTCGCGCTCGAAGCGGGAAAGAGCGGCACGGGCAGCAGCTTGTTCTGCTTCTTGCTTGCTTGAGCCAGACCCTTCCCCCCAGGTGTCGTTCCCCACGATGGCCACCACGCGGAAGACCTTCGCGTGGTCCGGACCGGTCTCGGAGAGCACCTGGTAGGCCGGCGTCATGCGGGAGCGTTCCTGGACGAGTTCTTGGAATCGGCTCTTCGCGTCGACATGGAGTCCCTTCTCAATCACGTCAGGAAGGAGGCGGACGATGTCCCGGTGGATGAGTTTCCGCGCCCCCGTGAGTCCCTGGTCAAGGTAGACCGCGCCGATGACGGCTTCGACCGCGTTCGCGAGAATGAAGTGGCGGGCTTTCCCGGTATCTCGCCGCTCGCCGCGCGAGAGCCGGAGGAACGCATCGAGATTCCATGCCGCTGCGACCTTGGCGAGCATCTCCCCGCGCACGATGGATGCGCGGAGGTTCGTGAGGACTCCCTCCGGCATCGCGTATTCCTTATAGAGGTGCTCGGTCACCACGAGTTCGAGAACGGCGTCGCCGAGGAACTCAAGTCGTTCGTTCTGCTCCAGGGTTACCCCGGGGTTTTCATTCAAGTAGCTCCGGTGGGTCAACGCCGTTTCCAAGAGTTTCCGGTTTTTAAACCGCACGTTCAGGTGCTCCTCGAGCTCGCGGAGATCAGCCGTGGTTGGAGACATACCGCACGGAAACGTCTGGAGAAGACGCGACCGCCCTCATTCGTCTTTCCGAGGCTCCCCCATCTGTTTGTAGATCGCGCCGAGAATGCCATTGACGAACTTACTGCTGGAAGCGCCCCCGAAGGTTTTCGCGAGTTCAATTGCTTCGTTAATGGCCACCTTGGGTGGAACATCCGGAGCGCTGCTGAATTTCAACTCGAAGATGCCAAGCCGGAGGATGTTCCGATCCACCGTGGTAATGGTCTCGAGCGGCCATTCGGGAGCCGTTGCCGTGATGAGCTGGTCAATCTGCGGCAGGTTCTTCTCCACTCCCTCGACGAGGGTGTAGATAAAGCCCGCGTCTTCCATCCCCGGCCCGAATTCCCCGAGCGTGTGCTGCACAATCGGCTTGAGTGACTCCGGGCGTTTCCCGATGAAGTCCCACTCGAACAGCGCTTGCATCGCGATGCTGCGGGAAAGATGTCGGTTCGCCATGGTACTCCCCATAGCGTAGCGCGTGAGCGTGCGAACTGGCGAGCGTTTCCTCTCGCGCGCTTCCACGCTTCCACCTTCGTCACGCTCGTCCTTCTGCCGTCGCCTGACGTTTTCGTTCCTTCTCTTTCTTACTCCGCTTGGCCTCGAGGGCGGCGATGTCGATCACGGTTCGGCCGCGGTAGGTACCGCAGGTTGGGCAGGCCGTGTGCGGCGGGATCAGCGTCTTGCAGCGCGGGCACGGCACGATGGTCGGCAACGCCACGTGGTGGTGGCTCCGCCGCTGGTTGCGCCGCCCCTTCGGCTTGCGCTTCTTGGGAGTGCCGCCGGCCATTGGACACGAAGCGTACGGCGCTCCGCGTCGGCGCGCAAGCGCGCGGGGCGCATCCTCCTGCCCGCTGTCGACTGCCGCCACCGTCGCTGCACCGGAGCGAAGTTCGGGTGGTGGAGGGCGCGGAGTCCGAGCTTCTTAAAGCGCCCCTTGACGCCTTCCGCTTCACGGGTACACTCTCTCCTGCCCTGCTCTCTCGACAACCAAGCCAGACCAGGCCTTGACTCCCAAAGCGCACCCCGGAATTGACCCTGGGACTTCGTGCACGTGCGCGCGGCCAGGGAGGTGAAGCGCTCCATCCCAAAGAGGGGTGAGCGTGGCGCCTCCGGAGAAGGAGAGGGATCATTCACACGATCCCTCACTGGCCCGAAGCCGTACCAGGGGGACTCACCCCCTGGCCTCCCCTTTTAGATTGTCTTCTCGAGCGGCCCTACAGAGCGGCCGGAGGAGGACTATCCTCACCGGAAGACCACCCCCGAGGTATTTCTCCTTGTGTTGTGGGGACTCCCCTCGGAAAGCCCCCCAAGAAAGGGAACAACGGAATGGTCCGAACCTTCATACAGAGGGGGAGGAGGTGGTGACGTCTCTGCCCTCCGGACAGGAAAAGTTTTACGTCTCGAACTCCATGCAGACGGGGAGGAGGTGGTGACGGGAACTCTACAAGGTGGGGAGGAGGTTGTGACTTCCTTTCGATATTCTCAATGAGAGCTTCGCCGTCCGAAACTCCATACAGAGGGGGAGGGGGTGGTGACTTAGGCCAGACTTCCCAGAGTTCTGCCCAAAGGTCCGAACCTTCATACAGAGGGGGAGGAGGTGGTGACTGACCACCGTGCCCATCGTACAGCTTGGTGGTGTCCGAAACTCCATGCAGATGGGGAGGAGGTTGTGACAGAGGGCGTTGAGTTCTGCGGCATCGACTTCGTCCGAAACTCCATGCAGGTGGGGAGGAGGTGGTGACATTGTGGGGAACGATAGTTGTCCTTTCCGCGGCTTCCGAGACGGAAGCCGCGTTTTCTTGTGGTCGGCGCGGGCCGCGCCTCCCCAAGAGACCACACGCGGGGGGACGCCGTACTGGGTCGCGGCCGCTTGACGCCTTCCGCTTCACGGGTACACTCTTTCCTGCCCCGCTCCCTCGACAACCAGCCTAGCCCGGCCTTCCACTCCCAAAGCGCACCCCGGAACTGACCCTGGGACTTCGTGCACGTGCGCGCGGCCAGGGAG
>VMFP01000011.1 GCA_007376145.1 Parcubacteria group bacterium Gr01-1014_38
GGCGGCTGCGCTCGAGGACGCGTTCGACGAGGTCGGAACCCGTTTTCCGATCATGATCTCCGGCACCATCACCGATCTCTCGGGCAGGACGCTGTCAGGTCAGACGGCGGTCGCCTTCTGGAATTCGCTCGCTCACGCCAAGCCGTTTTCAATCGGCTTCAACTGCGCGCTCGGCGCCCGCGAGATGCGTCAGCATATCGCCGAGATCGGCCGCATCGCCGATACGCGCGTCTGCGCCTTCCCCAACGCCGGCCTCCCCAATGAATTCGGACTCTATGACGAAAGCCCCGAATACATGGCCGAACTCGTCGGCGAATTCGCAACCGCCGGTCTTGTCAATGTGCTTGGCGGCTGCTGCGGCACGACGCCGGACCATATCGCCGCGATCGCCGGCGCCGTGAAAGGCGTCGCTCCGCGCGCGATACCGACCATCGCGCCGATGTTGCGTCTTTCTGGATTGGAGCCCTTCACGCTGACCAAGGACATTCCCTTCGTCAATGTCGGCGAGCGCACCAATGTCACGGGTTCGGCGAAGTTTCGCAAGCTCATCACCAATGGCGACTATGCCGCGGCGCTCGACGTCGCGCGGGATGCCGGAGTCGTCCTCGCGATTGAGAATGTGGCGGATCGCCTGGGCGATACCGAGCACGTTGGCGGGACACTCGACGAAGTGGAAGATGCGCTCGGCGCGCTCGGCGCCGCTGATCCAGAAGCACCGGTGGGCTGGACCTTCGATATCTCCCACGCGCTCCTCACGCACCATGGCGATGCGAATGTCGTGAAGGCCGCGGTGCCGGCCTTGCTCCCGTCCTTAGTGCATCTCCACATCAACGCTCCTCATTTGAACGTCCGAGACCGTGGGTGGGGGGACCGGCACGAGGCCCCAACGGAAGACGACCGAGACGTGTGGGATCTCCTTCGACTTGCGTGCACCAGTTCCCGCTTCCGGACCTTCCGAACCGTGACCTATGAGGTGAATTGGGCCGTGCCGGGATTGCATTGGATGCTTGGTGGTTCGCCGCTGCACGAGGTCATCCGCGGGTTCGAACTCGTGCGTCAAGTGGCCGCGCGGGCGCTCGGCGGCCTCGACGAGAAGGAACCACTGCCGTACGCTGCGGACGCTCCGCAGCCCGCGCCCAGCACGCTCGGCTCTGGTAGTCCGGAACCGGTACTCGGTCTATAACGCGGGCAGTTAGCTCAGCGGTAGAGCACTGCATTCACATTGCAGGGGTCACAGGTTCGAATCCTGTACTGCCCACCAGCGTGTTCCATACGATACACTTCACTTGTGTTTCTTTTCTTACACTTTATAATCGAGGTGTAGAACAATGTACTTCACTGAAATCGCGCCCGCTACCGTGAAGCATACGTGGGTAGTCTTTGTATGGGGTAGATCCCCAATCATGCCGTCTTAAACGTGTACACAATGGCTTTACTTCCCATACAGAGGCAAAAGGAAATTGACAGCATTATTGAAGATTTAAAGTTGAAAACAGGTTTGGCGTACCCCGAGAATAACCTCCTCGACATCGCGCAGGCTATTGGAGTTAATGTCTATGAGGTCGACTTTGACGAGCCTTCAGAGAATATTGATGGGGCAATACAGTACGTAGACAACGAGGGGAAAAAAGATCCGAAGATATTCGTTAACAGTCAATACCCTCCGGAGAGGAAAACCTTCACACTCGCCCACGAGTTGGGACATTATCTGCTCCATAAAGGAGAAGAAAAGTTGAGAATCGACAGCTTTGAGTATTCTCAGGACACTCAAGAAAGTCGAGAGGAAAGCGAAGCAAACTATTTCGCAGCCAGCTTGCTTGTTCCAAAAGAAAAATTAGTTAATCTATTGAAGTTAACTGGTGGTACTGACTTGGGCGCTGTCGCGAAGTACTTCGGCGTCTCGAAGCCTGTTATAGAAAATAGAATCAAATGGATGGAGAAGAATCGGATAGGGTCAGAGGCGCAGTAGAAAAGCGGCTTGGTGCTGCTCGAGAGATAAGCAGCGAGAGGCTTTCAAAGCCCTCAATAAGCCCGGAGCTGGCTGACATCCTTAAACAACGAAAACACCAAAGAGATACCATTTTGATATTCTCTATGAAGCTTACGTGGGCTTCGTTTGGCTTCCTCGTACTTCTTATTTCCGCACAATCTCTATTAAAAATCTGGAAGGGACCAGCATTCTTCCTTCTAGAACATAGTGAGCTTGAGATTTTGTCTGTGGCAGTCTTCGGTCAAATCATCGGCGTTATTTATATTATTACTCGCTCCTTATGGGATGACCGGACATATCTGGAAGCTCTCAAAATCCCCCCTCCGTAATGTTTGTGTTTTATTCAACACCGTGAATTCCTTTTGTGTTTGCAAAAAGTTAAAGGAAGTAAAATTGTTCCCATGACCTATACCTGCCCTATGCATCCGGATGTCCGGATCGTTCAAGGTCTACGTCATGCAGGCCGGTGCCGACCGGTCGTGGGAGAGCACGGCAAAGATCAAATTTTCCGTGCATCCGCATTACCCACGTGAGCGTCTTGCGGGATCGCTAAAGGAGGTGACTGCACAATGATGCCTTATGGATTTGCCGGCGGAGCATACGGCTCCGGGATGATGCTGTTCGGGTGGCTGATTTCGCTGCTGGTGATTATCGCGCTGGGGTTGAGTATTGCCGCGCTTTGGAAATATCTGACAAAGAAATAACATTCCTTCATGGCGTATACGTGCCCCATGCACCAGGAGGTTCGGCAGGACGTGCCTGGGCGCTGCCCGGAGTGCGGGATGAAACTCGTTACCGCGAAGGAAAGAGCAACAGCCAAACACCGCGATCATCACGCCGCAGAAGCTGGTCCCGGCAAGCACGCGGGGCATAGCCTGGCAATGTTTGCCCGGAAGTTCTGGGTGAGTTTAGTACTCACGATTCCGGTGGTGCTCACCTCCGAGCTCGCCGCGCGTATCCTGAGGGTCGATCTCTCTGCGGTTCCTGGCGTGAAGCTCGGCGCCGCGCTCCTCGCTTCCATTGTCTTCTTCTATGGCGGACGGGTCTTCCTTGTGGGCGCCCGGCGGGAGATTGAGGGACGGTCGCCGGGCATGATGACGCTCATCGCCATCGCCATCCTCACCGCGTACGTCTATAGCGTCGCCGTGACGCTGACGGGACGAGGAGAGCCGCTGTTCTGGGAACTCACCACGTTGATCACGGTGATGCTGCTCGGGCACTGGCTCGAAATGCGGGCGGTTCAAGGGGCTCAAGGCGCGCTGAAGGAACTTTCGAAACTGCTTCCTGATACGGCAGAAGTGCTCCGAGACGGGAAGACCGAGACCGTCTCGCTCCATCAGCTCCGCGTCGAGGATCGTGTGCTGGTACGACCGGGCGGGAAGATTCCTGCTGACGGGGAAGTGACTGACGGCACGTCGGACGTGAACGAGGCGCTCGTCACCGGAGAATCAAAGCCGGTCCCGAAACGTGTTGGGGATGCGGTGATCGCGGGGACAGCGAATGGGGACGGAGCGCTGAAGGTGCGCGTAACGAAGATCGGTGAACACACGTTCCTCGCGGGCGTGATGCGGCTTGTGGCAGAAGCCCAAGCATCCAAATCTCGACTGCAGGTGCTGTCGGACAAAGCCGCGTTTGCCCTCACGGTCATCGCGGTGGCGGCGGGTCTCGTCACGCTTGTTTCCTGGGTTGCGGCACGCGGCGGCGTCGCGTTCGCTCTCGAACGGACCGTGGCGGTTCTGGTGATTGCCTGTCCGCACGCCCTCGGGCTTGCCGTGCCGCTCGTTGCGTCCATCTCGACGACGCTCGCCGCCCGGAGCGGTCTATTGGTACGGCAGCGTCTGGCGCTCGAAACCGCGCGGACGATTGATACCGTTCTTTTTGACAAGACGGGAACCCTCACCAAAGGCGAATTCGGGGTCGAGAAGGTGTGGGCGTTTCAGGAAACTTCCGAGCGCGACGTGCTGCAGCTCGCGGCGTCCGTGGATGCCCATTCTGAACACGTGGTTGCCAAGGCGATTGTGGCGGAGGCCCAACGTCGCGCACTCGCTCTCCTCGATGCCGCGAATGTCACGGCGATCCCCGGTCAGGGAGCCAAAGGGACGGTTGGCGGGCAGACGGTCGTCGTCGGTGGTTCCGGACTCCTCACGGGAGGTGAGCGAGTACCGCCGGAGGTTGAGCGTGAGGTACATGCGGAGCAGGCGAAAGGACGCAGCCTCGTTTTCGTCCGTCGAGGGGAAACGCTGGTTGGCGCCATTGCGCTCGGGGACGTCATTCGCGAGGAATCGAGAGCTGCCGTCCGAGACCTCCGCGCCCTGGGCATTCGTGTCGCAATGGTCACGGGCGATTCCGAAGACGTCGCGGTGTGGGTCGCGCGCGAACTCGGCGTGGACGAGGTTTTCGCCCGGGTTCTACCGGCAGGGAAAACCGAGAAGGTGAAGCAGCTGCAGCAGCAAGGACGCCGTGTCGCCTTTGTCGGTGATGGCGTTAACGACGCGCCGGCGCTCACGCAGGCCGACGTCGGCATCGCCATCGGTACCGGGACCAACGTCGCGATTGAATCGGCGGGCATTCTCCTCGTGCGCAACGATCCGCGCGATGTGACGAAGATTCTCCACCTCTCCCGCGCCACCTACCGGAAGATGCTCGAAAACCTCTTTTGGGCAACCGGGTACAATGTCATCGCGCTTCCGCTGGCCGCCGGCGTCCTGGCGCAGCAGGGCATTCTCCTCCAGCCTGCGGTCTCCGCTCTGCTGATGTCCCTCAGCACGGTGATTGTCGCGCTCAATGCCGTGCAGCTGCGGCGTCTGAAGCTCGTGTGAAGATCTGTGAGGTCATCATGGCAGTAGACAATAGCCCGAGCAACTCTTGCGGGGCGGTTCCTGATACGATAGAACAGTGCATTGTCCCGCCTGCAATACCGAGGAAACGAAGGTGGTGGATTCCCGCGTCGTGGAACGGGGGACGGCGGTCCGCCGGCGCCGGGAGTGCGAGAAGTGCGGACACCGGTTTTCCACGTACGAGCAAGTGGAACTTCCTCGACTCGTCGTCGTGAAGAAGGACGGCCGTCGCGAACCGTATCAACGGGTGAAAATCGAGAGCGGCATTCGGAAAGCGCTGGAGAAGCGCCCCGTGCCCGAGCGGCGGGTGAGAGAAATGCTGGCGGAGATTGAACGCGAACTCCAGGCACGCGGCGAGGAAGAGGTCGGGAGCCGCGTCATCGGGGAAATGGTCATGCGTGCCCTCCAGGAGCTCGACGAAGTCGCGTACATCCGCTTTGCGTCGGTGTACAAAGCCTTCCGGGATGCGGATACCTTCCAGGAAGAATTGAAGCACCTGCGGAAGACCAGCCGACCTCGGCGGTTCCGCCGGAGTCGATAGGTTCTGCGGTAAAGACGCGGCCGAGTGCCGCGCGTCTTCACGCGTGGCGTTTGCGCTTCTCGGGGCTCGTATTGCTGGCTCTTGACAAGAGAAGGTAGAGGGGTTTGCGCAGAAAAGGGAAGTGGTGTAAGATGGAGGACGGTGGATATGAGTGGGGAAAAGTGGTATCCCCCTGCGTGCCCGTGTGGACAAGTCTGCCAGAACACTCACATCGTCAACACGCGCACACATGATGTTCCGTCTTTCGCTCTTGTCCCTCACGCCCCATGTTCCTCGGAGAATATCGCCATACGTTAGATCAAAAAGGAAGAGTGAACCTCCCCACCAAGTTCCGGAAAGATCTTTCTCAAGGGGTTGTCATCACCCGGGGAGTTGACCGCTGTTTATTCGTCTATCCGCGCGCCACGTGGGAACGCTTGTCGGCGAACCTTGCGCGTCTGCCGCTCACGGCCCAGGCAAGTCGGGCCTTTGCCCGCTTGCTTCTCGCCGGAGCCATGGATGCACGTCTCGATGGCCAGGGACGCGTCATGCTCCCGGCGTACCTCCGCGCGTATGCGAGACTGCGCACACAGGTCGTAATTGCGGGCGTGTATGACCGGCTGGAAATCTGGGATGCCACAGCGTGGGACACGTACACTCGGCGCACCGAGCAACGCAGTGAAGCCATTGCGGAAACCATCGGGAGCATTACCGCTACCTGAGGAGCGAGTGCGGCACGTGCCGGTCCTCCAAGAAGAGGTCGTGCGGTTTCTCACACGGCCACACGGCGCCTTCATTGACGGGACGGTCGGCGACGGAGGCCACGCCGCAGCGCTGCTCATCGCAAGCGGTCCCGAGAGTCGGCTTCTTGGCCTCGATCTCGACCCGGGCGCGCTCCATGCGGCAGCCGAGTTCCTCGCGCCGTTCGGCGAGCAGGTGCGGTTACTCCATGGGACGTTCGCGGACCTCAAACGTCACGCGACTGCGTCGGGCTTCACGGCGGTCAGCGGCATTCTCTTCGACCTCGGCCTCCGCGCCGAGCACCTGGACGCTGCACGTGGGTTCTCGTTCCGGTCTATCTCGCCGCTCGACATGCGGTTTGACCAAGAGGGCACAGTCACTCTTCCCGAGCCCAGTCTCCCCGCACTCCAGCGTCTCGCGCGACAGCACCCGGCCTACACCGCGGCGACACTCCTCGCCCGGCTGTCGGCGTCCGAACTGGCCGACGTCTTCTCGACGTATGGTGACGAACGCTTTGCCGAGCGGATTGCCGGTGCCATCGTTGCTGCGCGCCGCCGCACGCCGATTACCACGACGGGCGAGCTCAAGCACCTGGTCATCCGTGCGCTGCCTCGCACCGCGCGTCACGGGCGGATCCACGGAGCCACGCGGGTATTCCAGGCTCTCCGCATCGCCGTGAACCGCGAATTGGAGAGTCTGGAGCGTGGCCTGACCGATGCGCTCAATCTCCTCGATCACGGCGGGCGTCTCGCGGTCATCGCCTATCACTCGGGCGAAGACCGCATCGTGAAGCAACGGTTCCGAGAAGCGCAGGCCACCGGCGCGTTCACCGTGCTCACCCGACGTCCCCTGAAACCCACCATGAGCGAACAGACCCGTAACCCACGAAGTCGAAGCGCAAAACTTCGCATCCTCGAACACCAATAAACAACAATGTTCTTCCGTCGTCGCCCGCAGTGGGGGGCTCCCGCACCGCCGGTGTGGCGGGTCACTGCTGACCCGCGCGCCCACGGCGTATCCTGGGCGTTCTTTTTCGGCGGGCTTCTCCTCATCCTCGTTTCCGCCGGTGCGGGCTTCCTCTACATTCGGCAGACGATTTCGACCGCCACGTCCGGGTACGGCATTTCCGTCCTCGAGCGCCGTGCCGAAGAGCTGCGGAAAGAAGAGGCGCGCTTGCAGTTCGAGGTTGCAGAGTTCCAGTCACTCCAGCGCATCCAAGAGCAGCTGCCGAAACTGGACCTCGTTCCCGTCCTTGCACCAGTGTACACAAGTCCGCTCCTCGGCACGGTGGTGACCGGACAAATTCCCGTCGGCGTCGGCAGGCCGTAACACCGGGGCTCCACCGGTTCCCGGGTGGTCTTGGTACCATAGAGGACCATGGCGTACAGACGACCTTCGTCGGAGCGACGGAGTGACCGTTTCTTCTGGCTGCGTTTCCTCACGATCGCGGCGTTCGCCGTGCTCGCGGCGCGCTTGGCGTACCTCCAGGTCTTAAGGTCGGAGTACTTCCTCCAGCTCGCCGAAGCGCAGCGCGTCCGACGGGGGGCACTGTTCCCCGCCCGAGGGTCACTCTTCCTCGCGGAACCGGGATCGGAGCAGGAAATCGCCGTCGCGACGACGCGGTTCATCCCGTCGGCGTACATCGTTCCCAGCGAGGTTCGGGACCTCAAAAGAACAGCGGAAGTCCTCGCAGAGATCCTCCGGCGGTACGAAGTCCGTGCGGAACGGCAGCGGCAGGACCTCCTTGTAGCCACCGGCCAGGTGACGAAGGAGGAAGTAGAGGCCCAGCGGGCGGCCGACGAGCGTCGCTCCCCGGAGGAAAAACTCGCTGCCGAGAACCAGCGCCAGCAGGACCTGACGAACGACTTCCTCCGACGCCTCGGAAATCCGAATGACCCCTATGAGCCGATTCTCCCCGGTGGCGAACAGCTCGATGCCGAAGCGATTGCCGAACTCCAGAGCGCGAACCTCCTCGGGGTCGCCTTCCGCGAAGTTCCCGAGCGGGCGTACCCGGAAGGGACGCTCGCCGCGCACCTTCTCGGGTTTGTTCGGCACACCGGCCTCGTCACGCGCGGCGAGTATGGAATCGAAAAAGGACTGGACGGACTCTTGCGAGGCACGACTGGTTTCCGCGCGATCGAGCAAGACGTGTCGGGTCGCCTCATCTCCTTGGGGGAATCCGCGTTTACGCCGGTCGAACACGGCGCGGACGTCGTGCTCACCCTTGACCGGGTACTTCAGACCGTCGCGGAGGACATCGCAAAGGCGGGACGCGAACGGTTCGATGCCGACCGCGCGCAGGTGATCATGATGGACCCGAACACCGGCGCGCTCCTGGCGCTGGCGGCGTATCCCACGTTCGATCCCAACGCCCCGAACGCCATTCGCGACGTGCAGACTTTCAAGAATCCCGCGGTCTCTGATCTCTTCGAGCCGGGGAGCGTGTTTAAACCGCTCGTCATGGCCGCCGCGCTCGAACACGGCGTCGCTGAACCGAATACCACCACGGAAGACCGCGGGCCCGTGCGCATTCCGCCCTACACGATTAATACCTACGACGGGAAACACCACGGGACGATCACCATGACACAAGTCCTCGAGCACTCGAACAACATCGGGATGGTGTGGGTAGCGCTCCAGGTTGGTCCGGAACGACTCTACCAATTCTTGCGCCGGATCGGTATTGGGGAACGCGCTGGCGTTCCGCTCGCCGACGAAGCGCTCGGGCAGCTCCCGCTTCCCGAGACGTGGGGGGACACGCGCACGGCAACGGTCGGGTTCGGTCAGGGAATCGTTGTCACTCCCCTCCAAATGCTCGTGGCCAACGCCGCATTGATCAATGGCGGGCGTCTCCTTGAACCCTCCCTCGTGCGCGAAGTGCGGCACCCCGGCGGTCGCGTGGAGAAAACCGAGCCGAAGGTCATCCGCCAGGTCATCCGCCCCGAGACGTCCACGAAGCTCCGCGCGATGCTCGTCTCCGTGGTGGAAAAGGGCGTCGCGGGCCTCGCCCGTGTTCCTGGGTACTACGTTGGCGGAAAAACCGGTACCGCCCAGGTCGTGGACCCAAGCACGGGGAGGTACTCCGCGGAGGACAAGGTCATTTCGTTCATCGGCTTTGCCCCCGCGGACCAGCCCGCCTTCATTGCGATGATCAAACTCGACAATCCCGCCGGGCTCTCACTCGCATCCGGCACCGCTGCTCCGCTCTTCAGTCAGTTGGCCAAACGCGCACTTGAGTACCTCCGGGTTCCGCCATCCCGGCCCGTGGTTTCTGACCCTCTCCGTACGCTCCGACCTCGGTAGGGTCTCGATAATGCCCCGCAGGTCTTTTCTTTTCTGGGATTGCGCGGTAGCCTGTTCTGGCCAATCGCTTCCCAAACAAGGCCCCTTCGTCTAGCCCGGCCTAGGACGCATGCTTCTCAGGCATGAAACAGGGGTTCAAATCCCCTAGGGGCTGCCAACTTCACGGCGCCGTTAGACAGTCTTCCTCCTGCGGGATGCCGACGCGCGCGGCGAGGAACTTCACCATCCGCCGTCCAAAGTCTTGGAGGTTTGTACGAAACTTCAGGAAGGGACCGGGTGGTTCCTCTTCAAGCGGCGGTCCGCGAAGGATTTGTCCCTCTTCCGGTACGGCAGCGATCGCGTCTGTCACGGTGAGCGAAGGCACCGCGGAGACTTTCTGTAACTCCTTCCGAGGAATATAGCCGAGGATTTCGATTTCCAGGGGACGCTTCCCAAACTCCAACGCCTGCTTTCTGTTCGGGAACCAAATGTCAATGATGTACTTCCCGTTGTAGCGGGAGTTCATTCGGTCCTCGACGACGAACACATCGCTCCCAATCCGCAGTCGTGTGCCGATGGGGAGGAAATTCGTCGCGATGACGCCGCGGCGGACGCGCGTGCCGATGGCCGTAATGCACGGCGTCAGGTCAGTTTGGTTGGGCGCGGACGAGTAGGCGGTGGCCACCACCCGCAGCTTGGTGCCCGGCGGTGGGCGAATGATCCCGATCGTCTGTAGTCGCAGTTGCTGCAGCAGAGACGCGATGCGGTCGAGCAGTGTCCGTTTTTCTTCAACGATGATGAGTTCGACGCGCAGACGATCAGGGGATACACGTTCGTCCTGCGCCGCCACCAGCGCTGGGAGCATGCCGAGGAGGAGCATCACGACAGGGGCAAGCGGCATGGAACCCAACCGTCAGTGTAACACAAGAGAGCATCACCTCGGCGGCAGAGTATACTGGCAGTGTGCCGGATCGTGCCATTGTTGCGTACTACGAGGCTGTCGCCGACAAGATTCTCCCGTTTCTCCGCGGGCGCCGCGTGGGAGTGCGACACACGTTCGATCACACCGCCGTCTTTAAACGTCATTGGCCGAATCGGCAGTGGATTACCATTCAGGACCAGGAAATCCTCCGCGACATTGTCCGGCAGCACGGGTATGAATTCTTCCCACACCTCGAGAGCGACCGTGACCTTTGGTTTGCACTCGACATTGATGTCCGCGCCGTGCCCGTGCGCCTCGGTGCCATCGCGGTCCGCACCGCACTCAACATTCTTACCGAGCGGAAGGTACAGTACCTCCTTACCTTCTCGGGCGGGAACGGATTCCATGTGCGGTGGTCGTTCACGCCGTCGGAGGTGCCGCCGAAGAAATGGCAGTTCCTCCGGGCCATTGTTTGTGCCCTCCGCGAAGAAACCGAGCGCCGCCTGCAAGAGTCTCCGCACCGGACGGCATTCTACCGGCACATTCCGCGCGGGGATCCCATCACGGAGCTGAACGCGATGGACAGAGCGGCGCAACGTTCCATTCTCTTTGACGAACTCATTTTGAAACCGCAGGCGACGATTCGTGCTCCGTTCTCGCTCCACATGAAGCATCGGTGGACAGCGATTCCGCTGACGCCGGCGCACCTTGAGCGGTTTGTGCCTGCACGCAATGCCACCATGGCGAAAGCTGGTGCGCACGCGTCTGTTCGCCTGCCGAAGAATCCTGTGGCACTCTTCCGTCGGCCACCATGGAACCTCTGACGCTCATCCTCCTTCTCGCTGGACTTGCCGTGGCCGCGGGTGTTGCCGTATGGTTTTTGCGGCGCCACGGAGTCCGCAACGCCCAGCTCCACCAGGACCTCATGGCACGGTTGGAACAGGTCCGGGAAGACGGCGAACGTCGGTTCGCCATGCTCCAGCAGCACGTGCTCACGCACTTCACCGCCTCGCAGTCGCTCCTGAACGAGCGGACGACGGCCTTTGAGCGCACCGCCCGCGAGCTTGCCGGACACTTTGGGCGCCTCCAGGAAGCACAGCAGCAGCTCGCCCGCTCGAGCGGAGAGATCCTCGACTTCCAGAAAATGCTCCGCGCGCCGTCCGCCCGCGGCGGGTTCGGCGAGGTCCTCTTGGAATCGCTTCTCGCTGATCTCTTGCCAGCCGACCGGTACGCGCTTCAGTACACTCTTTCGTCCGGCGAGCGGGCGGATGCGGTGTTGAAGCTGGCCGATGGGCACCTCGTTGCCGTGGATGCGAAGTTTCCGCTCGCCGCCTACGAGCCTCTGGTGCGGGCACAGGATGAGGGCGAACGACTCGCGGCCGAGCGGCTGTTCATCCAAGACGTGAAACACCGCGCCAAGGAAATCAGCACCAAATACGTCTCGGAAGCGGATCGGACGCTGCCGTTTGCCTTTATGTACATTCCCTCCGAAGGCGTGTTCTACGAAATCGTGCGTCGTCAGGAGCTGTGGAATAGCATTACAAGTCTTCGCGTGTTTCCCGTTTCGCCGAATTCTTTTTGGCCGTATGTTCTGACGATCGTTGTTGGGTTGCGCGGGTTGCATGTTGAGGAAGAAGCCCGGAACATTCTCAGAATACTCGCTACTCTTCAAAAAGATTTCAGTCGTGTTGGGGAAGAGTTTGCGAAAGTGGGAGGTCACTTGCAGCAAGCACAGAACCGCCACGGTGACGCGCAGAAAGTCTTTGACCGCCTCCGCGGGCGGGTAGAGGCTCTGGGAAGTGGGGAATCAGCCCCAGCCGCGATCTCCGAAGCGGCCGAGCCCTCTCTCGAAAACCGCGCGAAGGCAAGCTAAGTTCGAGACCTATTAGGGGAGCCAATCTTCTTTCGACCATTCCCCGACCATGGACACGACGGGGCGGCTGCGGTACCATCGTTACTCCCATGACTGTGTCTCCGCGTGTCCGTGAGGTACTCTCGCGTCTCGAAGAGACTCGCTGGAAGTACTACAACCTCCATCCGGCGTCCGGCGAGGTGCTTGCCCTTCTCGCGCGGGTTTCTCGTCCGCAGCGAGTCATTGAGGTAGGCACGTCGAACGGGTATTCCGCGATTCTCCTCGGAGAAGCCGCCCGGGAGAGCGGCGGTCAGGTGGTGACGATCGAGCGGAACAGTCACGTTGCCGCGGAAGCCCAGCGGAACATTGCGGAGGCCGGGCTCCAGGATGTCGTGACGGTACTCTCCGGAAGCGCGTACAAAGTACTCCGTGACCTTCCGGGTCCCTGGGATTTCGCCTTTCTCGACGCGACCAAGCAGGAGTACGTCGGGTACCTCGACCGGATTCTCCCGAAGTTTGCTTCGCCTGCGCTCCTCGTTGCCGACAATCTCCTTTCTCACGAAGAGGAACTCGCGGAGTTTCGGGAGCGCGTGGCGGCGGAGCCCCGCCTCGACGCGACGATTCTTCCCATCGGGACAGGGCTCCTTGTGGGTGTCTACGATCAACCTCCATCAGAACCCGCCCACGCGGAACGCGCAGCCGTTGCTCTCAATGAGGTTCTCGCGGCGGTACAGGCACCTGCACGGTGACACTGACCGCGCGCGCGACGGCTTCCACGGAGAGTGCAAGAAGAGAAGAATCTGGAGCATTCCGGTCGCGGATATTTCGCAAACGCTGTACATCGTAGGTTGGTTGGGTACCGGCGGCACGGATAACATGGCCATTCGGGCCCCACGGAGCTGTGCGACGCTCATCAGTTGGCCCGAAGAGACCGAACGTCGGAACGCTTTGTGCAACCGCGACGTGCATGAGGCCGGAATCATTCGAGACGAAGCAGAGGCAGCGCGCGATGAGCGCCGCGGTGACGCGGAGCGGGGCATCGACCATGACGGATCGTGCATGCATCCGTGCTCCAACTTCCGCTTTCAATGCCCGCTCTTCCGGACCGCCGATCACGAGGACGGTCGCGTGGTACCGTTCGGCGAGGCGGTCGCCGAGTTCCGCGAAGCGCTCGGCCGGCCAGCGCTTGTAGGCGAGATCCCCGTACGAACCGGGATGGAGGCCGATGAGGGTGTGGCCGCCAGGGTCGTGTTGGGTGAGCCACGCGTCGGCGTGGGCGCGGTCGTCGGTCGTCAGCGGGAACTCATACCGAGCGGTTCCCGGATCAACGGTGATTCCCAAAGGCTGAAGAAGTCCAAGGTTCTGCACGACATCGTGGGCTGCGGCTGACGCAGGGATAGTGAACGCGGGGAGGGGAGCCTCCGGAACCGGATCGGAGAAGAACAGACCGGAGTCTCGCAGGAACGTCCAGGAGTACCGGTGTCCGATGCGGCGCGGGATGCTCGCTAGACGGAGGAGCGCAGCACTGAGAATGAGCTGCCCGGGATACGTGACGATGCCGACGGCGTAGCGCTCGCGGCGGAGGATACCAGTGAGCTTCCGGAGTGCGCGGATATTCGGCTTCGGGCTGCCAGCAAATACGCGGCGGACCCGCGGGTTGGCCTCGAGGACACTTTTCGTGCCGCGAGAGGCCACGAGGAGATCAAGTTCTGCGGTAGAGTTTGCATCCTGGAATGCGCGGAACAGCGGACTGGCCATGAGGAGATTCCCGATGCCGGAGAGTGCGACAAGGAGTACGCGCGGGCGTTCGAGATCGCGGAACATCTGTGGGTGATTCATGTGCTGCGCGCGTGCGTGAGGTCGGTGTAGAGCGACCGGAGTTTTTCCAGGCTCTGCGTCCAGGTGAAGTCGCGGAGTGCGCGCATACGACCGTTCTGTGCAAGGCGTTCGGCAAAGGGGCGGTCTTTCAAGAGGCGGAGCATGGCGGCGGCGAGGTGCTCTGGATCCTCCGGGCGGCTCAAGAGGCCTGTTTCTCCGTCGGACACGAGGAAGGGAAGTGATGAAGCGTTTGCGACAACCACCGGACACCCTGCGGCTTGTGCTTCGAGAACCGCAATGCCGAACGCTTCGTAGCGACTGGGGGAGATGAAGACCGTTGCATGCTGGTAGGCCGCGAGGAGTTCTTCCCGCGGAAGTTTTCCAAGCCAGGTGATTGCAGACGAAACGCCGAGAGTCTCGGCGAGAGTCTTGAGACTTCCCTGCTCTCCAAAGTCTTCCCCGGCGATCGCAAGGTGTACGGTAGGAATCTCTCGCACAATGTTCGGCAGCGCCCGGAGCGCCAGATCGAGTCCTTTCGCACGCGCAAGGCGACCGGCGGAAAACACAATGGGCTTCCCTGCCAACCCTCGTTTTTCAAAAGGGTTCTTATGGCGGGGAACAAAGGCGTCCGGGTCAATGCCGGGCGGGATCAGTTCGACGTGGCGCGGCCGGAGTCCGTCTGCGCGGAGTGCCGCTTCTTCCTGCGGTGAGATGACGACGACCGCATCTGCAGCGGAGAGTGTGCGCTTGCCCACGACCGTGCGGTACAGCGTCCAGAGGGGTTTGGCGCGCGGCACATAGTATGGGTTGAGCACGAAGGGAATCTGTCGGCGTTGCGCAATGCGTGCCGCGATGTCTGCAGGTGCATACCAGAAGCCGTGCGCGTGGATGATCTTCGTGTGCGCAGTGAGGAGTGACGATCGAAGCGAGCGCGGGAGGGGATATGCAAAACGGCGAAACGTCCGCACCGCATGGCGATGGACATACGGCGGATCCGCGAGCGGGCTTGCGAGGAGTGTTGCGGGATGGTGCGTCCGGAGTGCTGTCGTTTCCACCGTCACGTCGTCGTTCAGCGCCCGCAGACGTTCCACGAGGTTGTACACGTACTCTTCTACTCCTCCCGAGGCTGGGGGGTACCGAAGAGTCACGTGCGTAATACGCATAGACCTTTCCTAGGAACGCTCTGCTTCCCGCCGCCGGAGCATCAAGTACTTCTTGCACATGAGATATTCGTACTGCGCGGAGAGGAGACACCACAGCCAGCCCCGCCATCCATCCAGGAAGCCGCGCTTTTTGAAGAAGAGGCGGACGAACTGCTTCAGTGCTCGCTCGAAGAGGAAACGAACCATCGCGAGGGGTGAGCGGAGCGGCTCCCCGACCGGTTTCCCGCTTCGGTCGACACCCGCCTCCAGCATCTCTTCCGCATCGCGCAGGGTGTACCGTTCGCGCTTCTTCACGTACGCCGCGAGCGTCTGGTAGTGCGATGGGTGGCGGAGCACCGCGCGGAGGAGAATGGTGTCCGGATCGCCGAGGCGAACCACCGAGCCGTCCGGTCGGACGACCTGCTCGTGCACCGCGCGGTTCTGCCAGCGTACCGCCGAGCGACGGAGCAGCCGGGGATTGGTGCCCCAGAGGTGCGTGAGAGGTTGGCCGAGAAACTCCGTCACGATCTTCACGAACCCAACCCGCACGTTCTCCGGAACGCGCGCCAGTGCCGACCGCAGTTCAGTGGCGAGTTCCGGTGTCACCTCTTCATCGGCGTCCACGAAGAGTGCCCAGTCGCCCGATGCTGCTCCAAGGGCGAAGTTCTTCTGCCGACCATACCCCGGCCACGGTCGCACACATACCTTGTCGGTGAACTGGCGGGCAACTTCTGCTGTCCGGTCAGTACTCTCCGCGTCGACGACGATGATTTCGTCAGCGAGTTCTCTCACGCTGCGGAGCGCATGCGCAATCCGCCCCTCCTCGTTTTTTGCGATGGTAACGGCGGACAGGCGAATCACGGCGATCCAGCATGCATCACTTCACGGATGGTGGCAATGCGGAGCGGGAGATGTCTCAACCAGGCAAGATGCCGCGCGAAGTCGCGGAGGGAAACGTCGTGGAGGTGCGTCGGGCGCTCCGTGACGCGGTGGAAGGTCTCAATGGTCCAACCGTTGATGAGCATGCTCTGGAGTTCCCGCGGAAAAAATTTCCACCAGTGAAAGTTCTTGCCCGTCGCAGTGAGCGTGCGAAGCGCATACGGGTCTCGTGACGGGAGAGATTCAATGCCCCACGCCGTCGTACGCGCCGCACGAAACATCCGCGCCGCACTCCGCTTGACGCGATCGTCGAAGGTGCCGCCGGGGTAGACGAGGGTGGTGGCGCCCGTCGCCGCACGCGATTCCTGGAGTTCTCGTTCGAGTTCCGCGTCGTTCAGTACGGTGAGCGGTCGGTGCGTTACCCCATGGGCGGCAAGTTCATGTCCTTCGCGGCGGCAGGCGTCTTTCCATGCGCCCAGAGACGCGATCGTCACACCTTCGGGCTGTGCCACACGCTCTGTTTCAACCGGCACGGCAAACGTCGCTCGGATGCCGTGCTGCTGGAGCAGTGGCAGCACCTGGTCGAACACTTCCTGATACCCATCGTCAAAGACGAGCGTGAGAATCCCGCGAGACATGCTTGGCCTTCTCTAACGCGCCGTTTCAGGACGCGGGAACGGCAGCGCGGGTGACTTCACGTACAGGAGTACGGAGGATTTCCAATCGGAGGAACTCGTCGAGGTGTTCCTGGACCCACGAGACGAGTTTCTCCAAGCCTTCTTCCTTGCCGACCGTGGGTTCCCATCCGAGCACCGCTTTGGCTTTTTGGATATCGCTGACGTAGCAGGGCTGATCACCCGGGCGCCATTGGTCGAAGGAGTGAGGAATCGGCCGTCCAAGCTTTGCTTCGAGGTAGTGGATGAGCTCGAGAATGGAAAGCGTGTTTTCTGCGCCACCGCCGATGTTAAAGATTTGCCCCCGGACCTGTGCGATCTTCTCCACCGCGAGTTCGTACGCACGGGCGAGATCCGAACTATAGAGAATGTCGCGGACTTGCTTCCCGTCACCGTAGATCGTGATCGGTTGCCCGCCGCAGGCCGCCACCATAAACCAGCACACCCACCCTTGATCGGTGATGCCGTATTGCCGCGGTCCGTAGATGCACGACTGCCGCATCACCACGGTATTGAGGCCATAGACGCGAGCATAGTCGCGCGTGTATTGATCACCTGCCCCTTTTGAGCAGCCGTACGGAGAGTGGAAATCGAGAAAGCGAGATTCGGGGATCCCGCGGGGAAGGTCGCGATACCGGTAGCGGGTTCCCTGCAGCTCCACCGCTACGTCTTCCATGCCACCATACACTTTGTTCGTGCTGGCATAGAGGAACGTTGGGTTCACGCCGGCGGCGCGGATCGCTTCCAGGAGATTCAGCGTGCCGATCGCATTAATCTCGCAGTCTTCGCGCGGGTTTTTGAAGGAGGTCGTCACCGCAACCTGGGATGCCAGGTGAAACACGGCATCGGTGGCGGCGACTTCCGTGCGGAGGAGCTGGTGATCCGTCCGGATGTCCGCGTGCACAAAGCGAATCTGCGGATACTGTTCCCGGAGCCATAACAGGTTCTCAACCGCTCCTTTTCGGGACAGATTGTCCAGCACCGTGACCGTCCACCCGCGCTGCGCGAAATACTCCGCGAGGTTCGTTCCAATGAACCCGCAGCCCCCCGTAATCAACAGCCGCTTGCCGTTACCGTCGTTTTTACTCATTTCTTTCTCGCCACAATAAACATTCCGGTGGAGATTGTCCATGGCGAGAGGGCATTTCCGAGGGTTTTCACAAACCGTCCAAGTGCGTTCAATCTGTATGTCGGACCGCCGCGGAGAAACGGCCAATCCACCCAGAGGCCATAGTGCCGGTCGGGTTCTGGAAGGTCGTGCGGCTGTATTTCGACGATCTCGAAATGCAGTTCTTTCAGGAAAGTTTTCATCTCTGAACGCGTAAATAGATAGTGGGCAAATTGCGGAGTTTCCTTTCGCATCTTTTTTACGAGATATTCCAGTCGTTTGAGCGGCAGATGGCCGAGCCGCCGCAGTGTGCTCACCTGTGGAACTTCAATGAATGCGAGACCGTCCGGTTTGAGCACGCGCGCGGCTTCGCGCGCGGCGGGTCCCGGTCCGCCCGGCGGGTACTCCCACGACCCGATCGCGAGGTACGCGTCGAACGACGCGTCCGGGAACGGAAGGCGCTCGATACTCGCGGCGTGGACGGGGATGTCTGGCGCCGCGCGCTTCAGCAGTTCAACGGCCACTGGGGATGCGTCCACTCCCGTCACGTTGCCTCCTCGCTGCTTCAAGAACCGCAGCAAGCCGCCCGTGCCGCACCCGGCGTCGAGCACGCGCTGTCCCACCCGGAGATATCGTAAGATCGTCTGAACGAACGGCTGCCCAGCGTACGCGGCGACGTTGTTCGCTGTGGTACTCTCTGTCGCGTATTTCTGGTCCCAGTCGGTGGGGGAACTCTGGTGACCTTCAAATTTGTAGAGACGAATCATGCCGCGCCTCGCTCCCTGCGAAGCTGTCGCCACACCTTTGCGGCTTCGCGGAGGTCTTCGGCGGTATCAATGTCCACGACCTGGCGCGGGTCCATGATGTAGCCGCGGATGTTGGGGCCGAAGACATTTCGGTACTTCGTGGCGTTTCGGCTCATGATGAATTTCGGCCGCGTGATATCAATGGAGCCCTCCTGCCAGTAGACCGGGTACTTCGCCCACACCCGCTGGCGGCCGAGATCGGGCCCGTGCGTGCGGCGGAAGGGCGTATCGAAGAATGGCTCCAGCGGCGTCGCGGTGTGGACCGGATGCCCTTTCCGCCCCTTCGCCCACCACAGCTTGTACGGCGGGATCGGAGAAGGAATCACCGTCTTGAGCCCGTCGCAGCCGGTTCGGAGAACGTACCGGACGCACGCATCCACGTCTTCCGGGAACCGGAGGGGGCTGGTGGGACGGAGGTTCACCACGAGTTCCGGTTTCCAGCCAAACCGCTCGCGCATCCAGGTCACCGCATGCTGGTAGAAGCCGACATCGTCGCTCGTCGGCTGTGCGAACTCCTTCGGGCGCGGGATCACCATTGCGCCGTATCGCCGTGCAGAGCGCGCGATTCGCGAGTCCTCCGTCGAGACGGTGACGGCATCCACGAGCTTCGCGCGCAGCCCGACGTCAATTGCCCACCACAGCAAGGGTTTTCCGCCGAGCTTTCGGAGGTTCTTCCACGGCACGCTCTGGTTTCCTCCGCGTGCGGGAATAATCACCACCACCTTGGGTGGTATGCGCTTAGGATCCTTCGCCATATCGGCGGCACTCTACCCTACGTTGCCCACTTGAGCAATGCACTGTACGGTAACGCCGCTTCCTTAGTACCTTTGAAAGGGAGAGGTATCATGGAAACACACAAGCTTGGATGGACCGGATTCCCGGTGTCGGTGCTCGGGCTGGGCACGGTGGAACTTGGCATGAAGTACGGGATTGGCGCGGAGGCGCCGCCGCCGAAGGACGAAGCGATCGCGTTGCTCAACTACGCCGTCGAGAAGGGGATTACGTACATTGATACTGCGCGATCGTACGGCGTTGCTGAAGAATTGATTGGGGAGTCGGGCATTGGGGAAAAGCCAGGGGTCATAATCGGCACGAAGTGCGGCGCTTTCTACGAGAACGGAGAAGACCCGCGCGGCGAGGAGCTCGCGCGCCGTCTGACGGAAGAAGTGGATGCGAGTCTTCGGGCACTTCGACGCCAAACGATTGACTTCCTCCAGGTGTATGGAGTGTCAGCGGATATCATCGTGCGCGGCGAACTTATGGAAGCGCTGAAGAGTCTGAAGCAGCGGGGCAAGGTGCGATACTTCGGAGCGGCGACGCGGGGCGAGGAAGCGCCGCTGGCCGTCATTGAGTCGAAATTCTTCCAGGCGGTGCAAGTCGCCGTGAGCATTCTTGACCAGCGGATGCGCGATCGCGTGCTTGCCGAGGCGTTTGCCGAAGGGTACGGCGTCGTTGCCCGATCCGTGTTTCTGAAGGGCGCGCTCACGCCGCGTCGGGACTTCTTGCCCAAACACCTCGACGTGCTTCGCGCCCGCGCGGACGCCATTGAAGAGTATGTCACCCAGCAAGGATTGACGCTTCGGGAAGCGGCGATTCGCTTCGTCCTGTCGATTCCGGAGGTGAGCACGCTCCTCGTCGGTACGACAAAGAAAGAACACATTGATGAGGCTCTTGCGCACATTGAGAAAGGGGTGCTGCCGGCGCCGATCATGGGAGAACTTGGCGCGTTTCGGCTTGACGATGAACAGCTGGTTGACCCCAAGTTGTGGAAGCTGTAGGTTGAAGTTTGCTAGAACGACTATGGAATATCTTCGAATCAAGCGGAGTGAGTGCCCCCATAGCGCAGAGATCCGCGTGACGGCGTCTGAGCAGGCAAAATGCTCACAGTGTGAGGCGACGCAGCATCTCCGGCAGTGCACTTCCTGTGGCGGGGTTTTCTGCTGCGAATCAGATCGCGCCCACAACACGGAGCATTTCAAACAGACCGGTCATCCAATCATCAAATCACACGGCACCCCGTATGACTTCCTCTGGTGCTACCAGTGCAACGCGTATCTTGAGTGATCATGGCAGCGAAGCCATCCACCACGCAGCAACATCCCACAAGACTCTTTGATCTCACAGACCGCGTCGCCATCATTACCGGCGGCGCGGGTTTTCTTGGAAAAGAATTTGGCCGCGTGCTCGCGGCCGCGGGTTCCCATGTAGTCATTGCCGACGTGAATCAAAAAGCCGCTGAAACGGTGGCAAAGGAGCTCTCGACAGCCTCAAAAACCGAAGCACTCGCGGTCCAGACCGATGTCACGAATAAAGAATCGGTCCACGCGATGGTGGGCATGGCGAAGGATGTCTTTGGACGCATTGATGCGCTCGTGAACAGCGCGGCGCTCGACCCGAAGTTTGATCCGAAAGAGGCCGGCAAGCACACGCAGGATTTCGAAGGGTATCCGCTCGATGGCTGGCAGCAGAGTCTCGCTGTGGATCTCACCGGCGCGTTTCTCTGCGCGCAGGCAGTGACGCCGATTATGAAAGAACAGACAAACGGCGTCATCGTAAACATTTCGTCTATCTATGGTGTCGTGGGCCCGGATCAGCGGCTCTACGAGAAAGATGACGGCTCCAAGGGCTATAAGCCGCCGTCATACTCTGCAACAAAATCCGCGCTCGACGGCTTCACGCGCTATCTCGCGGCGTACTTTGCGGGGACAAACATCCGGGTCAACACGCTCACGCTCGGCGGCGTGTTCAATAACCACGACGAGCAGTTCCTGA
>VMFP01000012.1 GCA_007376145.1 Parcubacteria group bacterium Gr01-1014_38
CCCCAACGCTCTGGCGACTGAGTAACTCCCGACGATCTCTGCAAGCAAGCGGAGTGTCCGAGTGCACGAGATCCGCGCCGCCAAGAGGCCGAGAAGAACGCGGTGATCCACAGAGTCGAAGAACTTCGCAATGTCGAACTTCAAGGCCCAACATGGACGTGTGCCGTTGCGGCTCACGCGCTGTCGGAATTCTTCGAGACGCCACACGGCGGCGTGCGGACCCTTCCCGCGCTGACAGGAGTAACTGTCGAGGATGTACGACCGCTCAAGGATCGGAGCAAGAACCCGGACGATGGCTTGATGGACGAGGCGGTCACGCACCGTGGCTTTGTGAATTGTCCGTGGTTTGGGATCGCAAATGCGGAATCGCTGGTATGGCCCGTGCCGGTACAGACATCTCGCGAGATCATCACGGAGGCGGAAGATATTGTCCTCCAAGCGCCGCTCGAACGCCTGCACGTCGGACTTACGCCGCTTCCCGCGACGGAACTCCCGCCATGCGGCAAAGAGGTTCTCCGACGAGATAATCCGCTCAAAGATGTCGCTCATTCAGGATGCTCCGGTCTTTCTGGCAGTGTATGACCTCCTGAAGGACGTGCACGTGGCGCGGCGGACATTCGCGAAGACGGAAAAATATGCGCTCGGCGAGAAATTGGAGAACGCGCTCCTCGACGTGCTTCTCTCTATCCTCGAGGCGGGACGAGAGAGACACGAGTGGAAGGTCGCGGCGATTGAAGCGGCGCTGCGTAATCTCGAAAAAGCGCGAATCCTTATTCGTCTCGCCTGGGATACACAGCAGATCCATGAGCGACGGATGAGCGAGTGGCAAGCCGCAGGAGACAAGATCGGCCGGATGCTCGGTGGGTGGAGAAAAGCCTCGTAACGAAACTCCCCGGATTGCTCCGGGGAGTTCCTGAAAGACCGAGACATTCTCAGCGCGACGCAGACCCGTACTTCGGATTGGCATTGTCGTCCCAGTTCCAGTTGAGCTTCGGCCTGTCGTTCCACAGCTTCAAGTACGCGCAGTTGGACGGGTTGTCGCGATGGACGGAACCAGTGGTTGCCACGCTCCTTCCACTATCACCGCCGCTTCCACTCTTCGCGGTCGCGACTGTATTTCATTCCGGGGCGGCTCCCCGCAAGAGCGCGGCACGGAGTGTCTCGGCTAGACCGCACACCCGTGCACCAACTCCCGTGCCGGCACACAGCGCTGGCGGTTGCTCTTCCGAGGATTTCGGGGCTGGCACACCGTGGCGCACCAGACATGCCCCTACTCTCGGTGTTCACGGTACAAGAAAAAAGCCTCGCGTGCACGAAGGCAACGCGAGGCGAAAGGACAAGCGGTTGAGAAGAAATGAGGTGTTGAGAACTGAGCATCTCACTCCCAGCGCGACGCAGACCCGCACCCCGGATCGGCATCGTCGTCCCAGCCCCAGCGGAGCCTCGGCCAGCCGCTCCACAGCAACAAGCACGCGCAGCGGGACGGGCAGTCGCGATGGACGGAACCAGGAAGATCCACGACGTGCCAGGCGCCTCTTGTACCACCAATGACCGACCGATCCTGCGCGAAGAGGAAGAGGCCGCCTAAGGCCTCGATGCCGACTTCGGGAGCGTGGAAACTCGTTCGGCAGTCTTTGGGGCTGCGGTTTCGGTTCCTGCGCCCGTCTTGACACCAGACCCAGCGGACGGGGACGGTAATCTCAGGGGTTGCTTCGTGCTGGATGAAGGTCTCATCGTCCCCAGAAAAGTCGACGTTGAGGAGCCGGCAGATCTTCACAAGGGAAACCTGCTCTCTCCTCTCCCTCTTCTCGAGGAGCGGACGCCGATCCCAGAGGACGAGGCGGTTCAGATGCTCGGGCATGCCCGCGGGACGGTCGGGCTTCGTCGCGAGGCCCTCCTTCTCCACGCTCTTCCGGTATGCGTCGATAGTCGTCACCCCGAGCTCCCTGCCCCAGCCGAAGTCCCAGAGGACTTTCGTCTGGATGAGGAAGGGGTCAGCTGTGTCGGGTGTGCCGACACCGCCGGCCGTGAGACGCTGGATAAGCTCCTGCACTTCCTCGTGAATGCCGGTGCCTTCCTTCTTCAGCCGTGTCTTCTGAATCTCTTCCAGTTGCCTGATCTGCTTCAGCCCAAAGATTTTCTTCGCCATGGATCGAATCCTCCAAACGCCAAAGTGTTTCACGTCGCAGCGAAACGTCGCCACAACAGTACTCTCCGGCGCACAGAATCTGCACGGAATCTGCCGTGCGCAGTTTGGTCAAGGAACAATCCCGACCACGCGGAACGGAAAGTGTATCGTTCCCCTCCATTCTTGTCAAGCATGTGACGCGCGGGTACGTTCTGCGCATGTCTGCAGAACCTCTCGTCTCCGTCTCCGGCGTCCGTGGCATTGTGGACGATTCATTTACGCCGGAGATGGTCGAGCGATGGGTTGAGGGTTTTGCAGCATCTATTGCGCGGCGTGTTCCTCGTGCCCGGGTTGTGCTCGGACGGGACACGCGTCCTTCTGGAGCATGGGCGTTGCAGGGCGCAGTGGACGCCCTGACTCGCGCAGGAATGCAGCCAATTGTCGTGGGAGTTGTTCCGACGCCCACCGTTCAACTCGCCGTGACGCATCATCGTACGGATGGTGGCGTCGTCATCACGGGCAGCCACAACCCTGGTGAGTGGAATGCGCTGAAGTTTCTGGGGCCAGAGGGAATCTTTCTGAGTGCAGAGGAGATGGCGACTCTGCACAACACGGTCATCCTGAGCGACGCGAAGCGAAACGAAGGATCTCGGCGAGATTCTTCGGATCCGCCTCAGAATGACAGAGATGCGATCACCCGGCATACAGAAAATATCCTCGCGCTTCCGATTGATGCGGAGCGGATCCGCGCGCGGAAGTTCCGTATCGTCCTCGATCCGGTCAACGGGACGGGTGCGCTTGCTGTTCCGCAACTCCTCGAAGCATTTGGGTGCAGCGTGAACGTCATCAACGGCGAGCCGACCGGGCAGTTTGCGCATGTACCGGAACCAACGCCCGCGAATCTCCAAGAACTCGGTACGGCGGTTCGGGAACAGCACGCGGATCTCGGGGTAGCGGTCGATCCCGATGCGGATCGACTCGTTCTTGTTGACGAGCACGGAGAAGTGCTTTCCGAGGAATACACGGTGACACTTGCCGCGTTGTCTGTACTCGAGTCTCAGAGGTCGGCGCGTTCTCCGATCGTGGTGAATCTCTCGACGACGCGGATGGTCGACGATGTTGCCCGACAGTTTGGCACGAGTGTCATACGAACACCCGTCGGCGAACGGCACGTCGTCGAAGGCATGCGTGCTCACGGGGCGCTCATCGGCGGCGAAGGGAACGGCGGTGTGATCTTCCCAAAAAGCCATGAGGGGCGTGACTCACTCGTGGGAGTGGCACTCGTGCTGGACCTCCTTTCCCGCCGGAACGCCTCGCTCACTCAACTTGTCCAAACACTTCCGCAGTACGTCATGACGAAGGAGAAATTGCCACGCGATGACGAGTTTAATCCTGCGCGGATCGTCGCAGCCGTGCCGCAGGCATTTCCCAACGCACAGATCACGACACTCGATGGCATTCGTGTTGATACGGCGGACGGCTGGGTTCACCTTCGCTCCTCAAACACCGAACCGATTCTTCGTCTGATCACCGAAGGAACATCGCAGCAGACTGTCGCTCGTCTCTCTACAACCGTCCACGCACTCCTCGCCGTGCCGGCATAGTCTGCGTATTGCGCCAGTCGCGCACAGCCGCTATACTCTCTCGGTGCCAGAGCCAGTCATCGAGGTGAGAGATCTCCGAAAAGTATTTGCCAAGACGGTTGCCGTCGACGGAATTTCATTTTCGGTGCAGAAGGGAGAAATTCTTGGGTTCCTTGGACCGAACGGCGCGGGGAAAACCACCACGATCGCGATGCTCCTCGGGCTCCTCACGCCGACGAGCGGAACCATTTCCATCTTCGGAAAGTCCATGCCGAAAGACCGACAACACATCCTCCAGCGCGTGAACTTCTCGTCCCCGTACACGAACATGCCGTACGGGCTGCCGGTGATGACGAACCTCAAGATTTTCTCCCGCCTGTACACGATCCCAAACGCCGCGCAGAAAATTTCGGCGCTGGCGGAGACGTTTGGTGTCGCGCACCTCCTGAAACGCCGCACGATGACGCTCTCCTCGGGGGAAACCGCGCGCGTGAACCTCCTGAAGGCCTTTCTGAACGACCCAGAGATTCTCTTCCTCGACGAGCCGACCGCCTCGCTCGACCCGGAAGCGGCGGATACCGTCCGATCGCTTCTCCTCAAACTCCAGAAAGAGCGTGGCCTCACGATCTTCTACACCTCCCACAACATGCAGGAAGTGGAGCGGCTCTCGCACCGCATCATTTTTCTTCACCGCGGGAAGGTCATCGCGGAAGGGACGCCCGAGAGCGTACGGAAGCAGCACGGCGGCTCGCTGGAAGAATTCTTCATTGCCCTCGCACGCTCCGAAACGACGCCACCCGCCGCGCACAGCGGCCACGAGGAGGCCCCATGAATCTCACCCGCATTTCCGGCATCATTTTCCGCCACCTTGCGGTGTACCGGAGCAACCTTGCTCGGCTAAATGAAATTCTCCTCTGGCCGTTCTTCGAACTTCTCCTGTGGGGATTTTTTGGACAGTATGTGGGACGTCTTTCCGCGCTGGGCTTCGTCGTCGCGATGCTTCTCGGCGCGTTACTCCTCTGGACCGTGTTCTCCCGAGTTCAGCAGAGCATTTCCATTTCCTTCCTGATGGAGCTGTGGAGTCGAAACATGATGAATGTCTTTATTACGCCGATTTCGATCGCCGAGTACCTCACCGGACTCATGGTGGTTGGCCTCATCAAAGTCGCCTTCGTGACGCTCCTCATGAGCACGGTCGCCTGGTTGTTCTACTCGGTGAACCTCCTTGCCATTGGGCTTCCGCTCGTGCCGCTCGCCGCGGCGCTCATTCTCTTCGCCTGGGCGATCGGCACGTTCATCGTTGGTATCGTGCTCCGCTTCGGCCAGGGCGCGGAGAGCATCGCGTGGATGTTCGCGTTCTTCCTCCAGCCGTTCGGGGCGGTGTTTTTCCCGCTCTCCATCTACCCAAGCTGGCTCCAGAGTATTCTCTGGTGGATTCCACTGCCCCACATCTTCGAGGCGCTCCGGGCGGTCTTCGCGGGTCAGAGTCTTCCCCTCCAGCACGTCGCCTGGGCCTACGGACTCAACGCGGTGTATCTCCTTGCCGCCTTCATGTTCTTTGGGATGATGTTCGAAAAAGCCCGCGAGAAAGGCTTCCTCCTGAAGTTGCAGGAATAAGGAAGGACGCAGCATGAAAAACGCGCCGAGCGAGTAGACTCGCTGGGCGCGGAACGGAAGAACATCTTAGCTCGAGACGATATTCCTCATGTACTCGGGTGCTCGAGTCCACCGCGCGATTTCTTGTCGGAGTTCGAGAATGAACCCCTCTGGGTTATCGCCCTGGCGATAGAGATTGATCGCTGCCCCGCGAACAAACGTAATCGCGTGAAGCACGACCCTCTGGAATGCATCCGCCGGTAAGCCCGATCTATCAATAAGTGGGCACGCCTGTTCTGCCATCCGACCAAGTTCGTCGAGCATTGCCTGATCGTCCAGCGTCGGGACACGCTGGAGAACACGACGCATCAGGGAATAGGACTCGGGAAACTCTCTCAACAACCGTGCGTGGAAGCGGAAAAAATCCACCCGCAACCCTTCCGGATATTCGGTGCCGCACATACCTCACCTCCTTTTCTCTTTAAGCAGGCACACTCGACCTGCCTCTAGGTCGCATCACAAGAGATTGAAAGCAACAATGGACACTCGTAGTGTAGGCGGCTCTGCCGAATTGACAAGAGCGCGAGCGTGAAAAGCTCCCAGTCGATCTCTCGACTGGGAGTAGTGCTATGGCGATTGCTCGTGGGCCCACGCGTGGAAGCGGTCCACGATAGTACGGTGAGCTACCTCATCCGGGACTCCTGCCTTCTCGGCAAGAAGGAAGAGGGCTCGCATCGCGACGAGAAGGTTCCGGTGCTGCCGGGCCTGTTCGCTCGGTAGAGCGCCGAACACCGTATCGAGCGCTGGATGGTACACATTGCTCATCGCAAAGTACGGGTCTCCTGGCTGACGCCCCGCGATTGTCAGTTGGATCGCGAGCCACTCGGCCTCTTGCTTCGTCGCTTCTCGCCACGCGTCGCCTCCGCATCCATCAAGAAGCTGCAGATGGAACTCCCACGTGCGCGTCTCGTGGAGTTCCGGCGGGTCGAGCGGCGCGAGCTTCTCGAATGGTTCTCCGAAGTGCTGCCGAGCGTGCCGGGCCTCGTGGAGAAATTCAATCGCGAGATCGAATGGCGAGAGGAGATCCGCGTCGGTGATGACCAGGAGACGGTTCTCTCGGGAAACGAAGCCGCCGTAGGAAACCGTAAGTGCTCCTTTCTGACAAATGACGGCATCGCCCACGCAGGGAACCGGATCGCCCTGGAAACAGACCACGATCGCGAGCGCTCGCTGTACCTCTTCCATCGTCCTCGGCCCTCCGAGAGATTTCGCGGGAGAAAGCCACCCGCCGCAGTCGAACTTCTCTTGAGAAAGCGGGTACCCGATGTACCCGTGCCGGATACAGAACAGCAGGATCTCGCGGGGTTCCGTGTCGCCGGTATCCTGCCGGACGCGCTCTGCAACATCCTGCGCCGCACGGAGCATCTGGAAAATCACCGCGCAATACTCTTGCGTGGAATGCATGAATCCATCCTTTCTGAAATGTAAAAGAACTTCTGGAACAGCCTGAAATTCCGTGGGAGCGAGCATACGCCAAGAACCGTCGCACGTCAAGAAGGCATACGCGGGAGAATGCTGTGCCCGATTTTCCCACCCGGAAATGTTCGCTTCTCCGCTTTCCTTCCTCGAAATCTCGCTCTCCTCTGTTCCAACAAGTTCCTAATGCCCGAGACCGCGCCTTGACAACGGTGCCAATACAACCGACAGTAGAGCCGGTTCCCTTACCCCGATACCAGAAACCCGCGTTCTTTCAATGAAAGGAGAATGTCATGGCTCGAGCAAAAGCGCCCGAGAGGGAGATCACGATCAAGATCAGGGGCGAATTGCCAAAATTACGTGATCAGGGCTGTTACAAAGTCCTGCTCCGCAATCTGGCAGATGCGCTTGCATCAGCCGAGAATCCCGAGGAGTGCATTCCGACAATCACGGACATCATGAACCAGCTGTGCGAAGCGGACAAAATACCGCGGCGGGAGGATGTCGATGTCCTGATTTCGTAGCCTGGGCTCAAGCGTAAAAATAAGGCACACAAAGGAATGTGTGCCTTTTTCATAGCTAGCGGGAAACTACAATGCTTCTCTTGCTGATCGCCCACTCCGCCGGACCCATTAGACCGCGGCCGGAGTTCACCACCAGCACAATGCTGTCTTCGGGGTTCTCTCCCCTCCCATCTTTGCGGATCCGTCGAGCCAGTTCCTTTAAGGCCCCGAAGGCGATTAAGGCCGATGGTTCGGCGTCGATCATGGTCGCGTCATCCGGACCCTGTAGACGAGCCGCCACCTCCAGTTGCGCGGCCCGGTCTACTTCAATGCGCTCGACAAACTCCAGGTTGTTGAAGTCCTTCGTTTGGGTCAGCTTCCACAGGCAGGGTGCCAGCGGCGAATAGAAACCGGTCAGTTTCGGCGCTTCGGGTTCAGCCAGGCCCATGCGCCGCGGGCCGCCGTCCGCCTCGTCCTCTTCCTCCCTTTCTTCCGGCGGCACAAAGGACTGCATCATGTGGTCGCCGTACGGCAAGGCCGCCACCAGCTTGGCTCGTCCGGCACCGAAGCGCTCCATGCCCCGGATGAAGCCGAAGAGGATGTTCCCCGTGCCAATCGGCAGGATGACGTAGACCTTGGACTCCTCTTGCTTTGTTTTTCTCAACTCATCGCGCAGGAATTTAATGCATTGCTGCGCCAGCAAGGAGTACATAAACAGGCCAACGCCGTCCCAGCCGTCAGTCACCTGCCAGTAGCCTTCCCGTTCTGCTTTGCCGCCGGACATGGCCGCGACCATGTTGTAGAGCTGATCGCGCGACAGAATGGCGCCGCTGCCGGTGGAAAGCTCGGCCGTCCAGCAATAAGGCCCGCGAAGCTCCAGCCGTATCTCATCCGGGACAGAATCATCCATCAGGCAGTAGACGGTCTTGCGCTGCCGTGGCGGCACCGTGGCATTCCAGCGCTTGACCAGCCGGGTCAGGCTCAAGCCCGCGTTGCCGGCTGTCCAGAGCGCCAAGTGCTTGATGTCATGCTCAATCGCTTTTGAGAGCACCGCCCAGGAACGCAGATCCTTGTGCGTGCCGGACAAGCCATAGGTGGACATATCAAGCACCCAGGTTTGTCCCAGGCCGGCGAATTGAGCCAGATGGGGCATCTTAAAGAGCGCCGGCTGGCCACAGGGGATACGCAGATCGGCCGGAAACAGGTAGGGGAGTAAGTCCCACGGATCTCTAAGCAGGCCTCGGGATTTCCTCAGAAACAGATCTTTGCACCCTCGCGTAAAGAGGTCTGCGGGAATACGCTTCGGTTCCGGGATGATGGTGGTAAAACTCAAGGCCAGATTAGACCTAAGAATTCTCCTGAAAAAACGCGCGTCCTGGTACTGCTCTACGCAATCCGGACAAAGAGAATCAGCCGTGTTGTACGGAACACCGCGCGATCTCCCACACAGCAGGCACCATGCTTGCCACTGATCAGTGTCGAATTCGAAGCCCTGTTCAGCCATGATCATTCCTCCACAACAAAGGGTTACGTTTTTGATTGTCAAAGGTCAGGAAGACAATCCGAACCGAGAAACGTAGCAAGGACCGATCAAGAAGTCAAGCTTATGCCGCCTACGATTTTTCTTGCAACGAACCAGCGAAACCGGTACCAATAAAAAATGGTTTCTGTAGGGATCGGAGCGTTACCATCCCACCCTTTGAATCGTGGTCATTTACGTATACGTTCGTCGCGCCGAAGCCACGCAAAGAACGGGTGATCGTGCAACGGGACTCCTTGGGTCGCATCGTTCACTCGCAGGCACCCACACTTATTACTGGAGCTCACATACTCACCGTGCCTGTCAGGCACGGCTTTTGTTATTTCTTGATATTCAGCTCCTTCTGCATATCGTCCCACAGGCCGTGTGTCATACCGTTCGTGGCCTGAATTCTCCGCTGGATTTCTTGCGTACTACCGTATTTACCGTCACGGACGTCATGCTCAATGGCCGTGAACTGATGTGCGAGTGTTTGCACACGCCGTGCCCAGTCCTCGGCCTTAATGGAAACACGCGCATTATGAATAAGACGAAGAAATCTATATGCGCTTTTGCCCCATTGAAGAACTTCCATTTCTTTGACTGTACGATGTCCGCTGCGGAAGTCCAATGCGACCACATCGTCACAATCCGATAGGTTCGTACTGACGGACGAAATCCTCAAAGCCATTGAAATTATGACCACCACGCGCAGGTAGTACGTTCTGGCACATTTCAACAACTCTGTCTGAAATCTGCACTGCGCTCTGCGCGTTCCTGCTCACGACTTGTAGAGGCGTATTCGGTCGCACGCCGCTCATCACGTCTCGGATGATCTCGTCTTGCGCTTGGTATCCGATGAGGTAAATATGCTGCGCTTGTTGCAGCATATTCCGGGCCTGCTGCATAACCTTCTCTTCAAATCCGTGCACATAGGCATACTGCTTCGTCGTTACCGGGAGGAACAACAGAGGGTAATACGTTTCTGTCGAGATCATGACGTTTCTAAGACCGTTCAGGTTGTTCATTGTTTCGCTACTCGGATCAATGACCATGAGACCAGCGGCGGAGAGCGCGGCCTCCTTGTACATATTGCTCGCCAGAATCCGGAAGCTGTCACTGGCGCCAGCGGAGTCGACGCGGTTGATACTCCGGTCTTCCGGCCGCTTCCTCATGAGCCAGTTAATGGATCCATGGAGCTTGACGTATCGCGCTTGCTCGTACACGTCGAGATCGATAAGGGCGCAGCCGAATTCCTCTTGCACGGCGCGATCCAACAACGTGTCGTAATTAAACGTAATGAGGCCATACGCCTCTTCGTTCGCCCGGATCTTGCGCAACAGGTGCCGATACAGGGTGAGATCCGTGTTGTATGCCGTGGAGACTCCTTGGATAAGACGCCAGATGTAAAAGGTGATTTTACCGAATTCGTTTAATTCCCAACGCCTGTGTTCCGGACTGCCGATCTGCTGAATGTGTTCCCACTTTGCCGTAAGCCATGCTTCTAAGCTCTTGGACTTCCTCAACTGTTCCCTATACACGTCGAGATGAGCGTTCGGTAGACCAACGGCCTCTGCGGAGTCCTTATAATTCGGTGAAAACAGATCTTGCGTGAGCGGAGGTGTTGTCCTTGCTTGAGTGCCGGACTTTTCCTGAGCCCCAAGCGAAACGCCGGCTCCGAAAATAAAGACTTTCATCACACAACAATATGCCGGCAACGCACCCTGATCAACACGATTTCATCCACGAACAAAAACTCCCTTTGGGGGAGCTCTTGTTTGGAATAGCACGCTTGGTACACCCGTAAGCCACTCTCGCTTTTCACCGCACAGGGCGGACTTATTACGCGATCATGTTTTCGGCGATGAACCGAAAAATACCAATTCTGGCTATTCCACGATTACGATACAGCGGATTTTGCCGCGCGTCACTCCGCCTCTCGCTTGCAGCATGGGAATAGGCAATCGGGGAGATAAAGAGGTAAAGGTGTCAGGTACTTTTACAGCTCTAAATTGACTAAGCGAGGCCAATCCCTAAAGTTTGGACATGAGAGTAGGTATCGTCGGACTCCCGAATGTTGGGAAGTCCACGCTCTTTAATGCGCTCACGCGGCAGCGCGTGCCGGCGGCGAATTTTCCGTTCACGACGGTTGAGCCGAATGTGGGCATCGTTCCCATTCCAGACGAGCGCCTCGCGGCAGTCGCGAAGGTCGCCGGTTCTCGGAAGGTCACACCCGCGACGATCGAAGTGGTGGACATCGCCGGACTCGTGAAAGGCGCGCACCAGGGCGAAGGGCTCGGCAATGAATTCCTCGCGCACGTCCGCCCGATGGATGCGCTCATTCACGTCGTCCGCATCTTTGACGATCCGGACGTGGCCCGCGCCGGCTCGCTCTCGCCGGCGGAAGATGTCACGGTCATCCGCGCCGAACTGGAAGCGAAAGACGCCGAGCTCGCTGCCAGACGAGAGGCAAAGAAGCAGGAGGTGCAGGAACGCACCGAGACGAAGCTCGCCGCGAAGCCCGTCCTCTACGTTCTCAACACTGGAGAAGATCTCCGTACGCCGCCGTCTGCAGCTCCGCTTCGACCCGCGGTCGTCCTCTCTGGGAAACTCGAGGCGGAACTCTCCGAACTTTACGGAGACGACCAGCGCACCTTCCTGCAGGCGTACGGTCTCGAGCACCCACGAGTGGAGGACATTATCCACGCACTGATCACGCTCCTCGATCTCGTCACGTTCTTTACCGCGAACAGAAACGAAGCGCGCGCCTGGCTTCTCCCCCGCGGGGCGACCGCGTGGGAGGCCGCCGGCAAGGTGCATGCCGATTTCCAGCGCGGCTTCATCCGTGCCGAGACCATCGCGTGGGATGCCCTGGTCGAGGCAGGATCATACGTGGCGGCGCGCAAGCGCGGCCTGCTGCGAGACGAAGGAAAAGACTACGCAGTGCAGGACGGCGACGTCCTGCTCTTCAAGGTGGATACCTAAGAACGGATAAACGATTTCGGTTCCGATACCATAGTCCAAGCATGCGCACTCGATGGATCGGCACGGTACTCGTGGTGGCGGCTGCGGTTGGCATAGCGTTCGTGCTCAACGCCCCACGCCGCGGAGACGAACACGCACCCAAGCCGCAGCGCGCAACGACCAGTGAGCCCAAGGGTCGAGAGCAGCCAAGCACCCCTGCGAGGCCTGAGCAGACCCACCCCGTGTCGCTTCCCGCATTCGCGCAGCGCGAGTTCAACGGCCGTGACCTCGCCGTCGGACGGGTACTCGCGCAGACCGCTGCGTTCACGCAGTACTTCATCACGTACAAGAGCGGGAATCTCACGGTTTCGGGCACGATGTATGTCCCGAAGGGCGCAGGACCGTTCCCGGTCCTCATCGCGAACCATGGGTATATTGACCCCGATGTGTACACGAACGGCCGGGGCCTGCGGCGCGAAGAAGCGTACCTCGCCAGTCGCGGGTATGTCGTGATCCACCCCGACTACCGGAATCACGCGCAGTCTGACAAAGATCCGAACACCGACCTGATGCTGCGGCTCGGGTACGCCGAGGATGTCGTGAACGCCATCCGCGCCGTCCGCGCCTCTGCCCTTCCCTCCCTTGATACAGAGCGTATCGGCTTGATGGGACACTCGATGGGCGGAGGGATTGCGCAGACGATCATGGTCACGCAGCCCGATCTTGTGAAAGCAGTCGCCCTCTATGCGCCCGTGAGCGCCGATGTCCGAGACAACTTCCAACGCTGGATCACCCGCCGACCCGAGCTTGCCGCAAAGATCGCTGAAACGTACGGCTCGCCCGAAGCCAACCCGGAATTCTGGGAGAACATCTCGCCACGAACGTTCTTTGGTAACCTCCGAATCCCGGTCATCATTCATCACGGAACGGCGGATGCGTCAGTGCCGATTGCGTGGTCGGAGCGAACCGCCGCTGCATTGGAACAGATGGAGAAATCCGTGGTTTTCCATCGCTACCCCGGAGAGAGCCACGAGTTCGGCCCGCAGTGGTCGCTCTTCATGAAGCGAACGAAGAACTTCTTTGACCAACATCTGAAGACCGGAGAGAGCGCGGTGCAACGACGCACTCGCCGTGTACGGTCTTGCCGCCCCCGCGCATCTGTGGTACGGTCTGAATGCACCTCATGAGCGAACTCCGGCCGTACCGGCTGACCATCCTCCTCGACCCACAGAGCTCCCGCGACGAACGGGGCGCGGTGGAGTCGCTCGTGAACACGTGGGTAACGGATCACCACGGAGAGGTTCGTTCCCTGGCGGTGGACGAAAAACGAAAACTTGCCTACGATATCGCGCACCAGCGGCAGGCGACCCAGGTCCGGGCAGTCTTCACGGCTCCTGGCGAAACGGTTCGGGAGCTCCTGGAGCGGCTGGGACGCGAGTCCAAAGTACTCCGCGCGCGACTCTGGGGCGGTGAGCTCCCGGAAGGGAAACGGCTGACCGAGGTACCAGACAAGCGAACAGCAGGAAGAGAGCGCGCGCCGGAGGAAAAGTCACACGGAAAGGAGAAGGTCCCGCTGAAGAAACTCGACGAGAAGATTGAGGAAATCTTGGAAGAGAAAGTCCTCTAAAGCCATGGCGCGCGACCTCAACAAAGCGATGCTCATCGGGCGGCTCGTGGCCGATCCGGAGCTCCGTACCACTGCCGGCGGCCAGACGGTAGGAAACTTCCGCGTGGCCACAAGTCGACAGTGGAACGACCAAGCCGGCCAGCAGCAGTCTCAGACGGAGTTCTCTCAAGTCGTGGCGTGGGGGAAACTCGCTGATCTCGTGAACCAGTATCTGCGCAAGGGGCGACAAGTGTTTGTGGAAGGGCGTCTCCAGACGCGCTCGTGGACCGACAAGAACAACCAGAAACACTGGCGGACGGAAATCGTGGCGGAAACGATCATTTTTCTCGGGAGTCCGGCGGAAGCACCGGTGAGCACCGCCACTGCCGGAGCGGCCGAGGATGTTCCGTCGCCTCCGGAGCCCGAACCGGGAACCCCGGCGGAACCGAAGGCTCCCGCAGCAGTCGCAGCGAAGGCGAAGGGTAACGCTGAGGAACTTGAGGAAATCCGGATTGAAGATATTCCCTTCTGACGATGCCAGTGAGGAGTGCCGTACCCAAAACGTGCGTGTTCTGCGATGAGCAGCTCGGTGTGCCTGATGCCGAGGACGGCGATGCGCTTCGGCGTTTTTTAAGTCCCCAAGCGAAAATCCTCCCGCACCGGAAGACGGGAACGTGCGCGAAGCATCAGCGCCAGGTGGCGCGCGCCATCAAGCGCGCCCGGGAAATCGGGTACCTCTCCTACGCGGGGCAGCGACGGTAAACTCTGTGGTCGCGAGGCTGCGGGTTATACGGTCCAAGAGCCTAAGCGACACCTTAAGCGGGAGGGGGGAGTTGGGAGGGAGAACCAAAGAGGTTCCCACCCCAGATTAAAACCCGCCAACAAACGCTTGCACCACGCCCACAAACAGCTCGGGCCGGAGCAGCATGAGACCGAGGACACCCACAAGGATCATCAGTGCGAATCCGAGGATGAGCAGGATTCCCGTCTGACGCTGCGGCGGTGGGGTGAGCGTCGGATCTTCAGGGCCTTGGAGTTCGATTGTTTCTTCGCGCTTCCGACCCATAGCGGATTTAGGACCCTGCGCCCTCCGCAGTCGCCGGAACAGGAGTCGCGACTTCGACTCCCGTCTCCACGCGCTGCTTGATGGCGTCGGCAATGGTCTGGAAGAGATCGGGGTGCTCCTTCAAGAACACCCTGGCCTGCTCGCGACCCTGGCCGAGTTTTTCTTCCTGAAACAGCACCCAGGTGCCGCTTTTCGTGAGTGCGCCGAAGCGAACTCCCGCGTCGAGAAGGTCGCCTTCCTTCGAAATCCCCTCGTTGTATAGAATGTCGAATTCCGCAACTTGGAAAGGTGGAGCAACTTTGTTCTTGACGATCTTGGCGACGACGCGATTCCCGACGATTTTCTCGGCCTGCTTGATTTGGGCCCGCCGCCGCACCTCGATGCGGACAGAGCTGTAAAACTTGAGAGCCTTCCCCCCAGGCGTGGTTTCGGGGTTCCCGAACATCACCCCGATGTTGATCCGAATTTGATTCAGGAAGACGAGGGCGGTGTTCGACTTCGAGACCGCGCCGGTCATTTTCCGCAAGGCCTGACTCATGAGACGGGCGTGGAGGCCCATGTGGGACTCACCCATTTCTCCTTCAATCTCCGCTCGCGGCGTCAGTGCCGCCACGGAGTCAACGACAACGATGTCCACCGCATTGCTCCGGATGAGGGTCTCAACAATTTCGAGCGCCTGCTCGCCCGTATCCGGCTGGGCGATGAGGAGCTCTTCCATCTTCGCGCCGATGCGACTGGCGTACGCGGGGTCGAGCGCGTGCTCCGCGTCGACGAACGCGGCGACGCCCCCGCGCTTCTGCGCCTCGGCAATAATGTGGAGCGCGAGCGTTGTCTTCCCGGAACTTTCCGGACCGAAAATTTCAACCATGCGCCCCCGCGGGACGCCCCCTACCCCCAACGCGAGATCAAGCGAGACCGAACCGGTCGGGATCACCTCGACATCAACGCGCTTCGCTTCCGCCAGGGTCATGATAGACCCTTCGCCAAACCGCTCCTGAATCTGTTCGACGGCTACTGCGGCTGCCTTCTGCCGCTCACTAAGGAGAGATTTCCTCTGGCTCATGCCGTTCTATGGTACCAGTCGCACGGTTCCGTGTGAAGAGAATGCCGCGCACGACGCCAGGCGCTGCCGCCAGCACGCCGCGGTCTTCTCCGTCAATGCGAATGCGGGTCTTCGCCGCTTTCCCGCTCGTGACGAAGATCCGCTCTCCCCGAACAGTCTGTTCGGCGCCCGGAGTAAGGAGGCCGGAGAAGACCGTGTGATCTTCCGCGGTGAGCGAGACCCACACGGCCTCTCCCTCCGCGCGAACGGTGACGGAGAGCGGCCCCACCGTCACGGGAGATGTCGCCGCTCCTGCCGCTGGAGTCCCGGTCGGTGCGGGCTTCGGACGACGGAGAATTTCCCGTACCACGAGCGTTTCTCGACCACCGATGCTCTTGGCGACGATCCGGAGTGTATTCACGCCCTCGCCCAACCCGACGGTTTCCGCGAAACTCCCATCGTCACGAACCAAGATGCGCTCACCATTGATGAAAAGCTCCGCTGTCGCATCCGTTCGCCCTCGGACCGTGAGGGTGGAGTCCTGAACTTCGAGGTCCTGCGAGGGCTCAAAGACATCCAGCTGTGGAGGGCGCGTGAAGGTGCGGACGTTGAAGAGCACGTAGAGGAGGACCGCGGCCAGGCCCCCGGCGCCAACGAGGATGGCGAGGGAACGCGGGGAGAGGAACATCCACAGTGGCACCTTCCAGCGCGCGCGGGTCCTGCGCACCCATGGCAAGGGTTTCAGGGGGATCGGGAACCGCGCTCGCTCCACCGTGAACTCTCGGAGGAGCGGAACGGGATGGACGCCAAGCGCCTCGGCGTACTGCTTGAGAAAGCCCCGGACGTACACGTCGGCGGGCAGGACGGAAAAATCCCCCTCCTCGAGTGCGCGGAGCATCTTCAGGGGAATCCGGAGGGCGCGGGCGAGCGCCTCCAGCTCCAGGTCTTGGCGTTCCCGGGCGGCGCGGAGTTGCTCTCCGACCTGCAGCGGAGCAGTCGCGGGTGCGGGAGCGAGGACGCTCGTGCGGGCGGGACCCTGCTCTCCAGGCTCGCGATCTCCCGTCCGGGGATCAACCGAAATCATCATGGTGTGGAGGGAACCGTCCGCCGGGAGGTGGACGAAGATCGACGGACTCCGAACTCGGACTGCTGGTCGGAGGAGCCGTTCCGGTGGAGAGAGATCTCGGTGTCTCTCCCTCCCGCGGGGGTTCACTCGGACGATGGTCGGGCCGGTTCATCTCCCCGCTCGAGACGAGAACCTCGCGCGGTCGGGCACCATCCGGTGGGCTGATGATCCCACGCTCTTCGAGTAGATCCATGATGCGCGCTGCCCGCGCATACCCAATCCGCAATCGGCGCTGGAGGAGTGACGTGCTCGCCCGGCCTGCTTCGACCACCACGCGCCGCGCCTCGCGGAAGAGCGTATCGTCCACTTCGTCTCCGTCATCGAAGGCCCCTTCAGACAACTCGGAGTGCGGTGCGGTGATAGACTCATCGTACGCCACCGCCTCCTTCGGCGCGAGGAAGCGCACGACGCGCTTCACCTCTTCCTCCGAGACGTAGGCACCTTGGATCCTCCGCGGCTTCGTGCGGTTCGATGCGAGGAAGAGCATATCCCCACTCCCGAGAAGCTTCTCCGCGCCGGCCGCATCAAGGATGGTCCGGGAATCCACAGCGGAGGCGACTTTGAACGCGATGCGACTCGTGATGTTTGCCTTGATGAGGCCGGTGATGACGTCCACGCTCGGCCGCTGCGTGGCGAGGACGAGGTGGATGCCAACCGCACGGGCGATCTGGGCGAGTCGGATGACGGCGTTCTCCACCTCGCGCGCGTGCCGGGCCATGATATCGGCAAGCTCGTCCACGACGATGACGATGTTCGGGGTCACGTCCTCCGGACGTTTTCCGACGTTATACCCCGCGAGGTCTCGCTTCCGCGACGCGCTCAAGAGTTCGTAGCGCCGATCCATTTCCACGACGGCCCAACGGAGCGCATTGATCGTCTTCTCCGGCTCGGTAATGACGGGGGAAAGCAGGTGGGGGACACCGTTGTACAGCGGCAACTCGACTCTCTTGGGATCGACGAGGAGCAACCGCAAGGTCACCGGGCTATTCTGGTAGAGGAGACTCACGAGGAGGCTGTTGATCAACACGCTCTTCCCCGATCCGGTCGCGCCAGCGATCAGCAGGTGGGGCATCCGTCCCAATTCTTCGACGAGTGGCTCGCCGGCCACGTCTTTCCCAAGCGCAAACGTCAGGGGGCTGAGGGCTTTCGCGAACGCCTCGAAGGAGAGCACTTCCCGCAGTCGGACGATGCTCACGACTTTGTTGGGAACTTCAATGCCCACCAACCCCTTGCCGGGGATGGGTGCCTCGATCCGGATCGGATGTGCCGCGAGCGCGAGGGCCAGGTCGTTATGGAGGGAGACGATCTTGCTGATTTTTACCCCGTCGGAGGGTTTTAAGGTGTACTGCGTCACGGTCGGCCCCACAGACACGGCGCCCATTTCGACGGGGATACCGAAGGTCTCGAGCGTCCGCTGAATCACCTGCTGCGTGGCCTTGATGTCGGTGCTCACCGGGCGCGTACTCGCGTCAGAGAGAAGCGTGAGTGGCGGTGGCTCATAGGGGAGAAGCCGCACGCGCTGCCGCGTACCCTCCCTCTGCAGACCTTGACTTCGCACCGCGATGCTATCGAGCGATCGCGTGGAGAACGCGGGGAGATCCGAGACCGGCTCCTCACGGTCTTCCGCTGCGTCGCTGCCCTCGGGCGCTTCACCGACGTCAGGGGTCTCCTCCGCCGGTTCGGCCGCTGCCTCCGCCAGCCTCTCCTGGGCGCGTTCCGCGCGCCGGGTGCGGACCCAGGCGAAGAACTGCCCCGGCGTCCGGTTGCTCACGAGCATAAGCCCCGCGGTACAGAGGACGACGAGGATCAACGCCATGGTCGGGCCGCCGACTGCGGCACGGAGCCAGTAGGACACGACCCAGCCGACATACCCCCCACCCCTTCCTTCGTCCGCCAGGGCGAGACTCTCTTCCGGCGAGGCAGGAACGTGGAGCAAGCCTAAGCCGCTGAGGATCGCGAGGAACAAGCCCAGGTAGCGCCCGCGGCTGAAGGGGAACCGACCGGGATCCAGTCGGCCGACCGCGACGAGGGTCACGACGAACGGCAGGACGTACGCCCCGACGCCGAATCCCAGGAAGAGCCGGGGCTTGAGCCAGGTGCCGACCTGCCCTGCAGCACCAAAGAGGGAAAGAACGGAGACAACCCCGGCCAGGAACCAGAAGAGGGCGGTCACGGTTCGGCGGGTTTCCGGTGCCAATCCAAACTTTTCCCACTCGCGCGCGATTTTGGGAAGAACACCCCGCCTCCGCTCAAGTCGTCTCCGCCGTCGCATGCCCTTGTAGCATACCACCCAGGGAGACGCTTCCCCCCAAGCAGGCTACACCGATCCGGGTTCGCGCAGACTCCGGTACCCCGTGCCCACCGGGATGAGTTTTCCGATGATGACGTTCTCCTTTAACCCCAAGAGGCAGTCTTCCTTTCCCGTCACTGCCGCTTCAATGAGCACGTGCGCCGTCTCTTGGAAGGCCGCAGCAGCAAGGAAGGACGCGGTGGTGAGCGAGACGCGCGTAATCCCGAGGAGAAGCGTCTCCCCGACTGCCGGCTCCCCGCCCGCGGCGCGCACGCGCGCGTTCTCCTCCTCGAACTCCGCCAACTCGTAGATGCGGCCCACGAGGAGGGTAGAATCGCCTTGGTCTTTGATGCGGACCCGCGAGAACATCTGTCGAACCATAATCTCCAAGTGCTTGTCGCTGATGATTTCTCCCTGAATGGCATAGACCTGTTGCACCTCACGAATGATGTATCGCTGCACCGCTTCGGTTCCCGCAACGCGGTAGAGATCTTGGACATTCACATGGCCCTCGGTGAGCTGCTGGCCGGGGTGGACGGTGTCCGCGTCGCGCACCCAGAGCGCGGTCCCGGGAGGAACCGTGTACTCTCGTGTGTCGGCTTCGCTCCCCTCAACGACGACCTCATCCTCCGTCAGCCGGACGGTCCCCGAAATCCGCGCGAACACTTCGTCGCCCTCCAGATCCATGAAGATCCGCTGGCCCGCTTCCACGCGTGCCCCGTCGGTCACGTGACTCGCGAGGATTGTCCCGGCCCGCCGGTAGACGTCTCGTCCCGGGCTCTCCGACTGAACCGTGACGACGATACTCTCATCCTTGTTCGTCTTGGGGAGGACCGTTCCCGCGATGTCCGAGATGAGCGCCGGTCCCTTGGGCGGTCGTGCTTCGAACAACTCTTCCACCCGGGGGAGCCCCTGCGTGATGTCCGCACCGCCCGCCACGCCTCCCATGTGGAAGGTCCGCATGGTGAGCTGGGTCCCCGGTTCCCCAATGCTCTGTGCGGCGATAATGCCGACTGCTTCGCCGATCTTCACGAGTGCGTTCGACCCCAAGTCCCACCCGTAGCAGGACCGGCACACCCCGCGGAGCGTCTGGCAGGTGAGGACCGACCGAATCTGCGCACGCGGAATGCCTGCCTTCTCGATGGCGTGGGCGAGTTCCTTGCCGACGAGGGTCCCTGCAGCCGCGATCACGGTTCCCGCGGAATCAAGAACGTCGGCGGCGAGCATGCGACCTTGGAGGCGCCGAGCCAGCGTGGTCCCCATCTCGGTGCTCTCGTCCAAGGCAATGGTCCAGCCGCGCGTATCGCCGCAGTCCGCCTCCCGGACGACGACGTCCGAGGCCACATTCACCAGTCGGCGGGTCAAGTACCCGGCCGTGGACGTGCGGAGGGCGGTGTCCGCCATTCCCTTTCGCGTCCCGTGCGTGGAGACAAAGTACTCGAGTACGTCGAAGCCTTCTTTGAAGCTCGCCTTGATCGGGAGTTCATGCGTGCGTCCTGTCGGGCTGATCACGAGCCCCTTCATTCCCATCATCTGCGTGACCTGCCCCCACGATCCGCGCGCGCCGGAGGCCACCATCGCGTGCACGCTCCCTTCGGGGTTGAGCGTCTCCTTCACCGAATCGGCATCCAGGCATTCCAACCCGTGCTCATCGAGGGGAAGGCAATCCAGATTCACCCGGCCGTCTGTCCG
>VMFP01000013.1 GCA_007376145.1 Parcubacteria group bacterium Gr01-1014_38
TCACTCCTGACTTGATTGCCTTGACAAAATTTTCTCTGTTGCACGCGCGGCGCAGTGCACCGTATACTCCTGCCGTTGATGTAACTTTGTTCGTTTCTAATCCAGGGAGGGCCGAAGATGCCTCAACTTCATGTCTATGCGCGGCAGCGCGTCATGAACATTCCGGTCGAGCATCTGAACGGAGAGTTCGAAGAAGCCGCACTGGCTATCACCGCGGAGCTTGCGCGATCGGAACTCGCAAACGTTGTGACGCCGGGACTGTCCCTCGAAACCATTCCGTTCGGTGACGGCCAGTGTGTGATCGCGCATCGCAATCTCACCTTTGTTCGTCCGTCCCGCCACGAATCCCCCACCTCGGACGCGCAGTACTGGATCATTCACCCATTCCCCGAAGAGCACAGGCTATTGCTCCTCCAGTACCTGCCTCGTCACGGGAGAACGTCGGCGCGCTGGCACCCCACTGTCGAGAAACGGTTGTACTGCCTGCTGGGATCTTGCACCCTCGTTACCGAGTGCAAGTCTCTCGATGTCGAGGGCCGAGACATCCTGAGAATCAGGAGACGTCTCGTCAGCCAGCATTCCCGTGCGGAGGGTGAAGGATCCGTAGCAGCGGGGATCGCCCATCAGCTGTACGCGGGGGACCGAGAGCCAGCACTGAACGTGATTGAGATCCACGGGACCACGGCCCGGGATCTGAAAGAACTCGACTATCGGTACGTGTCATGGCCCGACTGAACTGCACCGTATCCCCGATCCGCTTTAACGGACCGGGGATGCTTTCTAAAACGCAAGAATGTCAGATTTGCCGAAACAGGAAGACGCGGTGTGCGCTCTGCTGCACGGGCCACGTGGGAAACTGGTACCCGTTGGAGACCACGCGCGCACCGTCCTTGAGTTCCCGCTGCAATTTCCGCTCGAGGCGCCCCATGATGTGACGCACCCCGAACACCGCCACGACATCGGCAGACCTGACGTCCGCACGCCACAGGCTCCCCCAGTGTACAAACGCTTTCCCTATCAAGCCGGCCGTGCGAATCCGCCGCCGCGCAACCCACACGAGCACGGGGTTCATTTCGTACCCGTGCGCCTCCGCGCCTGCTCGAGCGAATGCCTCGAGAATCCGACCGTCTCCCGAGCCGAGATCAACCACCGTCTCACCGGGCTGGACCGTGGCGAGGTCGAGCATCGCGCGCACCTGGGCCGGATCGCTTGGCACGTATGGTGCTCCTTGGAGAAACGGAACGAGAAAGATGACGCAGAGAGCCCCGAAGAGGATGATAAGTGGAAGCACCATCGGTCAGCGCTTCGTCCGTCGCGCGGGCTGCGCTCGTTCCTCGCGCAGTTGCGTTTTAAACCACGCGATCGTCTCCTTGAGCCCGCGCTCGAGCGGAACGCGTGGCTCCCAGCGGAGCTTCGTCTTCGCGAGCCGGATGTCGGGACAGCGCTGCCTCGGGTCGTCGGCGGGAAGGGGTTTGCGCGTGAGCCGAGAGCGCGAACGCGTGAGTCGCAGGATCTGCTCTGCCAGGATTCGAACGGGGATCTCTTCCGGATTGCCGACGTTCACCGGCCCGAAGAAGGTCGGATGCTCCATGAGTCGGATCAGGCCTTCAATCATGTCGTCCACATAGCAGAAGCTCCGCGTTTGGGTGCCTTGGCCGTAGATGGTCAGCGGGTCGCCGCGGAGCGCCTGGACGATGAAGTTCGAGACCACGCGCCCGTCATTCAAATCCATCCGCGGGCCGTACGTGTTAAAAATGCGCGCGATGCGGATGTCCACGCCGTTCTGGCGATGATAGTCCATGCAGAGCGCCTCGGCGACGCGCTTCCCTTCGTCATAACAGGCCCGCGGCGAGAGCACGTTCACGTTGCCTCGGTACGTCTCCGGCTGAGGGTGCACCTCGGGATCGCCGTAGACCTCGGACGTTGAGGCTTGGAGAATCCGCGCCCCGACCCGTTTGGCCAATCCGAGCATGTTCACCATGCCAACCGTCGACGTCTTGATGGTCTTAATCGGATTTTCCTGGTAGTGCACGGGGCTCGCCGGGCAGGCGAGGTTATAGATTTCATCGCACTCGACGTAGAGGGGCTCGACGATGTCGTGGCGGAGAAGCTCGAAGTGGTCATGCGTGAGGAGGTGCCGGATGTTCTCCTTGCTCCCGGTGAAGAAGTTGTCCGCGCAGATGACGTCGTGGCCGCGCTCCAGAAGCACTTCGCAGAGGTGCGAACCGAGAAATCCGGATCCACCGGTCACGAGAATGGTCTTCCGCTCTGCCATTCCGCTCTATGTCCAGCCGCGGTCGGCCTCGAGCTGATCGATGCGCTCCTCTTGAACCCCCAAGGCATGCGCCAACTCGTGCCAGACGGTACGGGCAATCTCTTCCTTTATGACTTCCGGATCTCCGCCGCACGCCCGCTCAATCGGACCTTGGAAGAGCGTGATCGTATCCGGGAGGCGGTAGGTGAGATACGCGCGTTCCGTCCGCGGGGTTCCCTCATAGAGCCCGAAGAGTTCCTCGTCCGAGGCAAGACCCGCGGAACGCTGGTGCGCCTTGGTCGGCTCACGCTCAACGACGAGCACGATCTCACGAAGATACCCGCGGAACGCGACGGGAATCCGTGCGCTTCCCTCTGCAACGATCTGTTCGAAGGCGGAACGATCCATGGGAGCCACACCCGCGGGAGCGGGCCGATTACCCACTCAAGCGCACGATGACGGCCGTCATGTCGTCGGGTTTGGCACGCACGTGCTCGCGATCCCGGCTGCGGACGCGCGCGGCCGTAACCAATTGCTTCGACGCATCACCCACGGAGCGTGCCCGACGGAGGATCGCCGTGATCTCCCGGTCTGTGAGGTTGTCGTGCACGCCATCCGTCGTGAGGATCAAGAGATCTCCGTCGCTCAAGAGGTGGGCAGTGACATGGACGTGACGGAGCGATGTTCCCACCGCCTGGGTGAGGACGTGCCGCTCCAGGAATAAGTCGCGCTCGCGCAGGGAGAGATGCTTGGAGTCCGTCACCATGCCGAGAGCGGCCTGGTACTTCCGCGCCTGCGTGGCGGAAGAGGCGTGAAGTCGCAAGACGCTATCATCAAGCGTGAGCGTGTGCAGAAAACGCGATCCCTCCGGAAGGACGAGCACGCGGCTATCCCCCACCCAGCCGAGGAGGGTGGACCAGGTATCCACCCCCGCCGGCCGCACGACCGCCAGAAGCGCGGTCGTCCCCATACTCCCTGCCCCACTGCGGCTGTGCGCTTCCGCGCGAATGGCCGCGTCCGCAGCGAAGAACGCATCACGGAGCGTGTCGGCGACGGCTTCGTCCGACGCATCCGGCGCGAGCGGGGCGAGCGTTTCTTGGACTTCGTCTGCGGCGATCTGCGCCGCGATGTCTGCATGTCTGTACCCACCCATCCCGTCGAACACGCCAAAGAACCCGCGGTCCAGCATCACGAGGAAGGCATCCTCGTTCCGCGTGCGGTGCGTATCGCTCGGCACCGACGACCAGCCGACCACGAGACCTTTCCGGAGTGCTGGTGCGCGTGACATCGCGGTCCAAAAGATGCTCAGCGTTGCTTCCCTTTGCCCGCCGGGCGGCCCGATTTCGCTCCCGGCTGAGCTTCGGCGGGCCTTCGGCGAACGGTCGGTCGGATCCCCGGCGAAGGCCGATCCCAGTTCTCGTCGTGGAGGACGATGTCCATCACGGTGTGGTACGCGTGGAGTTCCCCCGGCGAGAACCAGGTGGGGATTTCCCGCTCCGCTTCCTCGGGATCGCCCGACGCATGCACGAGATTCCGTACGGCGCGCTGCTCAAGGTCGGCGAGCTGAATGGTGTCGATCGTCAGGTCGCCGCGAATTGAGCCAATATCGGCCGTGAGCGGATCTGTGGACCCAACGAGCTGACGGACGTTCCGAATGGCGTTGGTTCCCTGAAGCACCATCGCCACCACCGGGCCGATGGAGAGGTGGCGACTCAAGTACGAGCGGACCCGGCGACCGATCTCCAAAGGCGTGCCATGCACGTGAAGGCCGAGCTGCTCCATCCCCTTGATGGTCTTCTCGCCGATGGACATGAGATAGTCCGCATCATGCCGATAGTGACGGTCGATAATGTGCGGCGTGGCCCACACAAGCTTCAAGCCGACAATTTTCAATCCGGCCTGCTCGAAGCGGCGGATGATGTCTCCGACGAGGTGACGCTGCACGCCGTCGGGCTTGACGAGGACCAAGGTCCGTTGCGTTTTCAATTTGATTGCTCGCGACCGCGGTGTTCGCGCACGAGGAGACATCGTGGTGCCTCTATGCTACCGGGCACGCGGGCGCTCCGCAAGCTTCGACCGTGGACACCCGAGGGAACAGGAAAGAGTCAGCCGACTGTCGCGGGTCGTGAGCGAAATCGTTCCGTGGAGATCGGTACGCAGGAGCGCGGTGCCCTTCAGTCGCGCGAGCACGGCGGGCGCGGGATGCCCGTACTGGTTCTTTCGCCCGGCGCTCACAAGCGCGAGTTGCGGCGTTACCGCACGGAGGAGACGTTCCGAGGTGGAGGTTCGGCTCCCGTGGTGAGGAATCTTGAGCACGTCAACGTCCAGGAGGGGGGACCAGCGCTGGACGAGATGGAGCTCGGCCGGACGTTCGATGTCCCCCGTGAGCAGCGCGGAGAATCGTCCCTCGATCCCACCACCTTCCCGCACATCCGCGCGGAGCACGACCGACCCGTTGTTCAGGTTCTTCCGTGCCAACTCCCGAAGACGCGAGTCCGGCGCGAGCACCGTGAGCGTGAAGGATCTTCCTTCCAGTTGCTGGCCGGTGCGGGCGAAGCGCACGGGGACGCGGCGCTTCTTCAATTCGGAGACGAAAGATCGAAAAAGTTCCGACTCGCTGTTCAGCTCTGGGAGCAAAACGAGACCGACGTCTTCCCGTTCCAGAACCGTGAGCAGTCCGGCGAGATGATCGCGCTGGGGATGCGTGAGCACGAGCACATCGAGCTTTCGGTCCAGCACGGGACGGATCTCGGATAGCCGCTGGAGTACGGTGGCGTCCGGTCCTCCGTCCACTAAAACGTCCACGTCTCCCGAGCGAAGGAGGATGGAGTCCCCTTGGCCGATGTCGAGGACGTGCAAGCTGGTTCCCTTCGCGTCATCTTGCGCTAAGAAAACCCACGCTCCTGCGACTCCATTAAGCAGGATTAAAAGTAGAAGTAAGCGGAAACGCACAACTCAAATGTAGCCCATTGAAAGAAAATTGCCCGTTTTAAAGCTTCGTGCGTACAGTGCAAGTAGCTCATGATCAAATTTTCTTCCCGTTTGGATGTCAGAGCGGTGTTCAACGCGTGTCCGACGGACGTGCATCGACTCGACGGCGATGATGATGGCGTGCCGTATGAAAATCTATGCCAGTAAGAACCGCAAGTATTCCATTAACTACCATAAGCCTTCTGGTGGTATGTGGTGTTATTGCATTCCAGTTTGTCGTAAAGCCAGTGCTTGCAGAAAGAAAATCTAATGCCTGCGTCCTTCAAATTCAAAACAAGTATGAGAAGGCCTGGTGTGACGATCATCGTGGCACAGACGGACACTGCCAGGGCCTTCCAGTTGCGCCGACATGGAGGAGTGAACAATCATTTTACGATGAGCTTAGAAAAGAGAAAGAGTTTTGTCTAAAGCAGTATGAGTAAGAGATTTCATCGGGAGAAGCTATGATACCGCCAGAACTTCTTCATTTAGCGACCGATCTACTCAGTACGCGTATTAACCAGGCAGCGCGGGTAGAGGAAGTAAGGCGATCTCTAAGTCCGCCTATGTGCTATTCGAATGATCCAAAAGAAGTGCATGACGTTCCGAACTCGGCTGCCTCACTTTCACCGTCTGCGTCACCGTCTGCCTCACCATCACCTGAGCCAGAATAAAAGAACACCACACGACCATGCGGAGCGCTGAAGACGCACATTAGGAGTGAGTACTTCCTACAACCGCTCTTTTATCTGTTCCCACTCGACCCCGCTGATTTTCTTGATTTCTTTAAGGAGCTCGTACAACACATCCTTACGAAGTTTATACTGGACTATCACCATTTTTCTCGTTTGCGGCCACGTCGCCTTGTAATGACTCCCGCTGCCTCCCTTTTTGCTGATTTGAAAGCCGAGGGATTGTAGTACCCGTACAAACCTCTCACGGTTTACATCGCTTGGGAGTTCACTAAGCGAGGGCATAAACACCCTCTGTTTCCTTCGCCTGTTTCCGGATTTTAGCTTCGCGGGCGTATGCCGAAGGCACGTCGAACGAAGTCAGAATGGCATCCTTGATGTTCTTATCGAGTTCTCTCTCGTCCTTTCCCGAGGTCACAATAGAGCCAAACTGAAAGTTCTGGCTGACCGCAACGATGGAACCCTCCTTTTTCTGATAGTGGAAGGTAATGGGCCCATGAATCCGAAAATACTCATGCAAATCAGCGAGCTCCTGCGGCTCGTAACCTCTTCCAGAAAACCGCTTTACGACGTGATCTTTGATGACTTTGAGGAGAGACATGAGCAAGGAATGGGGTGTCTATTATGCGGCTTTTCTCATCCTTGTCAACGTGGGCTCGAAACCCACACGGTCTTCCACAGGGCTCCCATTCATGGTCTACCTCCAACGTGCCTCACGCGGTCAGGGGCGTCAATCCGCTTGTCGCTTGCCAAGAATTTCGATTTCTCTGTTCTTTCGGCTGTATTCCCTAAGTGGAATTCTCGCCTTACCTCGCTTCGGCGGAAGCTGCGCCGCGAGCGTCACCTTGAGCGTGTGGAAATCGTCGTGTCCACTAAAACGTCCACGTCTCCCGAGCGAAGGAGGATGGAGTCCCCTTGGCCGATGTCGAGGACATGCAATCCGGTACCTTCCTGTCCCCGCTGCTGAAGGAGCAGACCGCCGCTCGCCGTGCCGATGGCGAGCGCGAATAGGAGGAGAAGACGGACACGCATCTTACGCGGTCGTGGCACTGCGCGGGCGCCGCTGGAGCAGGTGCCCCACGACGAGGAGACTCACGAGCGAGGTGAGGAAGAACGTCAGCGAAACCGGCGGGACCGTGATGAGATGGCCGGGAATGGCGCTGACACGTTCCGCAATGCCCAGGAACGCATTGCCCAAGAGCGTCGCCAGCGGTGCGACCAGCGCGGTCATCGCCGGAGCAACGACGCTCGTGAGGAGCACGAGCGCACCGAGCGCCAGGAGAAACGGGAACAGAACTCCGGCCGCGAGATTCGTCAGCGGACCGAACAGTGGGATACGACCGAAGGTGTAGACAACGACCGGGAGTGTGGCGAGTTCGGCAGCGATCGTCAGTAGTATCAAGGAACGGAGCCGCAGCGGGTCGGGAATCTGCCGGAAGACCTGCTGGAGAAACGGGAAGATGGTCAGCAGCCCCCAGACGGCAAGCGCGGAAAGCTGGAGACCAACGTCGCCGAGAAGAACGCGCGGATCGATCGCCGCCATGACGACGATCGCCAGGAGCAAAGCGCGGAGACCCGCAGCGTGGCGACCAAGCAGGGTCGCGAAGAGGACCAGCCCCGCCATGATCCCGGACCGGACACCACTCTCTGGAAATCCCACGAGGGCGAGGAACACCGCGGTGAACGCCAGGGTGGTCATGGCCGCAGTGGTTCGCGAGAGACCCGCAGTCACGGCAATGAAGAACGCGACGGCAGCAATTGCGGCAATGTGGGATCCGGAAATGGCCACGAGGTGCAAAATGCCCGTGGCGGCCGCAGCCTCCCGGAGGGACGACGGCAGATCACGATCAAACGAGAGCAGAAGCGCGCTGTAGAGGCCAGCGGCAGGATCGGGCAGCTGCTGCAGCAGGAGGTCGCGCAAGGAGAACCGCACGCGGGTAAGGACCGATGGTCGGGCCGCGGTCTCGATGCGGACGTCCGGAAACCGCATGGTCGCAAAGACCTGCTGACGACGAAAGACACGCTCCAGGTCGCCGCGGACGGGCTGTCCTGTACGGGCGGAGAGTAGACGCGGAAGGTCCTCCGGCCGTTCCAGTTTCCCGCGCAATCGGATGACGGCGTTTTCTCCTATGCCTGGCGATCGCGGCACGGTGGTCCGGAGCATCCCAAGGACTGCGCGGTCCTTCAACGAGAGTTGGCCAATCGTGAGCCGGACCAGCACACCGCGAATCTCGGCATCGCGGACGACGCCGCGGACGACGGCAGGCCGACCGTAGAACGGATCCCATTGCTCCTGTTGTCCTTGATCGAACAGCAACGCACCGTTGGCGCGCCAGATGCCGAACATCCCCGCGAGCACCGTGAGCGCGGACAGCCGCACGACCTGCGCGCCGCGTTCAGAAAACAACGCGCGGCTCCACGAGACGGCGTAGGCGAGCGCAGCACTGATCCCGCTGGCCGTCAGCAGCACCACCGGCACCACGGTGAGACTCCCGACCAGAATGCCAGCGAGCCACCCGACCCCCATCCACGGCACCACCCAGGGGCGCATACATCCTCACTGTACCGCACAGAGACAACTGTGGTTCCGGTATGCCATAATCGCCAACGATATGAAAGAAACAGGGAAATGTCCTGCGAGCGAGTTGTGGGTCTCGTGGACCAAAAACGTATCCAGTCGCGAGGCTGCGGGTTATAAGGTCCCGAGCTGAGCGACACAACTAAAGGGAAGGAAGATGCATGGAAGGAGGAAACCGTAGGTTTCTTCCTTCCAGATTTAAGTCTTCATCTTCTTTCGGATGAACGCGGGAATATCGAAGTCTTCCTGCGGTGTTCCTTCCGGCTTCGGAGTGGCGGGTGTCGCTCGTGTTGCGGGTGGCGACGGCGTGGGTTGCGCACGACCATAGGCCGGAGCCGGACGGACGGTTTGCGTGGCCACCCGCGCGCGATCGCGCGAGGCGGTCACTTCCGGTTGCCCAACGTCAAACCCCGTGGCGATCACCGTGAGCACCACTTCGTCACGCTCACCCTGGTCGTCCACCACCGCACCGAAGATGACTTTCGCGCTCGGGTCGGCGTGCTCCGTGATGATCTTGGCGGCTTCCTCCACTTCGTACATCCCGAGATCCCTTCCGCCGCTGATGTTGAAGAGAATCCCCTTCGCGCCGTCAATGGACACCTCCAACAGCGGGCTATCAATGGCGGCGCGAGCTGCTTCAATTGCCCGGTTTTCTCCCGAGGCTCGTCCAATACCCATAAGCGCGGTTCCCGCGTCGGTCATAATTGCCCGCACATCGGCGAAGTCAAGGTTCACCATCCCATGTTCGGTGATGAGATCGGAAATTCCCTGCACGCCTTGGCGGAGAACGTCGTCGACGACTTTGAACGCGTCGAGGAGACTTGTCTTCCGGTCAATGATTTGGAGAAGACGGTCGTTTGGGATGACTACAGCGGCGTCCACGCGCTCGTGGAGCTCGGCAAGTCCCTCGTCCGCAACGAGCCGACGCTGTTGTCCTTCAAAGGAGAATGGTCTTGTGACCACACCAATGGTGAGTGCGCCGGACTCTTTCGCAATTTCTGCGACGACCGGAGCCGCTCCGGTGCCTGTGCCGCCGCCCATGCCGCAGGTCACGAAGACCATGTCACTGCCTTTTAGTGCCTCGTAGATTTCCTCCCGACCCTCTTCGGCCGCCTGCTGTCCCACGGATGGATCCATTCCTGTTCCAAGGCCGCGGGTGATGTTCTGCCCGACGTGGATCTTGTGTGGAGCCGCAGAGTGATGGAGTGCCTGCGCGTCGGTGTTCACCGCAATGAACTCTACGCCCCGGATGCGCGCTTCCACCATCCGGTGCAGCGCATTCCCACCTGAACCTCCTACTCCCACGACCCGAATCTTCGCGAATGTTTCAATCCTGGGTTTGATTTCGGGCATGGGGGAAAGAGAAAAATAAGAAGCTAAGGGTGGGGAAAACCATCCCCAGCGTAGAGCGCCAAAACCTGCGCGTCAAAATTCTGTCAAGTCCGATGATTGTTCAGTCCGCACACCAAAAGTGTTCAGACTGGACCGGCTCAGGGAAGCAACGTTCGGAACCAGCCGCGGAGCTTTGCCACGGTGGGGCCGACGGTCGCCAAGGCGCGGAGCGGCGAACGCTCGTGCGTTCGGGACGTCTCCACGCGCGCGAGGAGTAATCCGACAGCGACGGCGAAGGCGGGATCGTCCGTCGTTCCCACCACCGCCGGCAGGGCGTGGGGAAAACCAAGCTGCGCCGGGAGCCGAAGCTCACGTTTGGCGAGATCCACAATCCCGTGGAGCTTCGCTCCGCCGCCGGTGAGCACGACACCCGCGGGCAGCATCCCGACGCGATCGATCGCACGCAGCTGCCGATTCACGAGCGAGAAAATTTCCGAGAGTCGTGCCTCGATGATGTCGGCGACCTGCCGCCGCGAGATACTGATATCTTCCTCATTCGGATCAACGTTCTTTAAATTGATCTCCTGCGACTTCTTTACTTCGTCGGGCAGCGCGGAGCCGAACTCGAGTTTGATGCGCTCTGCCACGTCAATGCTCGACCGGAGCCCAATGGCGATGTCGTTCGTGACGTGCATGCTCCCGACCGGAATGCTCGCGGTGTGAGTGAGCCGGTTATCCTCGAATACGGCGAGGCTTGTGGTCCCCCCGCCGAGGTCGAGGAGGACGACCCCGAGCTCCTTCTGGCGCTTGCTCAAGACGCCGCGGGCGGCGGCGAGAGGAGCGAACAGCAGTTCGGTGACGGTGACTCCCGCTTGGTAGACACACTTCGTCAGGTTCCGAATGAACGGGGTGGACCCCTCGATAATGTGGGTGTCAACCTCGAGGCGAACGCCCGTCATGCCCCGGGGGTCGGTGATGCCGCCCTGCCCATCCACAATGAAGTGCTGCGGGATCACATGGAGGATCTCTCGATTGCTGGAGAGAGAGATCGCTTGCGCCGCGCTGATCACGCGACTCACGTCCTCCTCGGAGATTTCTCCGTCCGCACGAGATACCGCGATGACGCCATGACTATTCACCGAGCTGATGTGCGCGCCGCTGATGCTCACCGCAGCGTGATCGATCGGAACACCGGCCATCCGCTCAGCGGCATCCAAGGCCTGGCTGACCGCCCGGATCATTTCCTCAATGTCGGTGACCACACCGCGCTGCATGCCAGACGACGGGGCCACGCCCACGCCGAGAACCTGGGGTTTCTCCTCCGGCTCTGGTGGCACCTGTCCGGCCAGGACCCGCACCGCGGTCGTTCCGACATCGAGACCGACAACCGTTTCCTCGCGCGCCATGACCCTTATCGTGCCTGAACTTCCTTACGAAAGACAATGTGCCAGCGTCCCAGAGAAGAACGGTGGTCCGAAGACGAGAATGCCAATACCCGCAGCGGTCAGCGCGGCGAGGAGCACCGCGGCAGCGGCGAGATCCTTGGCGCGGCGGACGATGGGGTGGTGAACGCCAGGGGCAACGTTCAACACCTCCTCAATCGCGGTGTTGAAGGTCTCGGAAACAAGCACGAATCCAATCGCGAAAAGGATCAGAGCCCACTGGGTACTCTCCAGACATGCCAGGACACTGATGACCACAACGAACAGCGCCACGACCACATGTCTGGCAATTTCTGGCGAGCGGAACGCTCCGTTCAACCCCCGGAGCGCGTATCGAAGGCGGCTCCACATTGGGTGCCTAGGCCACTAGGCGAGTAGTCAGCTTTTCCATGCGAGAGGCTTCTCGGGGACGGCCGTGGTCGTACCCGAGAAGATGGAGCACCCCGTGTGCGAACAGCTCCGCGACCTCATCCGTGAGTGGGCGGCGGAGGCGGCGCGCGTGCCGTGCGGCAGTCGGGACGGAGATCACCACGTCACCGAGGCGGAGGAACCCATCGGGATCCTTCGCCATCTTCCGGAGCGCGATGGACCGGGAGGGGCGAAGCTGGTGGAGGGGAAAGGCGAGGACATCCGTGGGACGATTCCGCCGGAAGGCCCGCTGGTTCAAGCGTCGCATCACCCGATCGGCAACGAAGACGAGTTGCACGGAAGCGTCACGGGGAAGACCAAAGAGTTGTTCAGCGTGGTGGGTCACATTTTGAATCCGTGACTGCGGAACCCTCCAGGTGGTTTCATTCACCACTTCCACATGCATACGCGCGGGGTGCGGAGTTGTGGAGAGAGGGATGGCGCCTGGCGTGCGTTAAAGGCCGGGATACGGGGGGCACGATGCAATCTTGTCATTCGGTGAGGGAATACGAGGGTTGTAACAGTTCCGAACTTCTTGGCCGTCCAGGTACCCATCGCCATCAGTGTCGGCGTTCAGACGATCCGTTCCTAGTCGCTCTTCGTCACGGTCTGGCAATCCGTCCCGATCTCGATCGAGCAACCCGGGTCCGCGTGGATCGTAGCCCGCGTCCAACTCCTGCTTGTCGGTGAATCCGTCACCGTCGGTATCGGCGGAATTCATGTCGGTCCCCGCGGCAACCTCTTCCTCGTCTCTCAAGCCATCACCGTCCGTATCGCGCTCAGCAAAGGGTACCGGTACTGTCGGGGGAGCAGTCTCCGTCAGAAGCGGAGGGGACGGAGCGGTCGGTCCCCGTCGAACGATCGTCATGAGGAGGACACCAAGGCCAAGAATCCCGCCACCGAGAATGAGGAGGAGTACGGCAAGGCGCCGGCCACGGATCCGGCGGCGCTCGCGGGAACCGGAGGGTTCGGGGAGTGGTCCTGGCGGTGTGGGTGGCGCAGGAGAAGGGGGACCCCCAGGAATCCTTGGTGGGGGCGGAAGTGCGTCTTCCCCACCTTCCTTCCTCGCGAGCTCACGCGCGAGAAGCAGTTCGGAGGGCGGAGGGCGTGGGGCAGGACGCGGAAGACCCGACAGCGGGCTTCCGGGCAGCGGCAGCGTCACTCCGGGCAGACCTTCGGGAGCGGACGGACGCGAGACCCCAAGCGGAACCTTGGGAAGAGCCCCAGCTTCTCCTAGCGCTCCCAGACGTGATGCGGGCCCGCGACCCGATGGATCCGGACGCGGGGGCGGGATACTTCCTGCCCTCGGTGTCAGCGGACGGGTCGGGGAAAACGGCGGTCCTTGGAGTGGAGACAGCGGAGAACTCCGTGGGAGCGCTTCCCCAGGAACGGATCCGTCGTCCGGTCGTCGCGGGGGGAGAATGGGTTTCTCGACTGGCGGGGCCGGCAGCCGCGGCGGCGGGGATGGGGGAGACGGCGGGGAAGACGCCGGAGGAGAAGCCCCCGGAAGGGCGCTGGCGCCTTCTTTCTTGCCCGTATCCTTCGGTTCTTCCGCGGGAAGATTCGGTGGGGGTGGTCCGGGAAGTGCCATGGAGTTTCCTCGAGGTTCGTGTGAGTGGGTACCCCTCTTATGGGGAAGATATGGATAGTATACGGGAAACCAGAGCTTTCACGCGAGCGCCGTCTACCCGGCCACGAACCTTGGTCATGACCTCTTTCATCACCGCACCGACCGCCGTCGGCGCCGATGCGCCCAAGGCGGTCACCACCTCACGTACCACCTGCTCCAACTCCATGTCGGTGAGTGGCGTTGGGAGGTACACGGTAATAACCGCAAGTTCACGACGCTCAGCCTCCGCGAGCTCCGGTCGCCCACCCCGCTCGTACGCGTCAGCTGCCTCACGGCGGCGCTTCGCCTCCCGTTCCAGGACACGGAGAACTTCCTCGTCGGTCAACGAGATCTTCTTCAGTGCAATCTCCTCGTTCTGGAGCGCATCAGCCGCAAGGCGGAGTGTCGAACTCCGCACCTGGTCCCTCGCCTTCAGCGCCGTGAGGAGATCTGCTCGTAAGCGCGCACGGAGGGAGTCGGCCATACGGGTTTAGAGACGATCCCGCGACCGTTCCTCGAGCTTCCCGAGTTTCCGCAACCGCTCGTACTCCAGCCGGAGCTCGTTCCTCCGGATTGCCTCCGTCCGCCGCCGCTGCTTACTCTTTGGGCGCACGTAGAACCGCACCCGCTTCGCAGCGAGGAGCGTGCCACTGGCCACCATCCGCCTGTGGAAGCGCCGAATGAGGCTTTCCGTCGACTCGTGCTCGCGTTTTCGCACTTCAACCACCAGGATTCACACTCCTTTCTTCGGAAGAAAACGGTACCAAAAAGGTCGGTGTTCGTCAACCAGACGCTCCACTGCTCTTTCAGACGCTTCTCTCAGAGTCCGCGGAGAGACTCGCCACCGAGGACATGGAGATGGAGGTGGTGCACGACCTGGCCAGCGTCTGGCCCTTCGTTGGTCAGAAGCCGAAAGCCGGAGTTCGCAATACCCTCGCGGCGCGCAAGATGAGCGCCAATCCGGAGGAGCTTGCCCGCGAGCGGCTCATGCTCGACTTGAAGGTCAGCGACGCCGGCGAGGTGGACTTTCGGGACGACGAGCAGGTGGACAGGGTACTTTGGCCGGATGTCTCGAAAGGAAAGAACCTCCGCATCCTCATAGACAATGTCCGCGGGGAGTTCTCGCGCGACAATCCGACAGAAGAGACACGCGGAGACTCGTTTAGGATCCTTCATGGCGCAGTCGTTTCTTTAAGACGGGAACGAGCGCGTCGAGGTTCAAGTCGAGCGTTTCCTGCACGCCGCTCTCCATGTTGCGCAGGATGAGCGTGTTGTCCAACGCCTCCTTCTGACCGAGGATGAGCACCCAGGGAGTTCGCAGACGGTCGGCGACGCGCAACTGCGCTTTGATCCCGGACTTGTGGAACGCTTCTCCGACCCGGAAGCCCGAGCGCCGGAGCTCATCAAACAGGAGGAGTGCCCGCTTGCGGCCTAAGTCCCCAAGATGGACGAGGAACACTTCGGGCGTATCGGTCCGGTCGGCTTCGACGCCCTCGGCGCGCATGGCAAGGAGAATCCGTTCGACACCTGCGGCAAATCCCACCGCTGGCGTCGGCGCACCACCGAGGAGCTCGACGAGCCCGTCATAGCGTCCCCCCGCCGCGAGCGCCAGCGGCGTTGATGACAGCTCTGTCGCGGGGTGCGGTTTCTTGCCCGCGTTCCCACCGCCGGACCTCGTCTCCGGATTTCCCTGGAGCCGCGTGGTGGAGAGCATTTCGAAGACGGTGCGCGTGTAGTAATCGATACCGCGGACGAGGCGAGGGTTCTCCTTCACCGGAATCTGGAGGTCGCGCAAGAGGGAAAGAAGGTCTCGGTAGTGCACCGCGCAGATCCCGCAGAGGTGCTCCGAGAGCTTCGGAGCGGTATTGACCACGAGCTGACACTTCTCCTCTTTGCAGTCGAGGATCCGGAGAGGGTTCCGCTTCAGCCGTTCCTTGCAGTCGTGGCAGAGCTTCGCCCGATGGGTCTGAGCGTGCGTTTTCAGGAGCGCGACATAGGCCTGCCGGCAGTTCGGGCCTTGGTGCCCAATGCTGTTGATCTCGATCCGGAACTGCTCGAGTTGGAGGCCGCGGAGAATTTCGTACGCGAGGTGGATGACCTGCGCGTCGATGAGGGGGTCGGCCTCACCGATCACTTCTACCCCAAACTGCCAGAACTGTCGGTACCTCCCCGCTTGGGGACGGTCGTGCCGGAACATCGGCGAGAAGTACCAGAGCTTTACCGGTTGGGGGAGCGTATGCATGCCATGATCGAGATAGGCGCGGACGATCCCCGCGGTCCCTTCTGGTCGGAGCGCGAGCTTCTCCTTTCCCGTTCGATCCCGAATGAAGAACAGCTCCTTTGCGACGACGTCGCTCGTGCCGCCGAGGCTCCGCTCGAAGAGCCCGGGGAGCTCCGCTGCCGGCGTCTCGATCCGCTGATACCCGAACGACACCGCGGTCTGGCGGACGAGATCGTGGATCACTTCCCAGTACGGCTGATCAACGGGAAGAATATCGTGCATGCCCCGCGGCGCGCGGTAGAGCGGATGGATTTCCGGCGGCAGAGCTTCGGCCTCTGCCTCCGCCCGCGCCTGATACCCTTTCGGCTTCGCTTTCTGCTCTGCGGTGACAGTTTTTCCTCCAGGAGAATGATTCGCCATGGGTGTCCAAGAGATTAGCGGCTTGAGCTCGTGGTCTCGGCAGCGGTGGTGAGCGAGCCATACCACGGCGTGTCCAGCACCTCCGCGCGGGTGAGCGGAAACGCCCGAACCCACGCGCGACCCACAATGAGGTCGAGCGGCAACGCCCCCCAGGCGCGCGAATCGGAGCTGTGATCGCGATTGTCTCCGAGCACAAACATCTCATTCTCTCTGAGGGCGAGATCCGTGACGCCCTCCGTTCGCTCGGCTGTTGGCAAGTACGCGGCTTCGTCGAGGACAACGCCGTGGGGGAATTCCGCAGTGAAAATCATGATCGTCCCGTTCGCGATCCGTACCCGCTCCGAGGGTAAGCCCACGACCCGCTTGATGTAGTACTGCGTCGGATCAACCGGGTAGCGGAAGACGACCACATCGCCCCGCTGCCAGGGGCGAAGCTTCGCCTTGGAGGAGAGCTCGTCAACGATGAGGTATTCGCCGTCGTCAAAATTCGGTGCCATACTGGCACCGCGCACGAAAAAGGGCTGCGCCACGTACGTGCGCACAGGGATGATGATCGCCAGACTGACAATGAAGACCTTGGTGGTCTCCCAGAGGTTGCGGGAAAAAGTCCGCACACCACTCGGCGGCGTCGGCGGTAGTTCGGACGCACCGACTCGTGGTTCCAGCATTCCAAGCAACCGTGAGCGTTTGAAGTGAAGACATGGATCAGCATACCGGAAAACATCCGCGCTGTCCAAACTTGGGTGGGAACCCCTGCGGATCCGGCGCCCACAACTCCTGAGGAAGGTCGCGGCGGGGCTCCTGCCGCTCTCCCCCCGATGCTCCCCCTTCGGCCAGGAGTGCTCGCAATCCAAGGACCAACCGAGACCCGTGGCCTGCTCGCCGCATTCCGATTGAGAACAGAGAAGTTGCGTATCGCGCTGAACTTCCAGTACACTCGGTGAGGCACCGCGACCGCATGCCGCCCCTTCCTCACGTCTCCCCAGAAGAACGAGACGCGCTTCTGCGTGAGGCCCGTTCTGACTCGTGGGGAACACGCATTCCCATCCGGGCGGCCAAGGAAGGTGCGCCAGGGGAGAGTACGGGCGCCGGCGCAGGGACGCGCCTGCCACCACCCCAGAGGAAGCTGGTTCCCCAAGGGGGGAGTCGCCGACGGCTCCGCACGGTGCTCTGGATCCTCGCGGTTCTTCTCGTCGGGGCGCTCTTCGGAGCGGGGAAACTCCTCAGCGTGGGCAGTGCCGTGCTCTCGCAGGAACGCTCGCTCATCGGTCAGCTCACGGACCTCTTGTTTCGCCGGGGAGCCTTGCTTGGCGAAAAGGAGAACCGAATCAACATTCTCCTTGCCGCCATAGGCGGAGAGGGGCATCAGGGAGAAAACCTTGCCGACACGATTATTCTGGCGAGTATCCAACCTCAGGAAAAAGACGTGGCGATGCTCAGTATCCCGCGCGATCTCTACGTGAAAATTCCAAGTACCGAGCTCTACGCGCGGATCAATAACGTCCATGCCTATGGGGAGAACCAGCGCCGGGGCGAAGGTGTAAAACTCCTCCGCGAGAAAGTGGCGGAGATTACCGGCCAACCGGTGCACTACGTGGTGCGTGTCGACTTTGAAGCCTTCAAACGCATCGTGGATCAGATCGGGGGAGTGGATATCACCATCCACAACTCTTTCTACGACTTTTGGCACAAGATTAGCTTTCCGGCCGGCACAGAGCATATGAACGGGGAGCGCGCGCTCGCGTACGTGCGGGCGCGGTACATCGAGGGTCCGGAAGGCGGGGATTTCAAGCGCGCGGAACGCACCCAGCAGATTGCCCTCGCCATTCGGAAGAAGATTTTCTCCGTGGAGACCGCGGTGGACTTACGGGCGCTCGCGGGCGTGCTCGACGCCCTCCGCGACCACGTCGTGACGAACTTTACCCTGGCGGAACTCCGGCGGCTGGCAGAACTCACGCGCGACATCCCGGACGATCGACTGCACACCGCGGTGCTCACCACCGGACCCGAGGGTCTCCTCCAAGGAACGACAGAAGTGTTGGGAGGACGCCCTGCCTCGGTGCTTCGCCCCCGCGCCGGTTTGGAACACTACGCGGAAATCCAGAAATTCGCCGCAAACATCTTCTCCGAAGCGCGAGTCGCTCCGTCCCCCGCTTCGGCGAGTGTCCCCCCAGCGGGAGGGCCTGCGACGCCCACCCCCTCTCCGTCTCCGACAGCCTTACCGAGTCCCGGCGGAATCCTCAGTGAACAACCCACCGTGGACGTGCGGAACGGGACGACCGTGACGGGGTTGGCGGCGCGGGCGGCAAAAGTACTCGAGAAGCACAAGTTCACGATCACCACGGTCGGGAATGCCGCCATCCGGAATCGGACTCAGACTATTGTCGTTGATTGGACGAATGGGAAGAAGCCGGCCAGCCTCCAGAAACTCCTTGCCACGCTTGGCGTCACCACCGCCGTCGCCTTCCCAGAGGCCGAGAAGAAATCTGCTGACGCGGACCTCATCGTCTTCCTCGGCACCGACGTGGTAGAAACATTCAAGTAGCAGCCCTGCCCGCGCTGCGCCCCACACGACGCGTCCACCCCAGGCGAGACTCCCGCTGGCTCGTGGTGGGTCTCGGGAACCCCGGGCCAGTGTACGCGCAGACGCGCCATACGCTCGGAGCGCGCGTCGTCGAGGCACTCCAGCAGCGCCTCCTGCAGGCACCATTTCGTCTCTTCCGAACTACGCAGGTTCGACTGAGCCGCGGAGCGGTCCTCCTCGCGATTCCCACAACCTTCATGAACCGGTCCGGAGAGACCGTGGAGACCGTCGTCCGAAAATTCCGCGTTCCGCTCGACCGGCTTCTCATCGTCCACGATGACAAGGACCTCGCGTTCGGCCAGCTGAAGCTTCAGCGCGGCCGGAGCGCGGCCGGCCACCGAGGGGTGGAGTCCATCATTGCGGCGCTGAACTCCAGAGAGTTCTGGCGGCTCCGGATCGGCCTCGGCGCATCGCCATCGCGTACGCCGACGGAGGTGTTTGTGCTCGAACCGTTTGCCTCTGATGAGGAACGGCGACTCACCGCCACCGTGATCCCACAAGCGGTCCAGACAATCCTGGCCACGGTCGGCATCCGGTAGCGTTTGGGGAACCAAGGCCTATCCTTGGACCGGAATGCATAAGGCCAGATACATCCTGGACTCCCTCGAGAAGCACGGGAGGGTGAAGTTTTGATGCAGGTCTTCCGCCTCGGGTACGGCATCCGCGGCTTCAC
>VMFP01000002.1 GCA_007376145.1 Parcubacteria group bacterium Gr01-1014_38
GCCTGGGAGTTTCTCTATTACGATGAAGATTTGCCGGTCACTCCTTTGTCAAGCCTGCCACTGTCGTATTATGCCGAGGGGCCCGGGCTGCTCGTAAAGCGTTCGAACTGGACGGCGACGGCCACCTATTGGGGGATCTGGTCGGGGCCGCTCATGGAAAGCCATCAGTTCAATGATGCCAACGGTTTTCTTATTTGGGAAGGCAATGACTGGCTGGTTGGCAATGCCAGCTTGTGGGGCAGTGACGGTATCGATCAGGACACGAAGTCGCACAATAACATGACGTTTGGCATGTTAACGACCCAGCAGCTCTGTGAACCGGCCACGGCGCCGTGCTCGTTGGGGCAAGACAAACAGGAACCCAATGCGACCTGGCCACAGCACGCCGGCCAGATCGTCAAACTGGAGCAGGGCCAGGATTATGTCTACTTCGCCGCGCAAGCGGCACCAGCTTACGTGCGCGATCGCAGTCATGGCGGCACGCGTTTTGTCAATGATTACCTGCGCAAGTTCATTCAAGTAGCCGACGGCCTCTACCTCGTCTACGACCGCGTCGATCTGATCGATCCGAGCCGGCCGAAAGAATGGCACTTGCAAAGCAGGAATCCACTAACCATCAATGGCCGCCAATATAATTTCACCAATGGCAGCGCCAGACTCTTTGGCGAAGCCCTAGGGCCGACGACCGGCGTGACGCTGCAGCAGACGCCGATGATCAGCCGCGGGCAGGTGACCAGTCACCGTCTGACCGTGACGACGGCGAACAATCGCAATCTCGATTACGTGATGAATGTGCTCGAAGTAGGCGGCTGGGCGGTGCTCGTGGGCCAGTCGGAACGGGTCATCGGCACGATCAGCTACCAGACCTCCCAAGGCCTGCCGAACCATCTGGTGACTGATCTGGTGCCGGGGACCTACAATCTCGCCACCAGGGACGGCGCCGGCGTACCGCTGCGGACGGTTGCCCTGAACACGACGTCTGCCGGGACGCTCCGGTTTCCTGCCCTGGCCAATGAACGAATGTTCACCTTGACGCCTGGAGCGCCGGACACCACCCCGCCCGTGATTTCCGGGGTTCAGGCCAGCGGCGTGACCGCCACCGGCGCCACGATCACGTGGACGACGGATGAGGCTGCCGACAGCCAGGTGGAGTATGGTCTGACCACGACCTATGGGAGCAGCACACCCTTGAATCCGGCGATGGTGACGAGCCACAGTATGGCGTTGAGCGGTTTAACCGCGAGCACCCTCTATCATTATCGGGTGAAGTCGCGGGACACGTCGGGGAACCTGGCCACCTCCGGTGACTTTCTCTTTACGACGCAGTCGCCCGGTCTGCCCGGCCTGGTCTTTCGCTCGCCGATTACCGGCGAGCGCGTGGATCCGTTGCGGACCCTGCCGATCCACGTTCTCCTCTCCATTCCCGCGGGCGTGCCCATTGCCTGTACCTCCTTCGCCCTCGATGGTCGTCCGCTCACGTTCCCGCGCGATCAGGATCCGTTCGAGACCGATGCCGCATACCCGTATCCCAATTGTCCGTAAGGTGCGTTCCGCCATGCGGTTCCGCGTTGCTCCTCGTTTCTTCGGTGGCCGGATGAACCTATCGTCTCTGCCCCCCCCGCGGGTGGTGCTCCTCACCGGCCTGCTGGGAGTGTGTCTGCTCCTCCTCGGTGTCGTTGCCACGACCAGAGGACAGCAGTCTACCGTGGATCTCCGCGGCGTGCTCAACCCTGCGGCACTTTCTGCCGGGACGCACACGCTCCGCGTCAGCGCTCGGACGACGGGCGGCCTCGGCGTGTCCGCGGATGTGCCCTTCACGGTAGCAGTGCCCCCCGCGCCCCCACCGGTGCCACCCCCGCCGGGAGTCCCCCCCGCGCCCCCACCACCTCCGGGAATCCCCCCTCCACCTTCCTATGGCATCCCCCCTGCGCCTCCGATCGGGGGCGGCGGAGGCGGCGGTGGAAGCGGAGGAAGCGGTGGCGGGCCATCGTCGGGCGGGTATGAGGGCGATGTCGAGCGGGAGCGGGTGCCGCGCCGGTTCCTCCGGATCCCCCGCACCCTCGTGTATCGGCCCCTCGGCCCTGCGGTGACCATCTCGGCCGTGGAGCCGGATGTCCGCCTGGAAGGAGACCAGGCGTACTCGTCCCCGTCGTTCATCGACCAGGGCGTGCCGGCGGTGCTCCTCGCGCATCCAAGAGTGCGGGCCGTGCGGACGATCACCTGTCCCGCGCCGCAGTGCATCCTCCGCGCCCAGATCCGGCACGATGCGCCTCCGCCCGTCCAGGTCGCCTTTACCCTCAACGGGCGGGCCCTGGCCACCGTGACGTGGGAGAAAGGAAACAATACCTACGAGGAGAAAGCGATCGGCGCCATTCCGAAGGGACGACACGCCCTGGGGGCCCGCCTTATCCGCGATGCGTTCACCTGCCGTCGGAGAGGCCGCGTGGCCGACCGTGAGGCCTGCGACCGGAATCTCTACCTCCGGGCCTTCCGCCTGACGCCCGCCGCACTCTCGACGGCGACACCACCACCGCCACCACGCCGCGCACCGACGCCGCGCCCTCGACGATAGAGGGCACGTCTTGAGGGGACGGAAGTAGTCACGGAGGCGAAGCGGGGCGCGCCCAGATAGTCTTCTCTGTCGGGATTGATGGCGTTCCTGTCCTCCTCCTTGAAGGCTGTTTGGATGCTACGGTGGTGATATAGGGCATGCTCATACCGTCGCAGGCCGAGAAGTGTTGCCAAGCTGGTGAACCATTACGCGACGATTGACCTGGAGCCTAAAGTTCGGTAGGACTTCTTCACGCTGGAGAGGTCGCATAGTGGTCTAGTGCGCCGCGCTCGAAACGCGGTATCCCCCAAAAGGGGATCGTGGGTTCGAATCCCACCCTCTCCGCCAAACTTTTTTGGGCCAAATAGACCCACTTTCTATGGGGTTGCTGCGCTCATCCCAAGTGAGCGCGGTCGTTCCACGCGAGAAGCTCCCACTTCTCGTTCTCGAATTTGCACACGGAAATCCCAGTATTGTTCAATCTCAGAAAGTGCTGGAGTGTTTGCTCCTCGGCCGACTTCAGCTCTAGGCCGAATGCCATCGCGCTCACGATAGCTCGTACAAAGGCGCCATGACTTACCACCAAGACGTTCTCTTTATCAATTTTTTCCAGATATCGAATAGCCTTCAAGGCTCGGTGCTTAATGTCGCTGAAATTCTCCTCCGCTGCGTACCTCCACGCATGATCATGATAATGATCATGAATGAGCTTCTTTACCCGAACGGCCTGTGGATCTTCCGCACGTTTGCCTTCAAGCTCTTGCGGCCGTTTCTTCTCGACAAAGAGGGTGGAATACTTGACGGGCTTCTGAATCGTCCCAGCAATAATCTCGGCTGTCTGTCGTGCTCGCTTCAGCGTGCTGGAAACGATCACGTCGACAGGGATATACGAGAATCTCTTTGCCACAACCTTCGCTTGCGCAATTCCTCTCTCCGACAATTTTGTGTCGGACGCTTGATGAACGCGCTCAACGTTCAGTGTGGTCTCCCCGTGGCGCACAAGATAGACGTTCACTGGTTTCGTCCGAACGGTAATCATGCCTTTGAGGATACATGAGAACACTTTCGGGAGGAACGGAGGTCGTTGCCGACCTCCAGCGCTGAAGAGGTTTGTAATACAGAACAGGCACGGTTCTCGCCGCTGGACGAGGCTACCGAAGTTTAAAGAAAACGGGGGAGGATTTGGAGCCTCTCCCGTTGTGGACGGGGTCATCGTCGCTCTCTAGCGCACGGCTGCACCCCCTCACTTTAGTGTGTATGTTCTGCTGACCCGGGATCTCGCCTACGGCTTTCGTCAGCGCGGAGGGTTTCCCAGCCTTGACCGAGGTCGCGTTCGACATCAGCTATCGAAAATGTGGTTTGGAACACCGGGAGATCCCGATAGGCGCGGCCGCTTCGCTCGGCATCGAGGAACATCCGAATCGTTTCTTGTGCGCCCAACAGATGGCGGCCGGTCGGCAAGAGCAGATCTGGACGATCCGGAGTTGCCTTCGCGGAATCGACCAGGACTTTGAGCGCGGGCCGTCCGAGTTGACCGGACGTCAATCGGAAGAAGGTGTCGGAGCGAGGATCATCACCCAGCATCAGGACCACGCCATCGGAGGGAACAACCGTTTTGACCTGCGCATACGCACGTAAGACCCCCTCTTCTTTGGAAGAAAACGAGACGGTCACGTGAGTATCGCCAACCAAGTTCGGTTTCACGTCGGGTACATGCGGCCGAATCGCGTCGTCGAACTCCTTACTCAGCTTCTCCGCAAGCCAATGCAGCGACCCGTCTGTTGGCAGCGCAATCCCAAGCGTTGCGGGTTTCTCCGAGCCCAGAAGGCCCGACTCTGGGTCCACGCCGCGGCGGCTGACCTCTAGTCGCGAGATCCCCCATGCCCGCCCGATGTCGAGAGCCATCCGCTCTAACTCTTCCGGGTGACTGGCATTTTTTATCCTTCGCCTCCACGCAGCTCGATCTGCTTTTGAGGGCGGGGCCGGGTAGTGATCCACAAAGATACGCAGCCAGAGCTTGAATGTCGAAAGCTGCTCGTCATTCGTAAACGCGGGTACCGGAGAGAGTCCGCGCAGCAGCCGTTCGCCGCGCTCGTTATACGTCACCTGCTGCTGACCCACGGCTCCCAAGACGCAAAGATGTTCTAGCTCCCGCGGCCGCACAGAACGAACGGCCTCCTCGAGGGGCGCCAGCCACGGTTCGATGTCAGCACTCATGATTTCACCTTTTGGTCCTCGCTTGCCGACGGCGCTTCCTGTGATAATCAACCAGTGCGCAGGAGTCTGCGTCAGACTCTCGCACATAAGAGCACGGATCTGTTTCGACACCTCATCGTCGAGCTTGGCGGTGATCCGTAAGGTTCGCCCGAAATCCGAGACCCAACAGGCCACTCTCGCCGGCCGGTCAAGCCAGGCGTCCAACTCCGGTGGTATTCGCGAGAGCAATGCATCAACCGTTATCGTGACGCCGCCCCTGGTGAACTTCACAACCTCAGAGCTTTTCTGCGCATCACGCGAGGCGGATCTTCGCCGTTTCTTTCTCGCCATGAGAACACTCCCTTTCTTGTGAGTTTGACACGGAACATCGGCTGCGCGACCGCTCGGGCAGCCACCCGCCAGCTTGTACCCGGACTTATGTTTTCGTCAATCGCAGAGACGTGCATTCTAATTCGGAACATCGCCGTTTACACTGTCTCATTTGTCTCATTTTCCTCTCAAAACCCCGAACATTGCGTCCCCGACCCACTCCCCTCCGCAAACCTATAAAAGCGTCTGGAAAACCGCTAAACTCCCTCGAGGGGTCAGGGTTCCAGACCCGTATGTCCCGCCAGGAATACTTTTTATCGGCAGACCTGTCTTGACATCGGCGTTGGTACGCCCTATAGTGTATGGGCTCACTTGAATCTGACACACCGTTCTTTTTTACAAGGAGACCATCATGGCGACTACTAAGACCCAGAAGCCTAAGGCCCGTGAGAAGGAGACCGTGTTTGAGGATCAGGTTTCCTTTGAGGTGTTCATTGAAGAAGTGGAGAGCGCCGCGCGCGGCGTAGGAGTGAAGCCCGAAGGCATCCACCGCATCGTTGAGGTTCTGAAAGAGAAGTTCGGGCAAGGGCTCCCGGAAGACATCTGGCGCTGATGGGGGCCAGTCCCACGGGCAAAAAACAAGGCACACAAAGGATTGTGTGCCTTTTCTCTTGCCTTAGCGGAAGGCAAAGATGCTCTTGGTAAAGAACTCTTGCTCCTTCATGCCCATGATCCCGAAGCCGGAGTTGACCACCAGTGCCACGCTGTGTTCAAGGTTTAAGTCGTGGTCACGAATGCGCTGTGCCAACTGCTTGAGTGCACCAAAGGCAATGAGAGCCGATGGTTCAGCGGCAACCGTCATGGTTTCAGCTGGGCCGAGAACCCGTGCAGCCGCTTCAATCTGCGCAGCTCGGTCCACTTCGATGAACTCGACGGCGCCCACGTGGCTGAAGTCACGATCCTGCAGCAGGTGCCATAAGCATGGCGAGAGAGGTGAGTAGAAGCCGGTCAGTTTTGGTGCTTCGGGTAGGTCGCGGCGCATGCGCGGCCGGTCATTCGGCTCCGCGTCTGGCGGCTCAAAGGACTTCATCATGTGGTCCCCATACGGCAGTGCTGCCACCACCTTGGCTCGCCCTTCACCTACATGCTCCATGCCGCGGATAAAGCCGAGCAACAGATTGCCGGTGCCGAGAGGCAGAATGATGTAGACGTCAGCACCTTCTAGTTTCCGAATTTTACTCAACTCGGTACGCAAGAAGTGAAAACACTGCCGCGCCAAGAGTGAGTACATGAACACACCCACACCGTCCCAACCGTCAGTGACCTGCCAGTAGTCTTTGCGTTCCCCGGCTATCGAGGCGACCACGTGGTAGAGCTGATCGCGGGAAAGAATAGTTCCGCTGCCAGTGGAAATGGGCGCCACGCGGCATTGGAGCGAGCGGAGCGTCACCACCATCTCTGGTGACGCGAATGCATCCACAAGGGAGTAGACCGTTTTTCGCTGCGCGGTCGGCACCGTCGCGTTCCAGCGATGTACCAGTTTGGCCAGGCTGTAGCCGGCATTGCCGGCAGTCCAGAGCGCGAGATGGTTAATGCGGTGCTCAATGGCCAGAGACAGCACCGCCCACGAGCGCAGGTCTTTGAGGGTTCCCGACCAGATGTACGGAGACAGGTCTAGCACCCACGTTCCTCCGAGGCCAGCGAATTGAGCCATGTGCTTCAGCTCAAGCAGCACCGGCTGACCGCAAGGAAGGGGCATCCCGGCAGGAAATGCTCTCTTGAGCAGTCTTCCAGGGCGCTTATCGCCCTCACCCGCCTTCAGGAACATGTCGCTGAAGCCGTGGCGCAGCAAGCCCTCCGCGACGGCATCCGTCTGCGGCAGGATAGTGGCGAAGCATGATCCCAGGTCAGACACGTCTCGGAAAAACCGCTCGTGCCGGTACCGCTCCTTACAGTGTTGGCAGAGGCGCTTGTCGGTACGGTACTGCTGCTCAATCGCCCCGCAGACGAAGCACCGTCCTTGCCACTGCGGACCAAAAGCAAACGATGGTTCAGCCATGGAAATTCCTCCATTGCAAGGGAATACATTCGTTGATTGGGAAAGGAACGGGAATTTACCGCGAATCGAGATGATAGCAACGAGCAATCAGTCGGTCAAGGATCGCTGTAACGCTAAAAACTGAAAGGCCACGAATGGGAGGATAAGTCCAGGAGAATGAGACACGAGACACCCCTTTTTAGAGTGTCTCATTTCTCCTCGTGGGAAACCCCTCGACCCACGTGCCTCAAACCGCCTCTTGGAAGTGCCTCGGAAAAAGCCCTACACTGACCCACAATCCTGGGTACTGAACCTGGGTGGCCCGCCACGAATAGTTTTTATCGGCAGACCTGTCTTGACATCGGCGTTGGTACACCCTATAGTGTATGGGCTCACTTGAATCTGACACACCGTTCTTTTTTACAAGGAGACTATCATGGCGGCGACCAAGACCCAGAGGCCCAAGACCCGTGAGAAGGAAACCGTGTTTGAGGACCAAGCTGCTTTTGAGGTGTTCATTAAAGAAGTCGAAAGCGCCGCGCGCGGCGTGGCAGTGAAACCCGAAGGCATCCGTCGCATCGTCGAGGTCCTGAAAGAACAGTTCGGGCAAGGACTTCCGGAAGACATCTGGCGCTGATGAGCAGCGCACGGGTAAAAAACAAGGCACACAAGTCGTTTGTGTGCATGACCAATAGTTGATCCGGTTCCTTTGCCCAGAAAATGGAACCTCATGTTCTTTCAACGAAGGAAACTACCATGACCCAGAAGAAAGATCTGGAAAAGCCCGAAGCAGGCGAAGAGCCCAAGTTCATCGATAAGGACTATCTCGAGTCCTTCATCGAGCACATCGATGAGTTCGCCGGTACCGTGTTCGAGAACCCCGACGAAGCCGTTGCGTACCTCCGCGATTTCTTCACCAGAAACTTTGGACAGAACCTGCCCACACGGAAGGAGTGGTATAGACGGGAACGGGAGGCGAAAGAGGCGAAACTCAGGCAGCAGGAGGCCATGCTCAAGAAGTAGGCATGAAGAGCAGCAGGCGTTGGAGGGTAAAAAAACAAGGCACACGAGATGCTCGTGTGCCTTTCTTCTTTGGTCAACGGGAAGCCAGAATCCCCGTTTCGTAGAATGCTTTCTCCTCCGCATTCATGATGCCGCGGCCGGAGTTCACCACCAGGGCGACGCTGTTGTGAAGATCACCCTCCTTTCCGTGCGTTCGAATGAGCTGGGCCAGTTCCTTCAGCGCGCCGAAGGCGATTAGGGCAGATGGCTCCGCGTCAATGATCTTGGTATCATCCGGGCCAGAAACGCGGGCGGCCACTTCCAACTGCGCGGCGCGGTCAACCTCAATGATCTCCACCGGGCTCGGATTTTCAAACCCCTTTTCCTCGGTCAGGTGCCACAAGCATGGGGAGAGCGGGGAGTAAAAGCCGGTCATCTTCGGCGCAAGGGAGGGAGCGCGGCTCATGCGCGGGCCGTTCTTACGCTCTTCTTTTGGCGGAGGCAGGAACGGCCGCATCATATGGTCGCCGTACGGCACGGCGGCTACGATCTTGGCCCTTTCGGCTCCGAGACGCTCCATGCCGCGGATAAAGCCGAAGAGGATATTGCCCGTGCCGAGCGGCAGGATGATGTAGACCTTCGCCGATGCCTTGCCCGTCTTTCCCAGCTCATCCCGCAAAAACGTGAGGCACTGCTGCGCCAGGAGAGAGTACATAAAGATGCCCACACCGTCCCAGCCATCGGTGACCTGCCAGTGTCCTTCCCGTTCAATCCTCTCGCCCGCCATGGCAGCGACCACGTTGTAGAGCTGCTCCCGTGACAGGATCGCGCCGGCACCTGTGGAGATGGAGGTCACTCGGCAATAGGGACCGCGCAGCTCCATCCTCATGTCGAGAGGCGTGGAAGCATCCACCAGGCAGTAGACCGTTTTCCGTTTTTTGGGCGGCACTGTGGCGTTCCAGCGTTTGACCAGCTTCGCCAGGCTGAGTCCGGCGTTGCCGGCCGTCCAGAGTGCCAGGTGCTGAACGTCATGCTCGATCGCTTGAGAGAGCACCGCCCACGAGCGGAGGTCTTTGTGGGTGCCGGACCAGGTGTACGGGGACATATCCAAAACCCATGTTCCCCCAAGGCCCGAAAAGCGAGCCAGGTGCTCCATTTCGAAGAGCGCCGGCTGGCCGCAAGGAACATGCAGCTTGGCCTGGAACAATTCTTTGAGCGCATCTCTGGGTTCCTTGAGACGGCCGCGTGACCGGAGTAGGAGGTCTCTGCATCCATATTGAAGTAGTACTTCAGGAATGTCCTTGGCCTCCGGAATAATCGTGACGAAGCTCGAAGCCAGTTCAGCTTCTGCGATGGGACTGAAGAATTCATGGCTCCGGTAACGGTTCATGCAGGTTGTGCAGAGAGCGTCGTTCGTGCGGTACGGACGCTCGAGCGACTTCCTGCACACCAGGCACCACGCTTGCCAGTTCTCGTTGAACTCGAATCCCAATTCAGCCATGAGAAAATCCTCCAAGAAGGGGGTAGGTTCGTTGATTTTCAAAGGACAGGAAGATACCGCGAACCGAGACGATAGCAAATATCCGTCAGTCGGTCAACAGTCGCAGTGTGCTCAACCGAAAAGCCACGAAAGATCGAGGAAGTCCAGAAGAAACGAGACATGAGACGACCCTTTTTAGAGTGTCTCATTTGTCTCATTTCCCTCGTGGAAGCCCCGACCCACGTGCCTCAAACCGCCTCTTGAAAAGGTCTCGAAAAAAGCTCTACGCTGACCAACAATCCCGGGTACTGAACCTGGGTGGCCCGCCATTCGACTCGCGTGAGCGAGAAGAATGACCCTGAGCGACGAGCGTAGCGAAGGAGTTCACTCCGAGCGGAGTCGAGGAGTCGAAGGGCCAAGATCCTTTGTCGCTCACGCTCGCTCATGGTAAACCAGGAATACTTTTTATCGGCAGACCTAAGCACTTAATACTCACCAGAAGGGATGTATTTAACCAACTTATTATCAGAGAGTATCGTCAGGTTGAGGCATTCTCTCGCATGAAAAGAAGCAAAAGAACGTGTGAGTGGCCGGCGGGAGATACACTGATGGTGAAGTATCACGACGCGGAATGGGGCGTTCCGGTCCACAACGACCGGACGCATTTTGAATACCTCCTTCTCGACACCATGCAAGCGGGGCTCTCGTGGAGGACCATCCTGCACAAGCGCGAGAACTTCCGGAAGGCGTTTGACCGATTCGATTTCCGAAGAATTTCCCGCTACGGCCGAAAGGATGTTCAGCGGCTGCTCCGCGACGCTGGCATTATCCGTAACCGGCTGAAAATTCTCTCTGCCATTGAAAACGCGAAACGATTCCTGGAGATCCGCAAGGAGTTCGGCACCTTCGACCGCTACATCTGGCAATTCGTCGGTGGGAAGCCGATCCGGCACCGATTCCGGTCACTCAAGGAGTTGCCGGATCGGACCAAAGAGTCCGACGCGATGAGCGCGAATTTAAAGAAGCGCGGTTTCCGCTTTGTCGGCTCTACGATCTGCTACGCCTATATGCAGGGGGCGGGGATGGTGAACGATCACGTTGTCGGCTGTTTCCGAAATCGAGGACCGTCGCGTTGAAGGAACATCGGAATCAATAAAGAGGGTTTGGCATGGTACAGTAGCCTTTCGGTTTTAGGATCGCCTTGCCGAAAGGAGATTTTTTTCGGTACAATATCTTCGCGCGCTTTCATTCCGTGTGCTCGTATCTTTGTCCTGCTGTAGCAGGACAAAGATACGAGTTCGGGGTGTCGGCCACCGCCGACGCCCCATCGGAGGCGCTTCGTTTCACTTCGCGCGCTCGTAGCTCAGCGGTAGAGCAGGGGCCTCTTAAGCCCAAGGTCGCAGGTTCGAATCCTGCCGGGCGCACCAATAGTTATGTACAGATATCATCATCCCACGCCGATTGTGATAAAGCTCACTGACGAGCTTGGTTTTCAATTGAGACAAAAAGCAGCGGAATATGTTGCCGCTAATCAGAATCGAACAGGGGCGGAAAGAGGAAGCTCGGAAGAGCAAGGGTTTGGCGCGCTTGCAGAAATGGTTGTTCGAAATAAACTCGGAATGCCTGAAATTAACCCCGAAAATCATCCGCTAGGATACGATATTCTGTTACCATCCGGCGTAAAGTTGGACGTGAAGTGCCGCGGTGGGGCGCTAGCATTCAAGGAAGAATATGAAAGTAGTGATGGGATAATGAGAGAGGCCAAGCATAATTTCTTTGCACGTCAAATCCATGATGAAGAATTGGATACTGAAATTTACTTAATGACCCACCTCGAAACACCAAGCAACCGCGAACTTCCCGGCACGACGCGACAAAGGAAATGGATAGTCTACATCTGCGGCTGGGTATCGAAAGAACGAGTTGTACGAGAAGGCGTTTACCTGCCGCGCGGCTCCCTAACCGAACAAGGCAGGACTTGGTTCACTTACCGAGGACAAGAAGTAGAATTCTATAACCGCAATCTGAACGGCCTAGAAAAGATAGAGGATTTGTTGAGTATTGAGCGTACTGATATTGAAAAAGACAAGCACCACCAAGGCGATTTGAATCTAACCTCCGTTGATGCAGTGCGAATCGTTTACGACCTCATTGGTCGCGGTGTGCTCTCAGAAAAACACCTTGCCTTTGTTCAGAAAGAAACTGGCCTGGCCAAAATTGTGAAGCCGATTTTACACTCAAATCAGTATTTCCACCTTCTGAATTGGCTCAAAGGAAAAGGTGTGTTGACTGATAGTGAAATTAAAAAAGCGCAGCAAATTCTCCAAGAGGAGCCGTATAGCGGAATCTAAAATAGCTTTAGTTTGTTGCTCTCTGCCTTGTATTGAGTTTCAGCTTCTTTAATACGTTGTTTGGAAACCTCGATGTAATCAACCTTGTGCTTTTTGAAGAGATACACTTCTTGATTTTTCTCAACACCAATAAATTTTCTTCTCTCCAGAACTGCCGATACAAGAAAACTACCGCTTCCACAAGCGTTGTCTAATACAATATCGCCTTCCCTTGTGAAGGTTCGGATCAAGTAACGGCCAAGTTCTATTGGTTTTTGCGTTGGATGATAAACTTCTCCTTCGCTTTCGGCAGTTTTGAAATAAATAACATCAGTTGGGTATCGTTCGCCATTGCTTTTCACCTCGACAGTTTTGAAATCGCCATAACTACCCGTTAACTGATCCTTTCTAAAACCTTTATTGTAAGGTTCGCCATTGCTCATTTGAGGATTGTACGTTGGTTGGCTCTTGTAAAAGACGAGAACATCCTCATGCTTCCTCAGCGGTTGTTTTTTTGCGTTCAAGAAATTTGTCGGTTTTGACTTAACCCACGTTATTTTATATTTGAAAATTTTTGGATTAGAAAGCATCAAGGTAGCGGTAAAAAGTCCTTGCGCCGTGAGGACAATAACTCCTTCGTCTTTAACAATTCTTTCGTAGTGCAGCCATAGTTGGTCAAGCGGAATCACGCTATCCCAGTGATTTTGCGTAGTGCCATAAGGAAGATCGCACAAAATCATGTCTATTGATTTTGCGGGAACGCCTTTCATTATTTCCAAACAATCACCCTCAAGTATTTTATTTTCAAAATGAGCAATCGTCTTTTTGCTTTTAACCTCTTCGGCTTTCGGCTCTTCTACGCCGAGATTTTTACGCAGATACCATAAACAGTAGGTATTGACCGGCAATCCTTCTTGTTGTGCGCGTTGTTCAAGTTCCAAATAGGAATTTGTTCTTAACAGGTTACGTAGTTCGTTGCTTCCGAGATCGGCGATGCTTTTATATACATCTTTGTTTCTTGAGCCAAAAGCTAAGATAAACCCCTTTGCTTTCAGGTTCGCTTCCTTGTAGTCGGGGAAGTACACTGCTTTGAAAATCTGATTACTCGGCATGAATGTATTATAGTATGATACCCACGGATTTTCCATTGGCAATTATCCACAAGCCGCGTCCGAGCTTCCCCTGGAGTCCTGCACCAGAGCAAGTTCGATGCGGGATAAACTCTGCGGAGGCAGTCAGTCCTTCTCAAAAAAGGTTCACGCGAAATGTATGATTCGGGCACCAACATCTAAAATCCCAACCAGTGCGCGAGGAGGTCGGGGAGGGGTTCGCGGAGGTTGACGTCTTCTTTGACGCCGCGGCGGAGCGCCCGGCGAACGGCCTCGGGGTCTTGGTCGCCGAGCGGCAGGTGGAGAAGCGGCATGACGAGGCGTTTGCTGCGGATGAGCGCGAGCATGCCGGTAGGGGATTCCACGACGTTGAATGCTTCGAGGTCACGGAGGAGGTACCGGCGGTCATTGATGGTGAGATCGTCACGGCTGATCTGGATGCGGAGCGATCGCGGTGAGCGCTCGCTGTAGATGAGGATCAGGACGCCGGAGAGTACAAAGACGACGCCGCTCAAGAAGGAGCGGAGGAGGAACGCGACAAAGACGAGGGCCGCCATCCCCGCGCCGAAGGCCGCGTACCAGAGTGCGCCCTTCGGCTGCGGGTGGAATTCTGACGTTTCCCAAGCGAGAGCGGGCAGGGCCGGCGGGAGCGGCTGCGGTTCAGCGGCAGCGACGGTTGCCGCAGGCGTCGGCGGAGGACCCGGGTGCGACGCGGTACTCTGGCGGAGATTCACGGTGTCCGGCATGCCGTGTAGGCTCTTCCACCAGCATACCGCGAAACGTCCTCACGTGCGGAATCGGCTTCTTATCCGCGCGCCACGACGGCCGCCCAGAGCTCCTTCGCTCCCGCAGATGCGAGCACCCCGGCGGCGGCCTCGAGCGTCGCGCCGCTTGTGAGGACATCATCCACGAGCACGAGGCGCGGCGGCGGAGGGTGCGGCACGCCGGAGCGGAGGGCAAAGGCGCGCGCAACGTTCTGGCGGCGAACCGCCGCACTTCCCAGGAGGCTGGTCTGCGGCGACGTAGACCGCGTGCGAAAGAGGAGGGGTGTCACCGGAAGGCCGAGGTGCATTCCCATCGCCTCCGCGAGGAGCTGCGCTTGGTTAAACCCGCGGGCGCGTTCACGCCGGGGATGGAGCGGAAGGGGGACCAGAGCGGGAAGAGCGCCGTCGGGCGACTGCCGAAGCAGTCCCGCAGCCGCGATTTTCCGCGCGAGGAGGTCACCAAGCGGGCCGGCAAGAGCGCGGACTCCGCGGAATTTGAATGTCGAGATGGCGGAGCGGAGAATGGGATCTCGGTAGAGCCCGACGGCGACGGAACCCGCGAGCGGCGTGCGCGGGAGGCAGGTGTAGCAGGTGCGTCCCGTCGGGGCACGGAGACCGCACACGAGGCAGACCGGCGCATCAGGGGTCAGCCGCTGGCGGCAGGCGGCGCACAGCCACCGGCCTGCCTCGTCGGTGGACGTCTCCTGGTACGTTCCGCACCCGACGCAGGCGATCGGGAAGAGGAGATCGAGGACGGCCCGCGCGGTGGAACGGACCCCCGCGCGGAGACTCATGGGAACCCGCCCTGGGCCGCGCACGGCGTTAGGCGTCAGACGGTTGCCGTCGCCGCCACGGGTGCGGCGCGACGCTCTTTCTTCGGGTGCGAGGTTTCGAGTTTTACGGCTCCGTCGGCAAAGGTGATCTGCACCGACGCCCCCGGCTGGATGCTGGCGTCAATGATGCCGTTGGCGATGGGATCTTCGACGAGCTCTTGGACGAACTGGCGGATGGGCCGGGCGCCTTCGTTCACGTCCCAGGCCCGCTTGGCGGTTTCATCACGGACGGCGTCGGCGACTTCTGCGTCAATCTTCTGCTTCCGGAGCCGCTCCTTCAAATCTTCGAGGTGCAGGGCCGCAATCCGGCGGAGCTCCGGCAGACCGAGCGGCTTGAAGACGACAATCTGGTCGATGCGCGAGAGGAGCTCCGGCGGCATTTCTTCCTTGAGGTTCGAGAGGACCCGGTCTTTCGTTTCCTCGTACCGCTGTTTCGCTTCCTGGCGTTCGGACTCTCCCTGCACTTCGAACCCCATCTTCGCTTCCTTCGAAAGCTCGTGGGAACCGATGTTGCTCGTCATGATGATGATCGCGTTGCGGAAGTTCGCCTTCTTCCCGTGCGAGTCGGTGAGCTCTCCCTCTTCGAGAATTTGGAGGAGAATGTTGAACACGTCGTGGTGCGCCTTCTCAATTTCATCGAAGAGGACGATGGCGTAGGGGCGGCGGCGGATCGCCTCGGTGAGTTTGCCGCCCTCCTCGTATCCCACGTAGCCCGCTGGGGCGCCGATGAGGCGAGACACGGCGTGCGCTTCCATGAATTCCGACATGTCCACCCGGACGAGCGCGGACTCGTCTTCGTAGATCTCCCGAGCCAGAACCTTGGCGAGTTCTGTCTTCCCGACGCCGGTCGGCCCCAGGAACAGGAAGCTTCCCACCGGACGGCGTGGGTTGCTGATCCCCGCGCGTGCCCGGCGGATGAAGCGGGAGACAATCTGGATCGCTTCCTTCTGGCCGACGATCTTGCTCCCGATTGTCCGCTCAAGGTTCTGGAGTTTCTTCCCTTCCGCTTTCACGAGGCGAGACACGGGGATGTTCGTCATCTCCGCGATGACGGTGGCAACGTCTTCCCGGGTGATGAGGACCGGTTCCCCGCCCGACGTCGCGGGAGACGCGTGGAGGGTGTGGACGTGCTCGGCCATGTCCTGTTCGGCTTTCTTGAGCGCGAGGGCTTCTTCGTAGCGCTCTTCGGCAATCGCTTTGTCCTTCTGGGCGGTAAGTTCCTTCAACTTCTCCTGCACTGCTTTGAGTTCGACCGCAGCGGGCGATCCCGCCATCCCACCGCGCTTCAGTCGCGCCGTCGACGCGGCTTCGTCGAGGAGATCGAGGGCCTTGTCGGGCAAGAACCGATCGGTGACATATCGCTTCGCGAGAGCCACGGAGGCCTCAAGAGCGTCGTCGGTGACTTTCGCACCGTGGTGCTTCTCGTACGATTCCCGCACGCCGCGGAGAACTTCGAGCGTCTCCGCTTCCGTCGCTTCCCGGACGATGATGGGCTGGAAGCGGCGTTCCAGCGCAGCGTCTTTCTCGATGTACTTCCGGTATTCGTCAAGCGTGGTGGCCCCAATGCACTGGATCTCCCCGTGGGAGAGCGTCGGCTTCAGGATGTTCGCCGCGTCGAGCGAACCGCCCGCCGATCCGGCGCCGACGATGGTGTGGAGCTCATCAATGAAGAGCATGACGTTGGAGTTTTCCTTTGCTTCCCGGATGACTTCCTTGAGGCGCTCCTCGAACTCTCCGCGAAACGTGGTGCCGGCAAGCACGGCGGCGAGGTCGAGCGCCAAGATGCGCTTGTCCACGAGGTGCGGAGGCACCTGCCCCTTGGCGATGCGCTGGGCCAGCCCCACGACGATGGCGGTCTTCCCCGTCCCGGGGTCTCCAATGAGGACGGGGTTGTTCTTCTGTTTCCGGGTCAGGATGCTCATGACCCGCTGGATCTCCTTCTGTCGTCCCACGACCGGATCGAACTTGCCCTGACGGGCCTGTTCGGTGAAATCCGTGCAGAAGTAGTCGAGAGCAGGCGTCCGCGACTTCGGGCGCTTCAGCTGCGCATCCATGCCCTTCGGCATCTGGATCGGCAGTCCGGTAAGACTTCCGAGACCACCCTGGAGGAAATTCGTGAGGTCGGGGAAGTGCGCCGTATTCCGTAAGACCACTTTCACCTGGTGGAGAAGCGTCTTTGTGTCCGCCGGCGAGCGCTCAAGGATCTGGTACGCCGTGGATTCCTTTGAGGTGAGGAGACCGTAGAGGAGGTGCTCGGTGCCGATGTACCGGTGCTGATGCTCAAACGCGGTCCGCGCGGCCCGCTCGAGTGCTTTCTCGGCGTCGGTCGCGAGAATTTCCTGGAACTCTTGGCCGCGAGGGAGCGTTTCCAGTTCCGTTCGGACGTACTCCGGGGAGAGGCGGAGCTTCCGGAGCAGGGTAGCGGCAATGCTCCCCGTCTCTTTGCTCAAGCCGTAGAGAAGGTGCTCGCTGCCGACACCGTTGTGCTGAAGCTCATCGGCCACACGCGTCGCCTCCGCCAGGACATTCTTCAGGCGAGTTGTGAGCTTGTCTTGTATGGGAAGAGTGTTCATCTCTTTCATCATTGTACACTACGATTGGTGCGGGAGAGCTATGGTACCGGGAGATGCCCCCAGCGTCAAGAAGCGGTAGCGCGTTCCCGCCGAGCAAAGGTCGCAGCGCGCCGCTCGGGGGGTGGACCACAGAGCGCGACGCACACCGTTCCGCGCGTCCAGCGCGGCGGCGAGATGATCCGCGGTACGTTGCGCTCCGCTTGCTGGCCATTCGGCCGCGGAGCATTCGAGAGCTGATGAGGCGGCTGAGCGAGAAAGGATTTCCTCCGGAGCGGGTGCAGGGAGTGATCCACGCACTTCAGGAACAAAGGATACTCGATGACGCGCAATTCTCCCACATCCTCATTGAACAGACGCTCGCGCGGAAACCGGTGGGGCGGAAGCTCCTGGCGTGGAAACTGCGGCAGGCGAGCGTCGCTCCCGAGGGTATCGAGGAAGCGCTCGGGAGAGTCTTCCCACGCGTTCGAGAACTCGCGCTCGCCCGTGCTGCCGCAGCGCAGAAGCTCGCCGAGCTCCTGCGGCGTCGGCGCATTGCGCCGCGGAGTGACCTCAAGGCACGCATCGGACGGTTTCTCCTCTCCCGGGGGTTTTCTCCAGAGCTCGTTCCCGAAGTTCTCGAAGAAATCGTGTTCGGGCGAGCGAGTCACGGGCCTCGTGGGGTCGAGCAGTAGAGGACGCCACTCTAAGTGGCGTCCGATCCCGCGAGACGGGCGGATGCGCGAGGATCGGACTCGCGAGCACCGCCACCCGGAAAGACGATGCAGAGAAGGAGGAAACCGCCAGGTTTCTTCCTTCGAGCTTCTGTGGCATAGTGCAAGCGGGAGCGAATCCAAAACACCATCCAAGACCCATGCGCCTCTTTCGTCACCGCCCGAGCGTCGGGATCGGCGTCGACTTCGGGACCTCGTCGGTCAAAGTAGTGGAGTTAGTTCGAGGGAGAAGCGGATTCCGCCTCGTCACCTATGCGGTGACTCGGCAACCGAATCTCCTCCTGGACAACAACGCGCCGGACAGTGTGCCACGCGCCGCCGTGCTGCTGCGGGCAATGTTCCAGCGCGCCCACGTCAGTCACGGAGAGGTCGCTGCTGCTCTCCCCGTGCTCTCGGTATTTTCGACCGTTCTGGAGCTGCCCCAGATGCCGGAGCGGGAGCTCAGTTCGGCGGTGACCTTCATGGCGAAGAATTACGTCCCAAGTCCACTCACTGAGGTCGTCCTCGGGTGGTTGACCATCGGACCGCCAGAAGACTTGAACCGGTCCGCGCCTGCGGAGAGCGCTCCGGTCGGAGAGGGACAGGGCTCTTCCTCGTTCGCTCGCCTTGGAACCGGCGCGGCAGCGGCACCGCGACCGGTGGCAGGAGCGCCGCTCTCCCCCACGAGGTCGCTCGAGATCCGCAAGATACAGGAAGTGTTTCTCACCGCGGCTCCGCGAGAACTCGTCGGGCGCTACACGGCACTCTTCGAGCGTCTGAATCTCCGGCTGGCGGCGCTTGAAGTGGAATCCTTTCCCCTGGCCCGTTCGCTCATCCGGGGGGATCGCCGCCCGATCCTCCTCGTGGATCTCGGAGACCGGACGACGAGCTTCTCCATCGTGGAGCGCGGCTACCTCCGCTTGAACCAGGCGATTGACGTGGGAGGAGAAGCAATAACGAATGCCATCGCGAAAAAACTTTCTCTTCCGATCGACCAGGCGGAGCAGCGAAAGCGCGCCGAAGGACTCTCCAGCAGCGCGGAGGCTGGAGCCGCGGGGACCAGTGACATCGGGAGCTCGATCGCCGCCATCCTTCGACCCCTCGTCATGGAAATCATTACGCGGGCAGAAGTGGTCCGGCGTCTCTATGAGCGGAAGTCACACCGGGCACTTGCCGCGGTCCAGCTCATCGGCGGCGGTGCACGGCTTCCCCAGCTGGCGGCCTTCTGGACGAGTGTCACGGGAGTACCGTGCGAGGTAGGAAACCCGTGGCGCGGCATCTCCGTCCCCGCCCCGCTCACCGAGCACCTGCGGCGTTTGGGGCCGTCGTTTTCGGTCGCAGTCGGACTCGCCTTGCGTCCGTTTGAGGAATCGTGACCGCTTGGGGCTAGACTCTCCTCGTGGACTGATGCGCACAGGGCTTTCTGGCCACCTCCTCGCGGAGCCATGCTATACTCCGTACTGACACCGATATGCCGCAACTCAACCTCGCTGCCGAAGTCTTCCGTTCCCAGTTGATGGCGCGACGGAGGCGCATGATCTATGGCCTGGCCATCATTCTCCTCCTGCTCGTCGTCGGAGCGTGGGCCCTGCCCGCGCTCCTCACGCGGAGTCGGGAGCAGCGCATTCAAGACGTCAACCGGAAGATCGGAACACTGGACGCCCAGCTTCAGGCACGGCGTGAAGAGGTCCGGCCGGTCGTGCTCTTCATGCGGCGTCTGGAGATGCTGAAACAGCACCTGGACGATCACTTCGGGTGGTCCCCGATCCTCGCGGAGTTCGAGCGGCTTACGCCACCGGTTGCGCGGTTTACCGCGCTCGTGGGGTCGGCCGAGACCGGTCAGTTGACGGCGCAGGTCCTCGTGCCGAGCGTCGATGCGGCAGCCGACTTCATTGCCAGCCTCCAGAATGTTCGTGGGGTGAACGAGACGCTCTTCTCACGCGTCGAGGTCAAGAATGTGGCCGTCTCGGAGGGAACCGGAGCGCAGGGGTACATCGTTTCCCTCCGCCTGCCCGTTCCCCGGTCCCTGTTCCGTCTCACCCTCGGGACGACCCCCTAGGCCGATTCTCTGTATGGCGCGCTCCACGACCGGCATTTCCTACGCCTCTCTCGCAGTCGTGATCCTCGGTGGGCTGGTGTTTACCGTGTTTGTCACCATCCCGGCGTGGTCGACCTGGCAGGCGACCAGACATGTCTTTGCCGAACGTGCGGCGGCTCGAGATGAGCGTATGCGCTTCCTGCAAAACATCGATGCTCGGCTTCAGGAGCTCCAGACGTACGAAGAGGATGCCCGCGTGTTATCCGTGACCTTTCCGGATACGGAAGCGCCGGCGGACGCTACGGCCATCGTCGGAGCGCTCGCGTCGCGGAACGGTCTGACCGCACGGGTCGTTACGGGCCCGGAACTCCGGGATCAGCCCACGTCGCCTAGGGAAACGGCGCTCACCGCGCCGGTGGAAACCGTCTCCCTCGTGACGGAGGGGCGCCTCAGCGGAATCGCACCGGCAGCACCGCGATCCGCTGTACGCGGCGCGGTCCACGAGTTCCGGGTGAAAGTGCGAGGGACGTACGCCGGGGTCAGCGCCTTTCTCCGCGATCTCGAGAAGAGCGTGCGGTTCTTCGACATCCCCAGCATCGACGTCAAAGGTGGGTTCGATGACGGGTCGGCGGAAGCGGACCTTGCGATTCTCACGTACATCGCCGGGACCGGTGGTCCCTTCCTTCCCGCATCCGCCTCTGCGGCAGTGACTGGAAGCCCCACCACTCCTTCGCCGGTACCGTAATCTCCTTAAGGCATCGCATCCATGGAACTCTCCCGACAGCAAAAACTTGCCTACGGAACGGTCGCGATTCTCGCGGTGATCTTCCTCGTGGTTCTCGTGTATCTCCAGATTTCCCGAGGACGCGAGCGGGTGTCGGTCCAAGTTCCCGAGGCCGTCACGGTGGAAGGCTTGGCGCCCTCGGCGGCTGCTCGCCCCTTGGATGTGACGGTTCTCCGCGATCCACGGTACCAGGTGTTGGATCGCAGCCTCATTGACCAGGGGCGACTTCCGGTTCCTCCACCGACGACCCGGGGGAAACCGAATCTCTTTTAAGTCTGGAAGAGGGCACGAAGTTCCCTCTTCCATGCATCACCCTCCTTTCGTGGTGCTCGCGAGTTCGGGACCTTATAACCCGCAACTCGCTCGCCGGATGACGGGGAAAGTTTCGTGTACACTATTCTGACGGAGGTGACCTGTGGCCGAGCAACGAACACCACAATCCGTTGAAGAGATTCTCGTCGAGTGGGGCTACTTGACGCCAGAGCAGCGTGACGCCCTGCGCGACTTGATGGCGCGGACCGGGAGGACTGCCGATGACCTTCTCTTGTCCGAGCGGTTCGTTCCGGAGGATCAGTTCGCGCGCGCGAAGGGAGTGCTCCTCGGTATTCCCTACGTGGATTTGCGGCGGACGGCGATTCATCCCGACGCCGTGAAGGAAATTTCGTTCGAGGCGGCACGGACGTACCAGTTCATCCCTTTTGCCAAGGAGGACAACGTCCTCCATGTGGCGCTCGCGCAGCCGGAAAATTTCCAAGCGCTCGAAGCGCTGAAGTTTCTCACGAAGAAGTCGGGGCTGAGTACCCAGATTCACATTGCGACCGCGTCCGCAGTGGAAGAGGCACTGTCGAAGTCGCTCGGTGGTCTCCACGCCGAGGTCGCCACCGCGATTCAGGAATTTTCCCAGGAGGTGGAGGAAGCCGGGCGGTTAGAGAAGCGGGAGGAGCGCGATCTCGAGCGCATTCTCGAAGAAGCTCCCGCCACGAAGGCGGTAGCCGTGATTATCCGGTACGCCATTGAAGGACGGGCGAGCGACATTCACATCGAGCCTGAGCCGGATAATCTCCGCATCCGTTTCCGGGTCGACGGTGTGCTCCACACGAGTCTCGTACTTCCCTTGAAAGTGCATAGCGCGATCGCCTCGCGGATTAAGATCTTGAGCAACTTGAAAATCGACGAGCAGCGGTTACCGCAGGACGGTCGGTTTTCCACCACGGCGGGCGGACACGAGTACGACTTCCGCGTCTCCGTGATGCCGACGACGCTTGGCGAGAAAGTGGCGCTCCGCATCCTCGATAAGTCCCAGGGCGCGCTCCCCTTCGAAACGCTCGGCTACCGCGGTCGCCGGAAGGATGATCTCCTCGCGGCGCTCTCTCGCCCGTACGGACTGTTCCTCATCACGGGGCCGACCGGCTCCGGAAAATCCACCACGCTCTTCACCGCCTTGGATCATTTGAATAAGCCGGACGTGAACATCGTCACCCTTGAAGACCCCGTGGAGTACCATGTCGCCGGCGTCAACCAGACGCAGGTGAATCCCGATATCGGATTAGCGTTTGCTTCCGGTCTCCGGAGTATCCTCCGCCAGGACCCGGACATCATCATGGTGGGAGAAATCCGGGACTTAGAGACGGCGGAACTCGCCGTGCACTCCGCTCTCACCGGACATCTCGTCCTCTCGACCCTCCACACGAACGACGCTGTGGGCGCTGTCCCTCGCCTCCTTGACATGGGCGTTGAGCCGTTTCTCCTCGCGGCTATTCTCCGGCTGGTAGGCGCGCAGCGGCTCGTCCGTCGGATTTGCCCGCACTGCCGCGTGTCGGTGCCGTTGTCCGACGAGACCCGTGCTATACTAGCCGTGGAACTCCGTGACGTACCTACTGTGGAAAAAGCCGAGGAGAACCTCCGCACTCCTTCGACGCTCGCCCAAGGGCAAGGGTGTACCGAGTGCGGGGGGACGGGGACAACCGGGAGAATCGCGATCGTGGAAGTGGTCCCCGTGTCCGAGGAATTTCGGAACGCCATCATCCGCCGGGCGTCCCACGATGAGCTGCGGAAGCTCGCGACGGCGGCCGGGTATCTGACCATGCGACAGGATGGGATTCTGAAAGCGCTGGCGGGTGAGGTGCCCCTCGAGGAAGTGCTCGGCGCCACGTCGGAAGATTGAGGCGATTCACTCATGAGCAGAGGAGAACACCGTATGGCGACATCCAAGGGGAACATCCTCCTCGTCGAAGACGACGCGTTCGTCGCCAGCATGTACCAGACGAAACTCTCGATGCTCGGATATACCATCCGCGTCGCGAGTGACGGGGAGGAAGGGTGGCGGATGCTCACCTCGGAGCCGCCGGATCTCCTTCTGCTCGATGTGGTGTTGCCGAAGCGAGACGGGTTTGAAATTCTGGCCGCCGTGCGGAAGGACCCGAAGTTGAAAGATCTTCCCATTCTCCTTCTCACGAACCTGGGGCAGAAGCCCGACGTGCAGCGGGGTCTCGAGCTCGGCGCGAATGATTACATTATCAAGGCCCACTTCACGCCCTCCGAGGTGGTCGAGAAAATCGAAAAAGTACTTCGGAAGCGGACATCGTGACGCGCCCGTGGCTGACCGGAGGGATCCTTAAAGAAGGCATGGATCAGCGTGGTTCGTCTCTGGCCCGGAGGCGCACACGGCGCTCCCGATGAATAGCGGCCCGGCGCCGGAGAAGCTTCTCGCCGAGCTCCTGGCGGAGGTCCTCTCTCTCGGGGCATCCGATTTGCATGTTTCGGTTGGCCGTCTGCCCATCGTACGGGTCGATGGCGCTCTCCGCGCACTCGAGGGACGCCCGCCGCTCTCGATGGACGACGTCACGAGCATGGTCCAGGTCGTCATGGGAATCGATCGGTCGCCCCTTTTCTTCACCGAGCGGCGGGAGGTGGACATCGCCTACGATCCGGCGGGCAGCGAGCTTCGCTTTCGCGTGAACGTCTTTTGGAGTCGCGGGGAACCCACGATTGTGTTCCGCTCCATTCCTCGGGTGATTCGGACGATCCGTGACTTGAACCTTCCCGAAACGCTCCTCCGGTTCACGGAACCGAGGCAAGGCTTCATCCTCTTGGCCGCTCCGTCCGGTCATGGGAAGACCACGACCATGGCGACGCTCGTGGATCACATCAACCACACGCGATCGGACCACATCATCACCATCGAGGATCCTGTCGAGTACGTCTTCACCGAAGTGCGTTCATTGATCCACCAGCGGGAGGTAGGATCGGATGCGCGGTCGTTTCCCGCTGCGATCCGCGCCGCGCTCCGCGAAGACCCGAACGTGGTGGTTATTGGGGAGATGCGCGATCTCGAGACCATCGCCACCGCCCTGACCGTTTCCGAAACCGGCCACCTCGTGTTTGGCACCATTCACACGAACGACGCCGCGCAGACGATCGACCGTATCCTCGACGCCTTTCCGGCGGAGCGCCAGGCGGAAGTCCGCGTGCAACTCGCGGCCACGCTCACCGGGATCGTTTCCCAGCGTCTGGTGCCCCGTGCCTCGGGCGGGCGGATCCCCATCGTGGAAATCCTTGCCGCCACTCCGGCGGTGCGGAACCTCATTCGGGAGGGGGAAACCGCGCAGATCCCCGGTCTTATTCAGACCGGCGCAGAGTACGGCATGATCTCACTCGAGCGGTCGGTCGCCGAGCTCCTGCGCCGGGGTGAGGTGACCCCCGATAGTATTCGACCATACCTGCCCACGCTTCCTCCCCCGTGAGATCAATCGCGCTTCTTGGCGCGCTCGCCCGCGGAGGCTCTGTGCTACACTGAACTGAAACTACGCACATCAATATCTCCCATGCCCGAGTACTACTACCGCGCGCGCACCCGCCTCGGCCACGTCACGAAAGGAACGGTCAGAGCCGCAACCCCCGAACGCGCGAGCGAAATGCTCGCGGGACACGGTCTCGCGCCTTTGGAACTCCAGGATGTCCGCGAGCTCCGGTTCTGGAAGCGGGAACTGAAGTTCGGCGGGGTCCGGATCCGCGATCGGGCGATCTTCGCACGCGAACTCGCCACGATGATTGAAGCGGGAATCCCCATTCTCCAGGCGCTGCGCATTCTCGCCCAGCAGACGGAGAGCGTTCGACTCGCGGATATTCTCCGCAACGTGAGTTACGAGGTGGAAGGCGGCAGTCCGCTGAGCAATGCGTTGGAGAAGTACCCGCGCGCCTTTTCGGATTTCTTTATCAGCATGGTGCGCTCGGGTGAAGCGAGTGGGCAGGTGTCCCGATCGCTCCAGGCGCTGGCGGAACACGAGGAGCGGGACGCGGAGCTCATCCGGAAAGTTCGTACCGCGCTCCTGTACCCCGCCTTTGTCTTCACCGTGATGATCGTGCTCGTGCTCGTCATGGCGAACTTCGTCATGCCCCAACTGACCGATCTGTTCCGGGAAGCCAACGTGTCGCTCCCCTTCATGACCCGACTGCTTCTCGGTATGACGTTCCTCTTCCAGGCCTACTGGTGGTTCGTGCTCATCTTCCTCGGCATCGCGGGGACCATCGTGTTCAACTATCTCCGGACTCCCGAGGGACGGTACAACGCCAGCGCCTTTGTCCTCCGTCTTCCAATCTTGAGCACGCTCTTAAGGAAACTGTACCTCGCGCGATTCTCCGGGGCTCTCCAAACCCTGCTCGAAGCAGAGGTGCCGGTGGTCCGCGCGCTCCTCATCGCCCGGGATGTTCTCGCCAATCGCGTCTACCAGGAGATCATCGATCGGACAGCGGAGGACGTGAAAAACGGGAGCACGATTTCCCAAGCGTTCGAGCGCTACCCCGATATCCCCCTCATGGTGTCCGCCATTGTGGGCGTTGGCGAACGGAGCGGCCAGCTCGGTCAGGCCTTTGGGAACATCCATCGCTTTTACCGGCGCGACGTGGATGACGCGCTCGGCAACCTGACGGCGCTCATTGAACCGGTGGTCATTGTCGTGATCGGCGTTGGGGTGGCGTTCCTTCTCGCCGCTGTCCTTCTCCCGCTCTACGGGCTTGTCCAAGTCATTACCTGATCGGCAGTCAGCGTATGGTATACTCTCTGGCACATACCAACAGCCAACACATGCGTCTGACGGCCGATGGTCTTAAGGAAAGGGGGTGAGCGCGGATGAACATCAGGCATTTTCGTCTCCAGCGCGGATTCACCCTCATCGAACTCCTCGTGGTCATTGCGATCATCGGGATTCTCGCGACGCTGATTCTGGTCGCCTTGAACGCCGCCCGCTCGCGGGCACGCGATGCCCGCATCGTCTCGAACTTGGAACAGGCCTTCACTGTCTGCACGCTCCGCAATGACGTGGACGGCGATTACCGGAACTGCAAGGTGGATGACTCAAATGTTACGGAAGAAGCCGGTGCCATTGCTCGATTGCACGCGGACACCCAGCGGATTGACGGGATCGGTGGCGCTTCGGACGGTGGGATCACCCTTTCCTTGCCGACCGGTAACAGCAAGGTCTGCTTGCTCGTGACGCTGAACGCGAAGACCGGAACCGCCAACAAGAAGTTCTGCCGCGACGGTGAAGGGAACATAAGTCCGACGGTCGGATCGGCGTCTGCCGCCTGCGGCGCAGGCGTCTGTACGCCCTGAAGCGACGTTTCCACTGCTGATTCCATGTGGCGTATCGGCGCATTGCTTGCTGGCGCCATCGTCGGCAGTTTCCTCACCACCGTCATTGAGCGTCTCCCCTTGGAGGAACAGTTCCTCCGGGGGAGATCGCGTTGTGCGCGGTGCGGGATGCGGCTGACGCCGCGCGACCTGGTTCCCCTCTTCAGCTTCCTGACATCGCGCGGTCATTGTCGCCACTGCGGAGCCCCGATTCCTTGGTGGCACCTGGCGGTGGAGGTTGCGACACCAGTGCTCTTCATCCTCGCCGTCGCCCTCTCTCCGAATCCGTCCCTCGTCGATCAGCTCTCTCGGTGGATGCTTCTGGCCCTGCTTCTCGCGCTGACGGTCATCGATCTCCGCACCTTGCAGTTGCCCGATTCCCTCGTTGCGGCGACGGCGGTCGTCGGTGCCCTCCGCAGTCTGGCGCTCCAGCATCCTCCGTTTCCGGACGCGGTGCTCGGCGGGTCTGTCGGGCTTTTTCTCATCGGTCTTCTGGCTCTGCTCCCGTGGCGCCGCGCGATCAACGGCGCCGACCGTGCCCCCACCACCGCCATGGGCCTGGGCGACGCGAAGCTGGCCGGCGCGATGGGGCTCACGCTTGGTCTGCAGGGGCTCCTCGCCGCCCTCTTGGTCGCGTTTGTTGCCGGCGGTCTCGTGGCTGGCCTGCTTCTGCTCTCCAAGCGCGCAACGTTGAAAAGCCGCATCCCGTTCGGGCCGTTCCTCGCGGGGGCCACGGCGCTTCTCCTCGTGGTTCGAGAGCTCCCGGAAATCTTTTTCCGTCTCGCGGGGTTTTGACCTAGAATACGTCGGAGGACGCACCCGGACATGACACGGAAACTCCAGGATCCCGCGGGGTTCACCCCGTTACAAGCCCTTGAAGGAACATCTCGGAGAGATGTTCCTTCACGAGTCTTCCGAGGGGTGGGTCGGCCCAACACGGTGAGCGGTGCCAAGCCTTCGGATGTTCCTGACAGGCTTGTAACGGGGTTCACCTTTCTCGAGGTCCTCGTGAGTGCATTTATCCTCGCGCTGGTTTCGACGATCATCCTCCTCGGCGCTGCGGCCGGGCGGAGAAACGCCATTGTCCGGAGTTCCGCCCAGCAGATCGCGGGCTTCCTCCGCGAGACCGGCGGGCTCGCCTTGAACGGGGTGAAGGCCGCGAACTGCGACCCTGCGAATGTCGACTGCTCTCGGTACTTGGTGATCTTTGGCCCGTCCGGCCGGAAGAGCGAATACGTCCGCCGGGCCGTGGGTGGAGGAACGGAGGTCCGGTCCGTCCTCCCCGCAGGCGCCGTGTTTCCCGTCACCGAGCAGGAAGTCCGGTTCGCGTACACCCCTCCGACGCTCACCGCGACCGCGGCCGCGATCGCTCTCGAGCACACGACGGGAGTCCCGCGGTGGTGGGTGTGCGTGACGAGTCTCGGGGGCGTCGAGGTGCATACCGGAAGTTGCCCCCCATGAGCGGACATTCGTCCCGTACCCGAGATTTCGTTCGCCCGAGCGGCTTCACGCTCCTTGGCGTCCTCATCTCCGCGCTCTTCATTGTGCTCGTCGTGTCCGGCTTGGCGCTCACGGCCCAGCGCACCGGACAAGCCGCGCGCGCCACGAAGGAGCGGATGTTGGCGACGATGCTCGCACGGGAAGGCGTCGAGCTCGTGCGCGCCATCCGGGATAATAACTGGCTGTCCACCCCGCGCTGTCCGACGACCGGTCGGTGCGAGATCTACTGGCGGGGACAGGCCTCTGGACCCGGCGCGATCTGTAACGGGACCTTCCGCATTGATGCGGATAATCTCCAACTCGTTCCCGCGTCGGCCGGGAGCGAGGGGACACGCCTGTCGCTCGTCGGGACGAGGTACCACCACGGCGGCGGCACGCCAACGCCGTTCCGGCGTTGGGTGATCATCGCGTCACCCGAGGGGGGATGCGGGGAGCCCTCCGTCTTTGTGCCGAACCCCTCGCCGGCGTCGCGGCCTCCGCAGCCGTTCGTCGCCCGCGTGATCGTCGTGTGGGACGTGCGGATGGAGGCGGACTGCACGCCGGGCCGTCACTGCGTTGAGCTCCGCGAGGACTTGTACCCCTGGATGAACTTCCGATGAACACCCTGGGCGATCGGCGCAACGGATTCACCTTTGTTGAGGCGCTCATCGCCGTCACCATTTTTCTTATCCTCATGGGCGCGGTAGCGGGGATCTTTACCACGTTCACGCGCCAGCAGCGGAGAGGGTTTACGCAGACTACCCTTCTCGGGGAAGCGCAGAACGCCGTGGAAGTGCTGGAGCGGGAAGTGCGTACCGGATTCTCGAATACCTTCTCCGGTTCCGGATCGAACTTCAGTTTCAAGAATCAGAACGGTGTGCTCATCGCCTACCAGCTCTCCGGCACCCGCATCACGCGGCGGGCCATTCCTCCGGATGTCACTCTCCCGATCACCTCCTCGGCGGTGGACATCCGCTCCTTGGAATTCACCGTTCGGACGCCGGGCGTGGACCTTGGAACTGCTCCGCAGGTCCCTCTCCTCACCGGAGAGCAGGGACGGGTGACCGTCCGCGTGCGCGTGTGTCCCAAGAGTATTGATGACGATCGCCAGTGCCTCCAACTGCAAACGACCTTAACGTCTCGCCAATATGCCCCCGCACTCTAAGCGGAAGTTTCTCCACCCTGTCCGCGGGGATACCTCGGTGATCCTCATGTTCCTCATTCTCTCCGTCTTGCTCCTCGGAGCAACGGCGCTCACCGTGTTGTCCGTCGGGAATCTTCGAAGTGCTGGGAATATCGTCGTGAGTTCGCAAGCGCTGTACGCTGCGGATACCGGGATTGAGCGCGGCATGACGGACTACCGATGGAGTGACCCGAATGCCCCGATGTGCACCGCAGTGGATAACGCGGCCGTCGGTACTGCCGCGTATCAGCTGGTCGTCCAAGCGGATAACGGTTCCTGCCCGAGGGTGGGCGATCTCCAGACAGGGGCGCGCGCCCTCTGCATAGAGGCGGTCGGCAAGGTACGGGGCGGAACCGTCCGGCGCCGGGTCACGAGCGACAGCTTCGATCCGACCCGGCTCACGAACCCCTGCCGTCGGTGAGGTCGCCCGCCACCGTGCGGGCGAGGAACCTTGGTACACTACCCCTTGCATGACCAAGGAACAGGCGAAGAAGCGGATCGAGAAGCTACGGAAGGAAATTGATCACCACCGGTACCTTTACCATGTCCTCGACCGGCAGGAGATTTCCGACGCGGCGCTCGATAGTTTGAAGCACGAGCTCTTCCAGCTCGAGCAGCAGTTTCGGGATCTGATTACGCCCGATTCCCCCACGCAGCGGGTCGGCGGAGAGCCCCGGAAAGAGTTTAAAGAGGTACACCATCGGGTTCCCCTCCTCTCGCTCGAGGACGTCTTTTCTCGTGAGGAGTTCGCTGCGTGGGAGGAGCGCAACCGCAAGGTCGCTTCGAGCGGGAGGCGCCTCTCGTACATGTGCGAGCTCAAAGTGGACGGACTGGCGGTCACTCTCCACTACGAAGATGGGTTCTTCGTCCAAGGCGCCACGCGGGGGGACGGGCGGACCGGCGAGGATGTCACCGAGAACTTGAAGACGATCGAAAGCATTCCGCTTCGGCTCCGCGGCAACCCGCCGAAACGCTTGGAAGTCCGCGGTGAGATCTATATGACGAAGAAGGCCTTCACGGCGCTCAACGCGCGGCAGAAGAAGAGCGGAGGAAAACTCTACGCAAACCCTCGGAACGTCACTGCCGGGAGCGTGCGGCAGCTCGATCCCACAATCACGGCCTCTCGGGATCTTCGATTCTCCGCATACGATATCGCCGACGGACCCTCCTTCCGAACGCATCACGAGGAGCACGCCGCGCTGAAATCGTTCGGCTTCCCGACGAATCCGCACGCGGAGGTCGCACCCAGCGCAGCCGCAGTTCAGCGGTACCATCGGCGCTGGGAGCGCAGGCGCGACCATCTCCCGTATGAGATTGACGGCATCGTGGTGCTCGTGGACGATAACGAGCTCTTCGCGCGACTCGGCGTCGTCGGGAAGACGCCCCGCGGTGCCGTGGCGTACAAGTTCGCAGCGCGACAGGCCACCACCATCGTCGAAGAGATTCGCGTGCAGGTGGGGCGGACCGGCGCGCTCACGCCCGTCGCCGTCTTGAAACCGGTCCCCCTCGGCGGGACGACGGTCTCTCGGGCGACGCTCCACAACGAGCAGGAGGTGCATCGGAAGGATATTCGCGTGGGGGATACCGTCGTCATCCAGCGCGCCGGTGATGTGATTCCGGAGGTCGTCAATGTGCTGAAGCGCCTGCGGCCGACGGGCGCGACGATCTTCCGCATGCCCGCCGTCTGTCCGGTCTGCAGCTCGGAGGTCGCGAAGGAAGAAGGAGGGGCGGTTCACCGCTGCACCAGCAGGACCTGCGCCGCGCAGCAGGAGCGCACGATTCGCCACTTCGTCTCCCGCGCCGCCGCAGACATCGAGGGCGTGGGGCCAAAACTCATTCGAAAGATCCTCGACGAAGGGCTCATCCGGGATGCTGCGGATCTCTACGCGCTGAAAGAAGGCGATCTCGCCGTGCTGGAACGCTACGCGGAGAAGTCGGCCGGCAACGTGATTGCCTCCATTGCGGCGCGGAAGCGGCTGCCGCTCGGCCGATTTCTCTACGCCCTCGGCATCCGGCACGTGGGCAGCATCACCGCGGAGGATCTCGCGCAGGCGTTCGGACATCTCGACCATCTGCGACGCGCGTCGTTCGATGAGATCAACGCAGTCGAAGGGGTGGGGGACATCGTGGCACGCAGCATTGCGGACTACTTTGCCGACTCCCGGACAAGGGTGCTCCTCGGGAAATTCCGGAAGATCGGAGTGACGATGGTGAATCCGCCAAAGACGGAGAAGGGGCCATTCCATGGGAAGACGGTGGTCGTGACCGGGAGCGTGCCCGGGATGAGTCGGGAAGAAGTGTGGGAGGCTGTCCGGAGGCTCGGGGGGAAGGTGAGCGACTCGGCGGGAAAAGGTACCAGTCTCCTCGTGGTGGGCGAAGAGGCAGGGAGCAAGCTCCAGAAAGCGCAGACCTTGCGTATTCCGACCATGGACGCCGACGCGTTCGCCCAACTGGTCCAGAAGCACTCGTAGGACGTGGTTACCCAAAAGACGGGGCACAGCCGCGCGCTCTGGTCGCGCGGCCCACGCTATGCCAAAGTAGAGGACGTCATGGGTGCCGGCAGTCAGCCACGTTCGCTCGTTCCGCAGATTGCGGATTTGGCGCGGTTGGCACTGACCGATGACGAGGAGAAACGCTTGTCCTTGGAATTCCAGAGGATTGTCGAGTACGTCGATCAGGTACAAAAGGTCCAGGCTCCCGCCGAACCCCTGACCGCCACGATCAGTGGCGTGCGTCAGGTGCTGCGCGACGACGCGGTCACGTCGTCACCTCTCGCCGACGCGTTACTTCACTGCTCCCCGGAGACGGAACAGCGGCACGTACGTGTTCCGCCGGTGCTTTAAGGCTATGCCGTCCGTTATCCGCGACCTTCATGAGCGGCTCCTCCGGCGCGAGACGACTGCGGAGGGGCTCCTCGATCAATCGCTCGCCGCGATTCGGGACAAGGACGAGACGCTCCACAGCTTTCTCCACGTCGCGGAGGACACCGCGCGGGCTGCGGCGCGGCGTGCGGATGAGGAGTTTCAGGCGGGACGCGAAGAACTTCCGCTCCTCGCGGGTATTCCGTGCGCCATTAAAGACATGATCTGCGTGGCGGGGCTCCCGGCCACTGCGGGCTCCCGGGTCCTCGACGGCTTCGTGCCGCCCTACGACGCCACAGTCATCGAACGGCTGAAGGATCACGACGCGGTCATTGTTGGGAAAACAAATCTCGACGAGTTTGCGATGGGCTCAAGCACGGAGCACTCGGCGTTTGGGCCGACCCGGAACCCGTATGACGAGGCCTTGGTTCCGGGAGGGTCGTCGGGTGGCAGTGCCGCTGCCGTCGCTGCGAACCTCGTGCCGTACGCTCTCGGGACCGACACGGGTGGGTCCATCCGTCAACCCGCGAGCTTCTGCGGCGTCGTGGGACTCAAGCCAACATACGGGCGAGTGAGCCGATACGGGATGATTGCGTTCGCGAGTTCGTTTGACCAGGCCGGACCACTCACCCGGACGGTGGAGGATGCCGCCATCGTCTACGAAGCGATTGCCGGAGAGGACCCCAGGGACGGAACGACGCTCCCAGGATCTGTTCCCTCCGTCCGCGCTGCGCTCGAGGCAGGGGTCCAGGGGCTCCGTCTCGGCGTTCCCGAGGAGTACTTCGCCGAAGAAGGAGTCGATCCAAACGTTGCTCGGACTGTCCGTCACGCCCTTGGGGTGCTGGCCGGTCTCGGCGCCGAGGTGAGAGAGGTTTCCCTGCCACTCACCGGCGTGGCGCTCGCGGTGTACTACATTCTTGCCACCGCGGAGGCGAGCACGAACCTCGCCCGATATGACGGTGTTCGCTTTGGCCGTCGCGTGCCGGGGAGAACGCTCGATGACGTGTACCGGCGGACGCGGGGAACGGGATTCGGTGCCGAAGTGAAGCGGCGCATTCTCCTGGGCACCTTTGCCCTGTCCGCCGGATACGCCGACCAGTACTACCGAAAAGCCGCGGCAGTACGGCAAGCGATTGCGCGAGAGTACGCACAGGCGTTTGAGACCGTGGACATTCTCCTTTCTCCCGCCACGCCCGAAGTCGCATTCCGAATCGGCGAGAAGCTTCAAGATCCTCTCCGGATGTACGCATCGGATATTCTCTCCGTTCCGATGAATGTCGCGGGCGCCCCCGCCCTGGTGGTGCCCTGTGGTTCGGTGGACGGGCTCCCCGTCGGGCTCCAAATCATTGCACCCCTCGGCCGCGAAGATCTGCTCTTCCGTGTCGGCGCTGCGTATGAGCGGAGGAGATCGGAGACGGAGGGGAAGAAAGATCCGTGATGCCGTTTTGGCCCAGCGCCCCGGTGTGGTATGTTCCGTGTACCACCGTGCGGCGATCTGCCTTTCTCTATCAGGGGGACGGAAGCACGCCCGTGCCGCTCTGGGCAGCAGATCGTCATGAGCGTCGCGGACCCCGCGCACCGGCGGCATGAACCGATCGGACCCCGTGCATACGTGGCGAGAAGCGAGCGACGCATTCTTTTTGGCGGTTCTGCTGATCGCTGTTGTTTCTGTTGCCGGGTCTGTCCTCACCTTAACCAGATTTTCGCAGGATCTCGGACCGGTGAGTGCAACGGCAACTCCGGAGAATGGCGGTCCACCGCCGCCCCCGCCACCTCCACCGCCCCCGCCTCCACCACCGCCTCCCCCGCCACCTCCACCGCCCCCGCCTCCACCACCTCCACCCATCGGTGGGCCGCCACCGCCCCCACCGATTGGTGGTCCGCCCCCGCCTATCGGGGGTCCTCCGCCACCGCCGATTGGCGGGCCCCCACCGCCAGACGGCATCGTGCCGCCACCGGTCGGCGTCGGGCCTCCCCAACCTCTTCCGGGGCCGTTCGCCACGGCGCCGTTCACCGCGTCTTCGGTGATCACTGCTCTCGGTCCTGGCAGGCGGCCTATGCTCAACGTTGCGGCGTTCGTCGCCGTCGTGGCGGCGACGCTCACTGCCGCGAGTACCGCGCTTCTTGCTGCTGCCGCTCTTCCCGGGGGCTTCGTCAGCCTCCCCCAATCGCTCTTCCCTTTTCTTGCCTTGCATCGTCCCCGCCGGTCTTGGGGTCGGATCGTCGAGGAGCGCACGAACCTTCCGGTGGCGGGCGCCGTCGTCACGATCCTCGATATGTCAGGAAAGCCGCGGGAGACCGTCTCTTCCCGGAGCGACGGCACCTTTGGAGCGCTCCTTCCTCGCGGTTCCTATCAGCTCTCCATGCAGCACACCGACTTCGCGTTCACGAGCGCGCCAGAAGGCGTCGTGCTTTTTCCGGAAGAGCGACTCTACACGGGCGGGTTCCTCCGGGTGGAAGACGAGGAGCAGATGGTGCCCGCGCTTTCCCTCGTCATCGGTATGAGACCCACCCGGGTCCGACGCCAAGTCCTCCGGGGCGCCTTCCGTTCCTTCCTGGAGCGCCTTCGGGTCCTTCAGGCTCGTCTCGCTCTTCCCGTCCTTCTCACCGGTGCCGCAATCAATTCTGTCGCTCTCGTGCTGAATCCCACCCCTCTCCTCGTGAGCTACGAGATTCTCTACGGTGTCTTCCTCACCTTTGAGCTTCTCCTCTCCCGCGTCGCCCGCCGCGCCCTCGGACGCGTCCGCGACGCTGTGACGCGCAGCCGTGTGGGTCTTGCCGTCGTCCGCCTCATGGATATGAAGACGCGGCGCCTCGTGGAGACCCGCGTCACCTCGTCTCGCGGAAGCTTCCTCTTGATGCCCCCGCCCGGGCGGTACCGCCTGCAGGTGGCTCACGCCGCCTACACTCCCTACACGAGCGATCTCCTCCGCATCGGCCGTGGAAGAACGAGTGCCGTCCGCCTGAACGTGGACCTGGAGCCCGGAAGCATGGCCGGGGCGCAGGCGATCTGATCTTCCAAAATCCTGTGGTCAGAGCAGACTGGCGAGGAGACTCTGCGCCGTCATCTCCGGGGGTTTGGGAAGACCAAGAATTTCCACGACGGTCGGGCCAACGTCCGCCAGTACACCGATCGGCGTACCAAGAATCCGGAAAAGCGCCTCGTCGGTTTTCGGCGGATTCTGCTGATTCTGCGACGCGAGGTAGGCGAGGGGGACCGGATTGACAGAGTGGTCGGTCACGACCGCTCCGGTCTGCGGGTTCCGCATTTCCTCCGCGTTCCCGTGGTCGCAGGTGAGGAGCACAGCACCGCCCGCCGAAAGCGCGGCGCTGACCACCCGCGGGAGTTGCGTGTCGAGGAATCGGAGCGCTTCCACCGCTGCCTCAAAGTTTCCTGTGTGCCCGAGCATGTCCGGGTTCGCGTAGTTCATGACGATGACGTCGTACTTCCCCTTCGCGATTTCCCCGACCACCTGGTCGGTGATCGCTTCGGCGCTCATGCGGGGTGTTTCCACATACTCTTTCACGTTCGGCGAGGGGACGAGGATCCGGTCCTCGTTCGGGAAGGGCAGCTCGCGCCCGCTGTTGAAATAGTACGTCACGTGGGCGTACTTCTCCGTTTCCGCAACGCGGAGCTGGCGGAGTCCGTGGTCGGCAATCACGCGGCCGACCGGCATATCCATCCACTCTTCGGGGAAGGCGACGGTGACCGGGAGACCCTTCTCGTACTCTGCCATGGTGATGAAGGCAAGGTCGGCGAACGGCACCGCCTTGAACCTACCGAAGTTCTTCGCCACGAACGCATGCGTCAGCTGGCGCGCGCGGTCGGGGCGGAAGTTAAAGAACAGAATCGCATCACCATCGCGGATGGTACGCACAGGCCCGTTGTCTGTGATGACCGAGGGCGGGACAATTTCGTCCGTTTTGCGACTCTCGTACGCAGCCTCCAGCGCCTCCTGCCAGGACCGGTACGGGGTGCCGGTCCCCGAGACGAGAAGATCGTAGGCGGCGCGGGTGCGGTCCCAATTGTTATTGCGATCCATCGCGTAGTACCGCCCGATGAGCGTCGCGATGCGCCCCGCCCCCGTCCGGCGAATCGTCTTATCCACGTCGACCAAGTACTGTCCCGCACTCACCGGCGGCGCATCGCGCCCATCGAGGAAGGCATGGATGAACGTCTGCTTCCCGATCCCCTGCTGGGCGGCGAATTCGAGAAGGGCCAGGAGATGCTGGAGGTGACTGTGGACACCCCCGGGGGAGACGCACCCCATGAGGTGGAGCACCGAACCCGGTCGCTCCTTCACGTGCGCGGAGGCCTCCTGGAATGCCACGTTCTGAAAGAACGTGCGGTCTTGGATGGCAAGGGTGATCTGCGGGAGCGGCTGGTAGATCACGCGTCCGGAGCCGATGTTCTTGTGGCCGACTTCGGAATTGCCCACCTCTCCCCAGGGCAACCCAACCTCGATGCCCGCAGCGCGAATTGCCGCGCAGGGGTAAGTGCGGAGGTAGTTCTGGAGGTTCGTCATTTGCGCCGCGAGGACCGCGTTTCCCTCCTGAAAGAAGGAAATCCCAAACCCATCAAGAATCATGAGAACGAGCGGTCGCGGGCGCGATGCGGGACTGGCCATGAGTGTCAGTATAGCTGCTCGCCTAAGGGGGGCTTGTCCGGACCCGCCCTGTGCGCTATGCTCGATCTGTCCCTGGGGTATGCCCCTTGGACCACAGAACAACCGACGCCGGGTGGAGAAGTGGCATCTCGCCAGGCCCATAACCTGGAGATCGCGGGTTCAAATCCCGCCCCGGCCACCAGCAGGAAATGATCCCAAGGACCTGGGGATCATTTCCTTGTGGGGATTGCAGAGCAGAGGCGCCGAACCAGGCGGACGGGAGGCCGCTTGTCAGACAGCGGCCTCTGCGTTGTGCGGACCAACACGTTGCGTCGGCAATGCATCTTCCGTACACTCCTTCCGGCTGGGCTGGGTAGCTCAGTGGCAGAGCATCGCACTCATAAGGCGAAGGTCGTGGGTTCGATCCCCACCCCAGCTACCAAAGAAAAAAGGCCGTGTCTCGAATAATCGAGGCGTGCCTATCAAGGAGAGCAGAAGTCATCCTTGAGTTAGTTCGAGAAGCGACCGAAGGTACTGCTCATATTCAGGTCGTAGGCGAAGGTACTCCTTTACCCACTCTTCGGCGGCTTCGGGGTATTCAATGGCCGCCACACACTCTTCAATCGTCGGCAGGCGGTCATGAGGAAAGTTCGTCTTCAGGTACTTTTCCAGGATGCTCACGGTTTATTCTCCTGTGGTTGAGGGTTGGCGGCTCATGTACTTCTCAAGAATCTTTTTCGCCGCATCGTAGTCAACGTGCTCTGCAGCGGGTGGCCCCGCGCGGAGACCTGCTGCTAGGAGTAGTTCCAGGTGCTCACGCGGCACAGTGTGCAGCGTATCAGCATCAACCACTGTCTCGGCTCGCCAGGCGAAGGGGAGGTCTTTCAGCGCAGTGGTCAGAGTGGTACTAATACTCACCCGTGCGTGCAGGCGTTCAGTCCAGTCGTGTATGTTCTCTTCATTGTGGCGTTGGAGGCTGCGGTGCAGCCGCAGAGCGGCAGCCAGTGCTGTGTGAAGTGCCTTGTCGCCAGTGAAAAGCGCAACACAGGCATCCTGCCATACACGATACTGTTCGGACTCCATCTCAAAGGCGGGCAGTGTGTCGCGGGTGTCTAGGACAACACCGTCGTGCCGTCGCAGTGCGTAGTAGCAGAAGTGGTAGAAGGTTTTGTCTTTCTGCTCAATCGCGAGCAAAACATTTTCGCAGGGGTTAGCGAGAAGATGTTCGCACCGTTCTGGTGCTCCATCTTCAGCAACTACTATCGCAGCACTATAGCCTTGCGGCGTTGCCTGGCGACTCTTTTCTTCCAAACGTTCCGCGACCTGAGCGAAGTTCTCCCTTCCTGCCAAAACGAGATACGGACGCAGGTTGGCGTGAAGTTGGCCACTCATTTGTATTCTCCTGTGAAAGAACGTGTGTTTTATCGGTCTGTTTTTATCCTACTGTCATAGTATGGCGTGGTCATTCAATAAAGCAAGGAGTTTTGTTTTTGGATGGCTACCCTAAAACGCAAGAGGCTACCCCCGTTGGGGGGAGGGTACCCCCACCATAGGGGGTGGTTCCAAACCACTTTCAAACTCCAGATGGGTGCGGCACTATGAGAGTTGAGGGGCAGGCTTCAGCGTACCAACGCCACTAAAGATGTCCTTCAAATCGGCTAACTCCTTGCATAACCTGTTCCAATGAGTTCTCATTACGTCTACCAACGTAGATTTTCGCTTCGGGAAGTGCTAAAAAAGAGTTACCTGGTCGTTCTTTTGCCAACCACATACCTCAAACAAGCGAGAGGAGAACCCTTATGCAGCTTGTCCAAGACTACCGTATCCGTGAAGTGCACGGCACGCACTTCTCAAATGCCCCCTTCCGGTTTCTGCTGGAAACCGTCACTGACGGCTTTCCCAAAGACGCAGGCGAGCTAGTGTTCGACAAGGAAACGTGCGAACGGCATGGCATTTCACCTTCCCTTGATCTGGTGAACCGCAAACTGCGCTGTACGCTGAGGCCTCGTGTTCTCAAACGGAACACTGGCGGTCGTAAAGGCGATGAATGGTCGTTCCCTGATAGGCAAGACGTTCAGTCTGACGATATACTCATCAGTCAGATCAGACGCGATGAAAAGTGGACACCCGAGTACAACGTCGGCGCGCCCCACGATGCCTTGAGGCAGGAGATCCATTACCACCTCTACGCCTACTCGGATGACGGCACGGATGGAATCCACCCTTCACCAACCAACTGTCCGCTGTACAATCTCACGGTTGAGCTAACAGAGGATCAGTTTAGGGAGTGTACACAGTTTGCCCCTGGCACGGTGCTTAATGTCAGCTTCGCTCTGCTTCCGCCCGAACCCAAGCCAGCTACCGAAGAGGAGAAACAATGAACTGGCCAGCTGAGATTTTCGACGCTTTCTCAGAAGCAGTAGACGTTGATCCTGTTCCTGGCAGTAGTAAAGAGGAGGTTATCCAGTATCTCCTTGTCGAAACCGCGCGACGAGCGGTCTGGCGAGCGAAAGCTGATCCCACTAAGCTCGATGCTGCCTACCGTGCGCCTTACACGCCACTAGGATCAGTGAGTGTCGAGGGAATGATCAGCAAAGGTCTCAAAGCCAAGAGTATGACGATCAAGCCCGCCTGGCATGAAGCAGTGGATCGTCTCTACGCTTTCGTGGCTGACAACCCTCAACTGATCTGCGATCAGTTCAAGGATCAGCAGGTTGAGTACTGTGATGCAATCTGATCATACACCGCCAAAGCAAGAAGCAGAGGCGGTTTTTTTATCTACGCGTTATTGTAGGCCAGCGCGTATGTGCCTGACATTAATCTTTCTCTGAACCGCCACATTCGCTCCATCGAGCGTAGAATCGAGTTCAATTTTCTGGTAACGTGGGCTACCATGAGACAGATTTGAAGTGAAACGCAGCGGACGGAATTCCCGTATTCCGCGTTGCGACGATACCCCGCCGTCGGCCCTACCATTGGAGTAACGTAGAACTATGCGACTCTCTTCACGTCCTGTTGAAACCTTTTTCCAAACCTGGACGCCGGAAATGGCGTATGTCCTCGGGTATTTTGCCGCCGATGGTTATATGTACCGCAATCCACGCGGGTCACATTATGTCGGCTTCGTCTCCACTGATGAGGAACTTGTCCGTCTGGTCCGGTCGCTGATCGGCACCTTGAACAGCATCGAGGTTTACCGGCCAAAGAATAAAAACTGGAAGACCCGATACACGCTGCAGGTTGGAAGTCGGAAGATTTTTGAAACACTCAGTGATCTCGGATTTTCTCCCGCTAAGAGCCTCACGGTGTCCTTTCCGCTTGTTCCCCTTTCCGTGTTATCGCACTTCGTCCGAGGATATTTTGACGGTGATGGGTGTTTGTCCTTCGGCACCTATGCGCGAAAGAACCGGAAAAGCAAAGCACAAGTCCTGTTCGCACGGTTCATCAGCGGCAGCGAGTATTTCCTCAAGGGTTTGCAGTCTGCTCTCCTGCTCGGGGAAATCGGTCCGGGATCACTGGGACACCACGGGAAAAATTTTCGTCTTCAGTACGGGATGCACGATTCGTTCCGCCTATACAAATTGATGTATCCGACTTATGCTGTTCCCTGCCTTCTCCGAAAGCGAGAGAAATTCGAGCGAGGCCTCGTAGTAATGTCCGGGCCGGTCGTCTAGCCTGGTTCAAGACGCCTCCTTGTCAAGGAGGAGACCACGGGTTCAAATCCCGTCCGGCCCGCCAGAGTTCAAAAGCGGTCGCGCACTTCGTAAATCGTTGCGCGGCTGGGTTCTTTCTTCCGCGCCTGCGGGTACTCGAACGTGCCGAGTGCCAAGAATTGATCCGCGAATCTCGGATCGACGAGAACGGGAAACGCCTCGCTTATGGTTCCACGGATGACGATATACCGCACGTCCCACCGCTGGAGTTCTTGCCATTGCTCCTGACCGCTCGGAGTGTTCAGATGTGTTTCCGCAAAGACGGCTCGGCCTTCATCTTTCTCTCCAAAAAGGGCCAGCACAATACTGGAGCGGTGTTCGAAGGCAATCGTGCCGGGCAGCGCTCGCGCCGCCTGGATTGCTTGGTAGTATGCGTAGTCCGTTCCAAGATTTTTCTGTTGAACTTCGCGGGCTTCGGCGGCCGTGTGCGCGGTCCACGGTCCGAGCGAGAGTCCGAGGAGGAGTACGCCCGCAACCATCGGCGCTGCTCGCGAGGCGCGTGGCCAGCGGAAGCTGACTTGTCGGACGGTCTGGATGGCTGCCTGGACTCCGGCAGCAAGCACCAGAAACAGCACAGGATAGAGCATCACAAGGAACCGCTGGCGCACGCCCCACCAGGCGATCGGAACCGCAAGAAACAGAAATGGCAGAAGAATCAGGAGGAACCGCCGCAGGTGTCTGCGTGCGAGGAACACGATGCCCGCAAGAAGCAGGAGACTGGGGAATTCCTTCGGGTCGGTGAAGAAGGAGCGAAGTCGCGCCGGCCACGCGCGCGCCTCGAGCGTCGCGATATCGCGAAGGATCCGCGGGGGCTCCCCCCACAGGCGGTCCACGCCAACGCTGGTCCAGATGGCGGCGTAGTTCTTTGAGAAATCGGCGAGCGTCGTCACACCGAATGGCGTGGCCTCCGCGTCAGCAAAGTATTCCACGGGGAGCAGCGGCCGTCCGACGCGCGTGAAGAGCAGAGCGAACGGCAACCAGCAGACGACCGCGGCCGCCAGCGCCGGTTTCATCAGGGAGCGTGGCTTCCAGTACACCAGCGCCAAGAGCGGAAAGAGTGCGAGGAGAAAGACTCCTTCAAAACGCGCGAGGGACGCCAGGGCAAAGAGCACTCCGGTGCCGATCGCGCCGCGGCGCGTTCGCGTTCGGAGGAACGCCAGCAGCGCGCCGAGGAACAACGCGATGAACGTCGTATCGGCGTATCCCCGCACGGATTGAAAGAGGAACGGCGCGACGGCCTGGAAGGGAGCGAGACCAACAACCAGTGCGACGTTCGAAAGTCCAAGTGTGCGTCCGAGGAAATAAAGCAGCGCGATCGCTACTAAGGACGCAATCATCGCGACCGCGATGGCCGCGCCTTCCCAGTCGAAAACCGTGTGGGCGAGCGCGATGAGCGCGGGGTACACTGGCAGTCGCTTTTCCGCGACCGGGTACGAGCCTTTCAACAGTTCCTGCGCGATCAGAATGAAGTTGTAGGTATCGCCGCCCGGAAACGCTTTCCACCAGCGGAAAAACGCGATGCGGTGGGCAAGGGCGAGACCGAGAACCACGAAGAGACCCCCGTGCCTGCGGAGAAACCGCGCGCCCCCTGCGCCTACCAAGGCCAGGGACGCAGACGTTGCGGGGGCAAGACGCATGGAGATGAACATACCACGGTGATCGGTGCGTTCGTATCCCTCCAGGAGCGCTGCGAAGGGAACCTGTATGATGAGAGAACCGTGCGTCTCCGGTTCGCGATTGTTCTCGGCGTCGTGCTCTTGCTTGTCCTCGGCGCAGGGGTGAGATGGCGCCTGCAGAATCGTCTCGCCGATGTCCCGCAGCGGATCAGCGCGTTGCCGACGCCGGCGTCTCCACCGGTCTCGACTCCGGGGCCCCTCCGCGCTCCGGAACTCGGAGTCTCAGGCGCGATGCTCGCCCGAGACGGCGTGGTGCGCGAAACGAACGCGCGGCGTTCCCGCGCTGACCTTTCGGTACTTCAAGAGCACCCGACGCTCACGGCGGCTGCCGAGCGAAAAGTCGCGGACATGCTCGCACGGCAGTACTTCGCGCACGACAATCCGGATGGACGGGGAATTTCGACGGTCGTGTCCGGGCTCGGCTACGCGTACCTCCGCGTCGGAGAAAATCTCGCCCTCGGCAATTTTGCGAGCGACCAAGCGCTCGTGGATGCCTGGATGAACAGTCCGGGTCATCGCGAGAACATGCTTCACAAAGGCTTTACCGAGATTGGCGCGGCCGTGCGCCGCGGGACTTTTCAGGGGCGCGAGACGTGGCTGGCGGTGCAAGTCTTTGCGCTCCCGAAGTCCGCCTGTCCCGGCATGGATGATACGCTCCTGAAGAGCGTTGAGAGGCAGGAGGGCGAACTCGACAAACTTGACGCCCGCATCCGGGAACAGCGGACACGTGTTGAGGAGCTGGTGCGCGAGCGCGATGCGCTGGCGGCGGACATCGCGCGTCTTGTGAGCGAAGGAAACGCGAAGATTGCCGAAGGGAACGCTGAAATTGAGGAAGGGAATCGGATCTACCGTGAAACCGGAGACCGCAGCGCAGCCGAGCCGCACTGGACGAGAGGCGAACAGCTTCAGCGGGAAGGCGCGCAGAAGCATGAGGAAGCTCGCGCGAAAGAAACGGCGATGCGCGCGTTGGAAGACACGCTTGTCGCGCGTACCACCGAGGTCAATGAACTCATTGCAACCTTCAACCGACTCCAGAAAGAGCAGCAAGTGCTCGTCGCGCGGGCCAACGCGAGCATTGAAGCCTTCAACGCTTGCGTTAAATCAATGGTGAGTCTCTGATGGTATACTGCGCCGTGTGGCGAGCAGTGTTCCCAAACCTCGCGTGGCGGTAGTCTCCGGCACCGATCGGCGAGAAAATATCCGGCAAGCGCAACTGCTTCTCGGTGATCCGTACGTCGAGCGCATCAAAACAGCGCGGCAGCTCTTCATTCACCCGAATCTCGTTTCCGACAAAAACCAACTTGCGAGTACCCACGTCGAAGCCGTGCGTGCCGTGCTCGACATCATTTCGCTGCATCGCGGCGACGAGGTGCTCATCGGCGACGCGAGCTACCACGATACCAAAAAAGCGTTTGAGCGCTTCGGGTACGAGTCTCTCCGGCGCAGCGGGAACGCGCGGTTTCTTGATCTGAATGACGATGAAACCGTCGAGACGTTCGCCTACGACCGACATCTCGCGCGCCAGCCGATGCCCACCAGCAAGACGGTTCTCGAGTCCGACTGCGTGGTCCTCATCGTTCCTCCCAAGATGCACAGCTACTACACCGTCTCCTTGAGCCTAAAGACGCATGTCGTCGGCAGTATGGTGGTGCCGCGCAGCCCCTTTGGCATTCACGCGCGGTGGCCCAAGGTGCACAGCGGGTATCTGGCCGCACACCGAACGCTCGCCGACTGGTACCAGCAACACCCGGCACAGGCCGCCATCATTGACGGTCGAGAGGCGATGGAGGGAAACGGGCCGATGTCCGGGACAAAAGTCGAGCTCAACTGGGCCGTGGCTTCCCTGGATCCGGTGGCGGCGGATGCCATGGCCGCGTGGCTCATGGGGTTTACGCCCGACGAGATTGGGTACCTCGTGTACCTGAAGGCGGCGGGATGGATCATTGACCCTGCGGAGATGGAAGTCGTCGGAGAGCCGGGCTGGCAGCGGCTGCGCCAGGAACTCGCGCGCCCCGAGACGTGGCCCGAGATCGCCGAGTGGCGGGAGAACCATGAATGAGCATGAGAATCGTCTGCGAGACTTCGGCCGCTCCCTCGGAGAGTTCCTCTCTCGGCTGATTATTCCCGAGGCGGGGATTCCCCGACCGATCATTAGCCTGAAAAGCGCGATGCCCCTGCTTCTGCCCGTGAACCAAGACACCGTCGAAGAGCTGCGGCAGTTCGTGAAGGACCATCGGAAAGAGTTCCGCTCTGCGCTCTTGGTGCTCCACGTGCAGGGGTACAATGATCCCTACCACCGTCAAACCCTGACCGTGGCTCATCCGTATCAGGAGTTGGCGACCGGAGAGACCATCACGCGGATAGACGATCCGCGGCCCGTGAAGCTTGCGCGACTCGTGCTCCGAGAGGTGCCGTCCGAGTGGCGGAGCGTCAAGCCGCTGGAGCTTCTTCTCCAAGCACAGGCGCGGCACGTCCGCCATGGCGTCGCCCTCGGGGTCGGACCGACCGTTCCCCTGCGCGTGCCGCGGCAAGAGATTCCAGGTAAGGCGACGGGGATCTGACCAAGACGAGCAGATGGACAGGAGCATCGTGGTCTCTCTCCTTCGGAAGTTCAGCCTCCCGCTGGCCGTCGTGGTGCTCTTTGGCCTTGCGTGGAACGGGGTTCGGCGTATGCCACCGTCTCTGTCTCCCGTGGGGTCAGGGTCGGGCCTCTCGGCACTCGAGGCGTGTCTGTCCTCCCCCGGCTTTCGCGAGCGGGTCACGTGTTACCAGCCGATCTTGGAGGGGCAGCTTCAGGCGCAGGGACCGCGCGGCGTGCTGTCCGAGCTCGATCGACTGCAGGAGGAACGACCGGTGTTCCGAGCGCACTGCCATGACATGGCGCATGTTCTCGGGCGGTTCTGGATCGCTCGCGGGGGGACGGTGGCCGATGGCTTCCGGGAGGGTTCGAACATCTGCCACGCGGGATTCTTTCACGGCATGGTCGAGCGGGTGTTCCGAGGGGGGGAGAAGCTGACGGACGAGCCCCTGCACTTCTCGCCCGAGGAGCTGCGCGCGAAGGTCGCCACGGTCTGCGGCCCGGAAGTGCTGCAGACGACCAGCCGGAACATTCGCTTCCAGTGTTTGCACGGTCTCGGGCACGCCGTGGTCTTCTCGCTCGGGTACCGCTTGCCGATCGCGCTCGAGATTTGCGACGTCCTCCCCGGCAACTGGGACCAGAACTCCTGCGCTGGTGGAGCGTTTATGGAGAACATCACGGGCGTCGAGCGAGAACGGCGGATGCTCCGGGCAGGGGATCCCCACTATCCGTGTTCGATCGTTCCGCCGAAGTACCGCGATTCCTGCTACGGCATGCAGACCAGCTGGATGCTCGAAGACGGTCTGGCTTGGGACGCCATCATTGCCGCGTGTCGAGCGGCGGGCTCCTCCCAGCTCTCCTGTTTCCAGAGTTTCGGTCGGGACGTGAGTCCTCGGGTCCGTCAAGGCGGACCGGTCGCCTTCGTTCCCCTGTGCACACAACTTGCACCGGATGAACGCGCGGCGTGCATTCGCGGGGCGGTCTACGCGCTGGCCGACCACACGTGGGATGGCCGCTATGCGTACCCCTTCTGTGCCGTGGTTCCGTCTGCGGATGTTCGTGCGGAGTGTTTCCAGCAGGCACACACTCACCTGCTCCGCTCATTGGAGCAACCGCCGGAAACAGCACAGCGCGGATGTCTGGTGCTGAGCGACGGGAAGGACGTCTGTCTCACCACGCTCCAGCAACTCGTGACCTCCTGACATGGTGTATCCCACACCGGAACGCCTCCAGTTTCCCCTGTCCTCATACGTCGTCACCGGACGGAAGTTCTTGGACGAAGCGGTGTTCGGCGGGCAGTCGTGGGGACGTCACCTCGGTGAGGATTGCATTGCCGAGCCTGGAACGCCGGTCTGCGCGATTGGTGATGGCGACGTGGTCTACGCGGAGCTCCACGCGAGCTGGTTTCGGCGCCGCGGGAACTGGGGGCACGTGGTGATCCTCGGCCACACGCACGCGGCGGACGGTCAACCGTTTTATTCCGTGTATGGTCATCTCGGGGACTTCCGCGTGGCCGTCGGGAACCGCGTTCAAGGCGGAGACACGCTCGGCACGGTCGGAAAAGGCAGGACTCGCTCGAACGGCTGGTGGCCGGAACCGCACCTCCACTTCGCCATTTATCGCGGTCCGTGGGAACATCACGTGCTCCCCGGCTATAGTCGCGAGAATGACGACCGCACGAAACTTGAGTACTGGGTAGACCCGTCGAGGTTCGTTCAGACCTACCTCTCACCGATGTCATAAAAAAAGACCCGTCGCGAACGACGGGTCGGGAAAACAATGAGCAGGAACCAGGGTGGTATGACGCTTACTCGATCGGGAGCGGAATCGCGCCGTCGCCGCGGGCGAAAACGTATGCTGGCGTCGTGTTCGCGCGTGACACACGGCGCCACCATGGGATGAGGTCCCGTAATCCCTCTTCGATCGCGAGAAAAACCTTTCGCACTTCGTGGTTGACGTTCCATCCTGTCCGCTGCCAGGTGCAGAACTCCCACTGGCGGAGGTTTGCCACGATGTGAAAGCCAACGATATTCCCGAGTGCGAGCGAATACTGCCGAAGCATCGCCGGCACGTCGTGACCCTGAAGGAGCATATCGAGCTCACGGTTGCTTCGGTGAACCTCCGCGAAGGCTGTCGGAAGTTCAGGCGGTGCGGGTTTGTCGTACTGGTAGAAACCGAGGTCGGGCGTGAGGTAGGTACGGAAGTGCGTGCAGAAGCCTTGGCGTTGGAGGTCACGCCAGCCGCGGAAGCTCATGAGACCCCGGAAGGGAAAGCTGACCGCTTCGAACTCCGCAGGAAGTTTGTCATACGGGTCCCGTGCGGTCGTGAACGGCTCGTGGGCCATCAGGTAAGCGAATGGTGGCGAGGGACGAGATTCCTTGGGGAAGAGGGGAAGGAGTGTGTGCTCCACGCTGTCTCGCCAGAAGGGGCCAATATGTTCGATGCGCACCCGCCCTTTCTCTCCAGATGCCCCGGTATCGAACCATCCGCGCGTCGAGAGGTACCGCCAGTGCGCTCGGTCCCACGCGGTCGGCTCGAAGTGCCGAGCGAACTGGTGCGCGCCGATTTTCGCAGCCTCTTCGAGAACAAGCTCGACCAAGGTGAGGTTTTCCGGCGTCTCGTCAAGGAGGAGGTGCTTCAAGAGCATCGGGAATGCCTCACCGCTCACGCAGACGCCGACAGAAGTGAGCGTAGATGCAGGGAGAAGATTCCCGAGGATGTCGCAAGTTTCCCCGATCACGCCCGTCTCGAGGTCTTTCGGCGTATTGTGGTAGAGACCGCCATACCGCTCACGGAGGAACGTCGGGAACGGACCAGTGAAGTTCCGTCCGACGAGTTCCTGGTAGAGACGGAACAGGACATCCGCAAACGAGACGACCGTTTCCGGATTCACGCTCCATCCCGCCGCCAGTTCACGCTCGATGGGATAGCGGCCCTTCGTGGACATGTCCACGTACCGGGTACTGAGCTCGATGTAGCCCGAACCCGGACGCGTCCACTCGATGCTCTTCGCGGCGAGAAGCGAGACACCCTCGAAGCAGAGCCAGAAGCTTGCCATCCGCGCGATAGAGTTGTGTCCGTACTTGTCGAGCCACGTGGTGAGAAACTTGCGGGTCTTCTTCGACTCCGCAAATTCTCGGAGGTATTGTGGATCCGCACCGCAGCACTCCAAGAAGTGATCGAACTCCTGACGGGCTTCTTCGCTGGATGCGAGAAAGCTCCCGAGGTTCGATATATTCTGAGCGCGGAGGAACGCGACTTCGTCTCCGCCGAATTCCCGTTCGACGGTAGAAAGACGCGTCGCCAGAAACTGGGGCAGAAAGCTCTCCACCCAGACCCCGCGCAGGCCGCGGGGGTTCTTCATGCGGGAGAACATCGCGAGGAGTGTTGCTCCGATGTTCGGCGGCAGCGTGTGCATGAAGAACACGCGACGATCGAGATTCGTAAAAAACGGTCGAAGAGCACGCGTTTCATCGGCGGTGAACGAAGTACCGAGCGAAGAAAAAACAAACTCTTTGGCAACATCCAGGACTGCTTGCGAGTACTGCATAGGACATTCCTTTCAAGAAGGTTGTGAAGGTTCACGAAGGAGCAGTGGACTGTTGTGTATCGCGTCTCAATCGGGAAGTCAACCGGCGCGCGCTTACGCTTCGCGTGCGTCCCCGCTACCATGTACTCATGACCCTCCGGTCCTCTCTCGCGGTCTTCGGGGTGGGGACAGCCTTCGCGTGGGCGGCGTTTCTCCTCATCTTCGTCACCGTTCCGCCCGAGACTGCGGACTCCCTTGGCGAGTTCTTCTTTTTCAGCGCGCTCTTCCTCGCTCTCACCGGAACGTTGACGATGCTCGGGATTGTGGGTCGGTGGCGGATGAGCAGTGTGCTCCCGGCGCTGCACATTGGTCCGGCCTTCCGGCAAGGCATGCTGCTCTCGGGTACGGCGGCTGGGTTACTCCTCCTCCAGCGATTCCGGTTCTTGCGGTGGTGGAACGTCCTCCTCGTGGTCGCGGTCGCGGTGCTGCTCGATGTGCTCTTGACACGCGGGCGTGACGCCGTGCCTGAATGAGAAGTTCTTCACGCGCGATGACTGATCTCCTCCAGCGTATTGCGGACCTGCAGGCGGAAGCCCGCACGGCCTTGAGCCGCGTCCAGACGCTTGCCGAACTCGAGCAGTTCCGGAATGTCTACCTCGCCCGTCGGGGAAAGATCCCCACGCTATTGAGAACGGTCAAAGATCTCCCGTCCGATGAGCGGCGGCCCGTCGGTGCCGCGGCAAACACGTTGCGCCGCGGGTTAGAAGCGGAGTATCTCGCGGCCCGCGCCCGACTTCGTGCGCGCGGCGTACGCCCCTTCGACGTGACGGTTCCAGGGCGCAAACCGGTGCTGGGCCATCTCCACCCCCTGACGATTGTCCGTCGGGATATCGAAGAGGTCTTTCTCGGTATGGGGTTTGAGATTCTTGACGGCCCCGAAGTCGAAGAGCCCCGGTACAACTTCGATCTTCTCAACGTTCCCCTGGAGCACCCGGCGCGCGACCTCATGGATACCTTCTGGCTGACCGACGGCCGCCTCCTCCGCACGCACACCTCGGCTGCCCAAGCCCGCGTCATGGCGAACCGAACGCCGCCCTTTCGCATCCTGATTCCTGGACGAGTGTTCCGACACGAAGCGACGGACGCGACGCACGAATCCACCTTCTCCCAGTTTGAGGGATTGTACGTGGACGAGGGGGTGTCGCTCGCGGATCTCAAGGGGGTCCTCGGCGAAGCGCTCCAACGCATCGTGCACCAGCGTGTGGACATTCGCTTCCGTCCGTCGTACTTCCCGTTCGTCGAGCCGGGGGTGGAGGTGGATATCTCGTGTCTGAGCCGGCGCGGCAGTCACCGTGACTGCCGCGTGTGCAAAGGAACCGGGTGGGTCGAGATTCTCGGTGCGGGGATGATCCACCCCGTCGTCTTGCAGAACGTCGCGGTTGACTCGACGCGGTACCGAGGCTTTGCGTTCGGCGGGAGCATCGATCGGCTTGCGATGCTTCGCTACCGCCTGACGGACATCCGTCTGTTCTGGAGCGGCGATCCGAACTTCCTTGAACAGTTCTGACATGCGTCTCTCACTGGAGTGGTTGCGCTCGTACGTCCGTCTCCCCGAAGACGCGGCAACGGTTGCCCAATTGCTTACGGAACAGAGTTTCGAGACGGCGGTGGGTGCATCGGAAGGTTCCGGCGAGCTCCTCGAGGCCGACGTGCTCCCAAACCGGGCAGCGGACTGCCTCAGTTACCTCGGAGTCGCGCGGGAGCTGGGCGCGATTCTCCGTCGTACCGTCTCGTGGCCGGACATGAACCTCGAAAAGTCGCTCACGCGCGCGCAGCCGCCATTTGCGCTTCGGATCCAGAACACCGCGCTCTGTCCGCGGTTCCTTGCCGTGCTCGTTGAGGGAGTGCGTGGGAATGCCCCGTCCCCGGCGTGGATGCAGCGCCGCTTACAGGCCGTCGGCGTCCGTCCGCAGAACCTCATCGTGGATGTCACGAACTACGTCCTCTGGGAGGTGGGGCAACCGACGCATGCGTTCGATGCGCGGGCGATTCGCCGAACGCTCGGCGTTCGTCCTAGTCGCTCCGGCGAGACAGTGCGAACATTGGACGGTGTGACACACACGCTCTCGAAGGGAGTGCTCGTCTTAACCTCCGACGATCAGCCCATTGATGTCGCGGGCATCATGGGCGGGGAAGAGAGCAGCGTGCATGCAGATACGACCGTGATTGTCCTCACCGCGGGTCTCTTCGACCGAGTGGCGGTCCGCAAAGCATCGCAGGCGCTCAACCTGCGGACCGACGCTTCCGACCGCTTTGCAAAAGGGCGCACGGCGGCGCACGTCGAGGCGGGCGCCGCACGGGTCCTGGCGCTCTTACAAGAGCTGGCAGGAGCACGCGCCACCGCGATGGCCGAGGCGTACCCGCAACCGATGAAGGCGCGGGCGATTCGGGTTACCGGCACAGAGGTCGAGGCGCTCCTGGGCTTAAAAGTCTCGAGTGCGCGCCAGCGAACCATCCTGACCGCACTCGGCTGCCGTGTGTCCGTGGTCGGGAAGACCCTTCGTGTTACCCCACCGCTCTTCCGGGCCGATCTGGCCATCCCGGAGGACATCGCGGAAGAGATCGGGCGCATCGTAGGGCTCGAGAAGATTCCGGCGCGTCTCCCCCGTGCTCCGCTGAACCCCGCTACCTTGCCAGACGACCTTCGGGCAATTCGGATTCTTGAAGATCAGCTGAAGGCTGCCGGGTGGACGGAGACGCTCTCCTACTCGTTCAGCATCGAGGAGGAGACACTCGCGCTCGGATTCGAGAAGGTGGAGCACCTGAAGATCGTGAATCCCATCAACCGTGATCAGATTCGGCTGCGGATTTCTCTGCTTCCGAATCTCCTCCACCACGCGTGGGCCGGAGCGAAGAAGACCCCGCTCCTCCGCCTTTTCGAGGTCGGGCGCGTCTACCTGCCCGGGCCGCGCACGCGCGCGCCGCGGGGCACGGAAAATTGGAAAGCGCGCGAACCGCTCCGCCTGGCTGGTCTGCTTGTTCGGCGCGGCGACGTCGCGTCTGACCGGCAGCGGGAAGATTTCTACGAAGTGAAAGGAACCGTCGAGCAACTGCTCATAACTTGTGGGTTGTCCGATGTGTGGTTTGACGATGTCGAGCCGAGTCCGGAGGGAACCTTCATCTCTCTTTGGCAGCCCGGCCGCAGTGCAGAGGTGAAGGTTGGTCAGAAGGCGGAGGTTGGATTCGTTGGCACCGTTGCTCCCGAGGTACTCGAGCGTCTCCGGATCCGGGGCAGCGTGGTCGCGTTCGATCTCGACCTCGCGGAGATTCTCACGCTCGAGAAAGCCGAGCGGGTCTACCAAGCCCCCCTCCCGTACCCGCCCGTGCTCCGCGATCTCTCACTCCTTGTGCCGGAGACGGTGCTCGTGGATATGCTCATGGAGGCCATTGACCGAGTCGGGGCACCGCTCGTCCAGGACGTGGACTTCGTGGATCTCTACGAGGGGTCCGAGCTTCCCGAAGGCCGTCGGAGCATCACGCTTCGGATCACCTACGGTTCGCCAGAGCGGACGCTCACCGACAAGGAAGTGAACGATCTCCACCGCCGCATCGTCGCAAGCCTCGAAGAAGAGTTCGGCGTGGAAGAGCGGTAGCTGGATTGGTTCGTCGACCAACTTCGGGAGCGGGATGTAGACGTGCTCTGTCGTGCGCTGGAACACGGTTCTCACGTCGTCCACGATGCGGAGCCACAGCGACGGAACACCGAGGGAACAGCACGAGCGGACGGATTTCGGCGCAAACAAACCGGAAGTGGGGACAGGGGCGAGGACCGCGTCACACTGGCAGCACGAGCGCGGAACAGAGGGCAAACCCGCAAGCCCCTTGGCGGAGCAGCCGCGCCGTGGCACACTTCGATGGCAATGCCGCGGACCATCACACGCTCTCCCGCGATCCCCGTCGTTCCCCGGCGATACGGTGGCCGGTGGGTCGCGTGGAGCCGAGACGGCAGGAAGATTATCGGGTCGGGAAAGACTCCCGAGGAAGCCCGCAACGCGGCGCGCCGCGCCGGCGTGAGGGACGTGGCCTACGAATGGGTGCCGCCCGCCGGCGAGCGCTTCATCGGCGGTCACGCGGCGGGATGAGGTTCCCGTACCGTCCCTACGAAGTCCAGCCGACACCGTGGTTCCCGGACGGGGTTGTCTACCGTCCCATGGTGCCCCTCCGGGTGGTCAGCGGCATGAGCGATACAACGATTGTCGGCTTGGTGGACACGGGAGCGGACGAGACAGTGCTCCCAGACTTCTTGATCGGGGCGCTCGGGATTGACGTTGATCCGCGAAGAGCGGGCGTGTTCCGAGGCGTTGGCGGACAGCCCGTGCAAGGGATCTTTGGGGACGTGACGCTCGAGTTGGAACAGGGGCGACAAGCGCATCGCTGGGATGCGACCGTCGCATTCATCAGTGGGCCGACCGTGGCGATTCTCGGCCGGCACGGTTTTCTCGATCGATTCCGCGCGACGTTCGATGGACAGAGGCGGGAGCTGACGCTCATTCGCACGCGCATTGCCGCACGAATGTCGGCTGCATGATAGGGCTTACACGACGTGGTTGAACAGCGCCTTTGCTAAAGGGTTTTGGAGGAAAATCCCTACGGTTCGAATAAGCTCTCTCGTGGGGAGCCAGCTGGAACAATTGAACCTGACGCGCTATACTGCATACAATATGGCGCAGCGTCGTTCCTCCAGGCGGGGGACCCGTGCTTCCCTTGAAGACGAGAAGCCGTCGCGGGGTACCCACACGACGGCTTCACCGTCTCCGGAAGACGCGGAGTACACCGCGGAGCAGATTCAGGTTCTGGAAGGCCTCGAGCCGGTTCGGAAGCGGCCGGCGATGTACATTGGGAGCACCGGCCTCGATGGGCTCCACCACCTCGTCTGGGAGGTCGTGGACAACGCCGTTGACGAGGCCATGGCCGGGCACGCGAAGACCATCACCGTTCGGCTCCTCCCGGAGAACGTCGTCTCGGTCGCGGACGACGGCCGCGGAATTCCCGTCGAGACGCACAAGCAGACGAAGAAATCGGCACTGGAAACAGTCCTCACGATGCTCCACGCGGGGGGGAAGTTCGGTGGCGGGGGGTACAAGGTGTCCGGGGGATTGCACGGCGTCGGCGTGTCGGTCGTGAACGCGCTCTCGGTCCGGATGAAAGCCGAGGTGGAGCGTGACGGCGGGAAGTTCGTCCAGGAGTATAAGCGGGGAAAGCCGACCGGCAAAGTGGAACGCGAGGGGCGCTCCACGGGGCATGGAACCACCATTACCTTCCAACCCGACCCCGAGGTCTTTCCGGAGATCCGGTATGACTTTGACCGCATCCTCACCCATCTCCGGCAGCAGGCGTACCTCACGCCGGGCACGCGGATGACGGTGTCGGACGAGCGGCAGCCCGGACAGGTCGTCCCGTATGGCTTCTACTTTGAGGGCGGCGTCCGCTCGTATGTGGCGCACTTAAACCGCGGGAAGAAAGTCCTCGGCGCAGAACCGTTCGTCGTGCGCAAAGAGAATGGGGAGACGCTCATCGAAGCAGCCTTCCAGTACACGGAGACGTTCGTGGAACACGTTCTGGCGTTCGCGAACAACATCCATACAGTGGAAGGCGGAACGCACCTCGCGGGGTTCCGCGCTGCGCTCACGCGCGCCATCAACGAGTACGCACGCGAGAAGGGATACCTGAAGGAGAAAGACGAAAACATGACCGCGGATGACATGCATGAGGGACTGACGGCTGTCATCTCGGTGAAGCTCCGCAACCCCCAGTTCGAGGGACAGACGAAGGCGAAACTCGGGAATCCCGAAGTCCGCGGCGCAGTCGCGGAAGTCGTCTATGATACCCTCCGCGCCTACTTGGAAGAGCACCCGCAGGATGCGCGCGCGATTTGCGGGAAAGTCCTCTTGGCGGCTCAGGCGCGCGCCGCCGCGCGGGCCGCACGCGACACCATTCTCCGGAAGGGCGTGCTCGACGGGTTCGCGCTCCCCGGCAAGCTCGCCGACTGCAGCGAACGCGATCCGGTGAAGAGTGAGATCTTCATTGTCGAGGGAGACTCCGCTGGCGGTTCCGCAAAATCCGGCCGCAATCGTCGTACCCAAGCGATCCTTCCACTCCGGGGAAAGATTCTGAACGTTGAACGTGCTCGGCTCGACCGGATGCTCACGAACGAGGAAATCAGGGCGCTCATCCTCGCCCTCGGCACGGGCGTCGGCGAGGAGTTAGACGTGGGCAAACTCCGGTATCACAAGGTCATCGTCATGGCCGATTCCGACGTGGACGGCGCGCACATCCGGACACTGCTCCTCACGCTCTTCTACCGCTACTTCCGCCCCGTGATTGAAGCAGGCCATCTCTACCTCGCACTCTCCCCCCTGTATAAAGTCCAGCGCGGGAGGGAGATTCGCTACGGCTACAGTGATGCCGAGCGGGACAGGGCCGTTGCCGAACTTCAGGCGGCCAAGGCCGCAACGCGCGCCGCAACCAGCAGAGGAGCGCGTGCGTCCGCCGCAGAGACGGAAGAAGCGCCGACGAGCGGTGCGGAAGGGGATAGCGAGCCGGTGGGAGGAGAGACGAGTGTGATGGTGAGCGGCATCACCATCCAGCGGTACAAGGGACTCGGAGAGATGAACCCCTCGGAGTTGTGGGAGACGACGATGGATCCCGCTCGGCGGATCCTTCGGCAGGTGACGATTGCGGACGCGCAAGAAGCGGACGAGTTGTTTGAGACCCTGATGGGTTCTGACGTCGCCCCGCGGAAGAAGTTCCTTCAGACCCACGCCAAGGCCGTCAAGAACCTCGACATTTGAATGAAAAAGCTCGCATCACGCCGTGATGCGAGCAGGATTTTTGAGGCTCCTTCCGGTGGTGGCGTTCACCGACAGTGCGGCTTCCCAAGAGGGCGGATGAGGAGGCAGACACGTGCGGGCCCGTTCACTGGACCTGGGTGGGTCGTGAGGTGCGTGAACATGGGAGACGTCAGTATCCGGAGAGCTCGGGCATGTCTCTCGTCAACCTGGATGACGAGCTGTCGGAAGCCTCGGTCACACATCTCCGCGGCGACCGCGCCCAGGAGCGCGTGCGCGACCTGATCACCGGAAGGTTTGCACGGTACCGCGACCTTGAGGATGTGCGCGTAGGAGGATTCAGGAGTCCCCACGCAGACGGAAAAGCCCACGATTTCCGCGTCGAGTTCCGCAACGAGGATGGCCCCGGTTCGTGCCCCGGCCACGGCGAGTCGAAATGCGCAGTCATCCCAAGGCGGTTCGATGGTGAACTGGTCGATGCCAGCCGATGCCTGACGAGCGAGATAGGACTGATGGCGAGGGGCCGTTCGACGTTCGATGTCCAGGATCACCCGGAGATCTTTGGGAGTCATGGAGTATACGTCCACCCGGCCGTTTTGACTTCCCCAGAGAGTCATAGGAATACCCTCCCTTCATGCTGCAGACCACAGTGAAAAGAACAGTGTTGGACTCCTCCGATAGTGAACTGTGGCAGGGCGCGCGTCAACCAAGTTGACAGGCCGGTCTTCCATGCTATACTCGGCTTCGTGGAGCCTCGCGGGCCCGGTATGTTCACACGGTGATGAGCCTGTCCGCGCCGATGGCGTTTCGCCTTCTGTCTCTCGTGAGCTTCCTGCGGGAAGTCCGTCAGGAACTGAAAGGGGTACAGTGGCCGAGTCGCGAGGCGACGGTCCGTTTCACGGCACTCGTCATTGTCGTCTCCGCGGTCGTCGGTCTCGTCACAGGGGCGTTCGATTTCCTCTTGACGCTCGCCGTCGAGCGGCTCTTATAAACGGTACAGATCACTCACGAAGAATCTCCGTTTCCTGGTATGCCCAAGCAGATCTCCACCACGGATAAAGCCTGGTACGTGCTCCACACGTACTCGGGCTATGAGGACAACGTTGCGCGGAACCTCCGGCAGCGGATTGAGTCTATGGGCATGGAGGACAAGATCTTCCAGGTGCTCGTGCCGCGCGAGAAGAAAATCAAGATTAAGGACGGGAAGCGCCGCGTCGTCGAAGAGCGGCTGTTCCCTGGGTACGTCCTCGTGGAAATGATCGTCACCGACGATTCCTGGTACGTCGTGCGGAATACGCCGAACGTGACCGGCTTCATCGGCTCGGGAACCATTCCCACGCCGGTGTCCGAAGACGAAGTGAAGCGGCTCTTCGAGCGCATCGGTGAGGAAGAGCCCACGTACAAGATTGACATGAAGGCGGGGGACACGGTGAAGATCACGGACGGCCCCTTCAAGGACTTCGATGGGCGCGTCGCCGAGGTGAATGAAGCGAAGGGAAAGGTCAAAGTCCTCGTGAACATGTTCGGTCGCGAGACGCCGATTGAGCTCGATTCCCTGCAGGCGAAGAAGGTGTAAAAGACACCGCTGGCTTCTGCGCTCGTCTATGGAGCGCCGTCGCTCGCGGACCGTGCCGGGCTTGGTCACCACGCCGCTATTGACTTTTTCTCCTAGATGTGCGAGTATTCCAGCTTCTTTCACAACAAGAATAGTCCGAATGAGGCGAGTATTGTGAGGGTTTTCTAAATCCCCAGAACACTCGTCTCATATCGAGACAATCGTTTTTCGAGAGCGTTTCTCGGATAGTCCGCATTTCCTAAAGAAAGGATGAGACGATGTCCAAGACATTGATCACGTCCGGCAAGCGGAAGCAGATTGTTCGATTGTTGAAAGATGGCCTCGACAAGGTCGCGCTCGACGATAGCGGAGCGCAACGCCTCATCGAGCGTGGCGACGAACTGCAGGAAGGACTCAAGGAGCTGCTCGAGCGCCTGTCCGTCACCGATCAGGTCGCTGATGAGGAGGTCGAGTCGAGCTACGGCTGCCCCTCCGGGTACAAGTTCCACCCGACGCTGGAGGAAAACCTTGCCGATCTTGAGCGAGAGCTTAAGATGATCCGAAGGATGTTCCCGGAACTGGCGAATGCCGACATCGATCGTTCTGTTCTGGAACGGATCAAAGCGCAGGACCTCACGCTTCCGACAGGCGCTGAACGGTGGACGCTCATCCCGCGCTGGGAGAAGATCGCCTCGACATACAACGAAGCCGTCGAGAAAGTGATCGAACTGATCGCCGCGTCGCGGAAGTTCATCAACTACCGCGCAGGCAAGCTCGGTCCCGATCACCTCCGCCAGCACACGCGGAAGGTTGATATGTTCCAGACGCTAGGAGAGCAGCAGAAAGGTCACGACATCCTCGTGGTTCCCGCGCAGTTCGGCCTCCGGCATCGTGGTCGGTCCATCCGGCGTGCCCATGAAGTGTTCGTGGCGAACGAGTGCGGTCTGGGAGCCTTCGCTGTCGGCTGCATGCTCCTGACCCATCCGGAACGCCTCCAGCACTACGACGATCTCTGGATCGACTGTGCGGTCGATGAGTACGCTCCGGTTGCCGTTGGCGGGTTTCCGGGGGCTCCGTCCTTCCTCTTCTGCGGTGGTTGGCTGCGGCTTGGCGCTTGCTGGTTTGACGGTGCCTACGGCAACTATGGTTCCGCGTCTGGCTTCCTCCCGCAGTAACGACACTTGTTCCTTGAATGCTTGGGTCTTTCGAGAGTTTGATCCTTGCGCCGTCGCTAAAGCTACGGCGCGCGCAGTCGCATTCGACGGGGTTTTCCACACGCTGGAGACCCCGTTTTTTTCTTTTGCGCGCCTGGACAGGCGTGGCAGAATTTCCTACACTAACCGCTCGCACGTACGTATGCCCAAAGAAGTCCTCACGCGAGTGAAGCTCCAAGTTCCCGGCGGGAAAGCGACGCCGGCGCCGCCCATTGGTCCGGCGCTTGGTCAGCACGGCGTGAACATCCAGGCGTTCTGCACGAAGTTCAACGAGGCTACGAAAGACAAGAACGAGGAAATTACCCCGGTGGTCATCACCATCTACAAGGATCGGTCGTTTACCTTTATCTTCAAAACGCCGCCCGCGGCGGAACTCCTGAAGAAGGCCGCGGGGATCGAGAAGGGTTCCGGCACGCCGAATACCGCGAAAATCGGTGCGGTCACGAAGGCCCAAGTCCGCGAGATCGCCGAGAAGAAAATAACGGACTTGAATGCTGGAGACGTTGAGGCGGCAATGCGGATCGTCGAAGGCACCGCCCGCTCCATGGGCATTACGGTGAAGGAGTAAGGAGTATGCCGAAGCGGTACGGAGCACTCACGAAGGAAAAGCCATCCGCTCCCGTTGCGCTTCCCGAGGCGGTGAGCTTTGTCCGGAAGCACGCGAACGCGAAGTTCGATGAGACGATTGATCTCCATGCGCACCTTGGCGTAGAGCCGGAGAAGAGCGACCAGGCGGTGCGCGGGACGGTGCTCCTGCCGCATGGGACACCTTCCAGCGTCCGGGTCGCGGTCTTTACCAACGATCGCGCACTCCAAGCGGCCGCCAAGGCGGCCGGCGCCGATATCGTGGGGGGAGAGGAATTGATTGAGCAGGTGAAGACCAACGGGAAGCTCGATGCCGACGTGGCGGTCGCGACCCCTGATGCGATGAAAGACCTCGCGACCATCGCAAAGGTTCTCGGGCCGAAAGGCTTGATGCCGAACCCGAAATCAGGAACGATTGGTCCTGATCCGACGAAGATCGTCCGGGAGCTCAAGGGCGGGAAAACTGCCTTCAAGATGGATGACTCCGGAAACGTGCACCTCGCCGTCGGCAAAGCGTCCTGGCCGGAGGAAAAACTCCTCGCAAATGCGCGCGCCGCTCTGGATGCGCTTCGGCAGGCCAGGCCCGCCGCGGCAAAGGGAGAATTCCTGAAGTCCGTGACGGTGACGTCCACGATGGGCGTGGGCGTGCGGGTGAAGGTCTAAAAAAGCCACCCATTTCTGAGTGGCTACTTCCTCACTACGAGGAAGTATTGAATGTCCGCCAATCCATGGGCTCCCAGTGGAAGTGGGTGCATTCACATGGATGACAACGACATATTTGGCATCCCTCTTGGTACTGATCCGTGAACGCGTCTTCGAGATCAATGCCCAGTACGCACGCGATCGCGATGGTCCAGGCCAGCGCATCCGCAAGTTCCAGTGCCAGCTCATCTTCGATCTGGTCGCGGCGAATCTGGAGCCGAGAGATTTTCATCGCCAGACTGGAGAGCTCGCTAATCTCCCGAAAAAGCCGGTTCAGCATGTTTTCCAGGCCACGCTTCCGGTTCATCGCGCCGTACAGATGATCGAGGTGGGCACACCACTGCCGGAGTGTCCATTGAAGCTGCTCGGGGTCGGCATGCTGTGCGAGTTGCGATTCAGAATGCCTCTCGGAGCAGGCGCAAGGACTCTGTCCGCAGTAGCTGCAACGTCGGGGGTACTTTCTGACCGTTGCGATCACGAACGGATTCGCCGCCCCGGAAGTTTCAGGGAGATTCCAGAAGTGCTCTGCAACGCAGAAGATGCGCGATACGATCCGAGCGACGGCACACCCGAGTACATCCCGACCGAATTCTTTGCGAATCGCGTCCTGGAGGTCGCCAATCGCAAGATTCAGGTAATCAATTCGATCGCGGAGACTTGGGAGAAAAACGCGATTCCGTCGTGCGTACAGTGAAAATGAATGTTCCATAAGCTTCTGGAGCGTCATACATGGACTCCTTGTTGATAGAAAGAACTCAGTGAACCGTGCCGCGCATTGTACGAGTGTGGTGCACGCGCCACAAGGGGTTGTTCCTCCCGTGTTCCCGGGGCATGCTAAGTAGGTTCATGGGTATTCTCATTGTCAACGAGGGTGCAGACGGTTCGGGGAAAGAGACGCAGACGACTCTCCTCTGTGAACGGTTGAAAAGCGAAGGGTACCGTGTGGAGCGGTTCGATTTTCCCACCTACGGACGTGACCCTGTCGCGGATCTCATCAAGTCCCTGTTGAGTACCAGGCAGGCGCACTGGAACGAGCGGACCATGGAATCTCGTGCGCTTCTCTACGCGGCAAATCGTGCGTTGTTTCGCGACGAGCTTCGGGGTTTCTTGGAAACACCAGGAACCATTGTCGTCTGCAATCGCTATGTCGCGAGCAATCAAGCGCACATGGCCGGGTATCTCACCAACTCTAACGCCTGGGAAGAGCGGTTTGCATGGATTGAGCGGCTCGAGTTTGAGCACATTGGTCTTCCGCGTCCCGACATCGTGCTGTTTCACACGATGCCGCATGCGAAGCGCGCGGCGCTCCTGGAGAAACGAGAACAGGGAAAGCAAGATGCGCACGAGCGAGACGCGGAGTACCTCCAGCGTGTGGAACAGTGCTACGCGTTGCTCGCCCGCCGCCATGCCGCGGTATGGCGCCATATTCCTGCCGACGTACACGGGCGCGTAGAAGCGCCGCCCGACGTCCACGTGCGAGTTTGGGAGACTCTTGCGGCGCATCCCGCATGGCGGGAATTCGTCCAGCAGCGAGTGCGCGTCGGTACGCCGTGATTTGTTAAACGACAGACATTACTCCGGCCTTCGAGGAATCGGAACGTTCTTTTTCGTATCTTCGGCTCGAGGCGATCTTCGTGTAGGCTAAAAGGCATGCAACTGGAACCCATCATCGGGCTGGAGGTCCACGTGCACTTGAACACGAAGTCCAAGTTGTTCTGCGGGTGCCGGAACGTGTCGGAAGCCGAGCGGCCGAACCAGTACGTCTGCCCCGTGTGCATGGGGTTTCCCGGGACGCTCCCGGTGGCCAATAAGCAAGCGATCGAGTGGACCGTGCTCGCCGGACTGGCACTCGGGTGCGAGATCGCCGAGCACTCGACCTTTGCCCGGAAAAGCTACTTCTACCCTGACTTGCCGAAGGGCTACCAGATCTCCCAGTACGAGGAGCCGCTGTGCGTAAACGGCGAAGTCCACGTGTTTGTCGGAAGCGAGGACCGCCGCGTGCGCGTTCAACGTGTGCATCTGGAAGAAGACGCGGCGAAGAGCATTCATACCGCCGATGCCACGCTCGTGGATCACAACCGGGCAGGCACGCCCCTTATCGAGGTTGTTACCGGTCCTGATCTGCGGAGTCCGCAGGAGGCCAAAGCGTTTCTCGAGGATCTCCAGCGGACGATGCGGTACTTACGAATCTCGAATGCCGACATGGAAAAAGGAGATTTGCGGGTAGATGCGAACATCTCACTTAGGCCTTATGGCGATAAGGCGCTTGGCCCGAAGACCGAGATTAAAAACATGAATTCCTTCCGTGCCGTCGAGCGGGCACTCGCTAGCGAGATTGAACGACATAAGCAGATCTGGCTACAACACCACAACACGGCGCATTCCTTTGGTGGCTTGTGGGTAGTAGAGGGGCTTCAGTCAACGACACGTGCGTGGGTAGCAGAGCATGAAGAGACAGTCGAGCAGCGCACCAAGGAAGCAGAGGCAGACTACCGGTACTTCCCGGAGCCGGATATTCCCCCGCTCGCTCTTGAGCGGATCTGGGTAGAAACACTCCGGATCGCCCTTCGGGAACTCCCCCACGCGAAGGAGGAGCGCTTCCGTCGCCAGTACCGGATGACGTCTGCTGATGCCCATCTCCTCGTCGGCAATCGGGATCTTGCCGACTACGCCGAGAACGTTTTTTCAGAGGTTGCAGAGTGGGTCAAGGAACGTACCGACGTAGAGCAGCGCGAGCTTCCGCATTTGGAAAAGCTTGCTGTGAACTATCTTATTGGCGATGTTCGCTCGACACTCGTGGCACAAGGCGCCAGTGTTTCAACGACGAAAATAACGCCGGAAAACTTCGCGGAGCTCGTTGTCATGCTCCACCGGGCCGAGGTGAACCGGAATGCCGTGCCGGAGGTGCTCCGTCTCATGCACGAGACCGGGGGAGACCCATCGACGATTGTTCGAGAGCGCGGCCTCCAGCAGGTCTCGGATATGGATGCGCTCCGCCGTCTTGTCCAAGACGTGGTGCGGAGTTTCCCCGCGGAGGTAGACAAGATCCGTGCCGGCAAGAATCAGGTGCTCGAGTTCCTCGTGGGACAGGTGATGGCGGACACGCGCGGTCGAGCCAACCCCGCGACCGTCCGTCGGCTTCTCCGCGACGAACTCGGGTTGTCAGATGCTTCCGACAGACCATCGTCTTGACGGTCGCCACCACCCACGTATCGTGCAGATACCCTCTTTGGTCCCTCCGGGTGCGTCACCCGCTGTCCTTTTTCTGAAAGGGGTCCTCCGTGACCAACCGGTCTTCTCCCAGCTCTGGCCTTCTCCCCAACCTCGACCGCGTTGATCAGGACGCGCTCCTCCGTGAGCTCTACAACGGCAAGCAGGAACTCGAATCCCTTCTTCGGAAACTCGAAGAAGAACAATGTCCGATCTCCTCGATGCCCGCCGCCCAGTGTGCGCCGTGCGCGGAGAAGGATCCGCTGCACTATCCTCAAGGAGTCACGAGGAAGATCCGGACTGTTGTCCAGAAGCTCCTGCAGCAGATCGAGCGGGTGGCTTCTCTGCTCGCCACGGGTAGATCGTGAGCCGACGGAACAGCAAGAAGAGGTTAGGGGGGTGACTCCGGTCGAACATCGTTTTGACCGGAGTTTTTTCTTTGGAGAACGTCGGTAATCACCCGGCGAGCTTCGGCGGCCGAGGCTACGCGGACGAGTTCCGGTTCCCCCTTGAGCCACGTCTGTTGCCTCCGCGCGTACTCCCGGTGCGCACGAAGGACGGCGCGTGTGGTCTCCGCAAGAGTGGTTTCTCCGCGGAGGTACGGGAGTACCTGGCGGTACCCAACCGCCTGCAACCCCGGCGCTGATTCCCCGTACTGTTGTACCAGTCTTCGCACTTCTTCCACGAAACCGTGGCGAAACTCTTCCTCGACGCGGGAAGTGAGGCGCTCGCGGAGTACTTCCGGAGGAGGGACGAGCGCCAGTTTCAGGAACCGCACCGGGGGCGCACTCTGCCCGGACGGTGCTTCGTGGACGCCAGAGGAACCCGCCCGTGCAATTTCGAGCGCGCGTATGACCCGACGCTTATTGCGCACCTGATCGACTCTGGCATAGAGATCGGGGGCCAGAGCCTTCAGTTCACGCGCCAGCGTCTCCACGGACTGCGTCTCTGCCCACGCACGAAAGGCCGAATCTGGTGGAACGTCGGGGAGGGAGCGGTGGCTCGTCAGGACACGGACGTAGAACCCGGTTCCCCCGACGACGATTGGAAGTTTCCTGCGCCGCCGGATATCAGCGATGAGCTGTTCGGCGTCATCGCGGAATGCGGCGGCGGAGTACTGCTGGTCTGGTGTGAGGATGTCAAGGAGATAGTGGGGGATTCCGGCGACGAGGATCGGTTCATCACTCTTGCCGACGCCTAGCGTTCGTCTCCCCGGCTTCTCGGTACCGATGTCCATGCCGGCGTAGATCTGCCGCGAATCTGCGGTGATGATTTCCCCGTTGAGCGCTTGGGCAAGTTCCAGCGCGAGCGCGGATTTCCCCGCGCCTGTGGGACCCATGATGACGACGGCGGAGTTCTGCCTTCTCATCACTCACCACTCATAACGCAAAACTCTCCCGTGGTACACTGGCGGCATGTTCCGTCGAGCGGGATGGCTGCTCCGCTGGGTCCTTTTCCTCGTGGCCGCATGGGCCGCACTGGTGTACGGACTTCCCGCCTTCCGCGCCCGACTGCCCGACCTCTGCGCGCGGTGGAATCTCCAGGGAGGCGTGTGCTCCCCGCCCGTCCAAGAGACGCTCGGTCGCGTCCAGGAGTGGACGGAGAGTCATCTCGTCCCACTCTCTCGCGATGCTCGCTTTCGCGCGTCGCTGCGGCAGGTCCAGCGCGCGTTTCAGCACTTCGAAACGCTCCTCCGGCGGCAGGTGGGGAACGCGCGGGTGGACGCGGCGTTCCGCGGCGCAGACGTCGGATTGCGGGAACTCGAACGTCTGTTCGGCGATGATCGAGAGATTGCGCGGGAGAAGATCGCTGCCGTGCCGGGGAACACGCGGGAACTCCTCCGAAAGGCGCGGGAAGCGTTTGACCGGCTCCGCGCTCTCTTGAGTTCAACCGGCCGCCGTGCCGACGAAGTGTCGAGCGCCGTGGACGAAGCCCAACAGGCCCTGGATGCGCTCTCCACCGCGCTTCCGGGAAAGAACGAGTGACGCGCTTTAGGGAAGCGTGAGCGACTTCTGCGCGATCTTCTCTGCGAGGAACCCGATTGCCTCCGAAAGTTTCTTGCTCCCGAAATTCTTTCCGCCGTGGAGACGGATGGTCACGGTCTGCTCCTGCTGTTCTCGTTCTCCCAAAATGGCCATCACGGGGATTTTCTGCGTCTCCGCGTTTCGGATTTTCTTCGGCAGCGTTTCGTTGCTGTCATCCACTTCCACACGGATCCTGTCAGCACGCAAGGCTGTTGACACCTTGCTCGCGTATCCAGCGACATTCTGGCTCACGGGAAGAATCCGCACCTGAATCGGCGCGAGCCAGAGAGGAAACTTTCCTTCAAAGTGCTCGATGAGGAACGCAATGAAGCGTTCAAGGGTACCGATAAGAGCCCGGTGGATGATGACCGGGCGCGCTCGCTTGCCGGTCGCCGCGGTGTAGGTCACATCCAGTCGCTCCGGGAGCAACATGTCGAGTTGGATGGTCGAAACGGTGAACGTGTGCCCAGCGGCATCCTTCATTTGGATATCGGCCTTGGGGCCATAGAACGCGGCGTCACCGACTGCTTCCGTGAACTGGACGCCTGCGTGCTTTAGCGCCGTGCGGAGGGCTGTTTCGCTCTTCTTCCAGAGCACGGGCTGGTCCGCGTACTTCTTCTTTTTCTTCGGGTCGTGGAGGGCGAAGTCAATCCAGAAGTCTTTCAGACCGAAGGTGCGGTAGATTCGCTGCATGAGTTCAAGCACCGAACGGATTTCGCTTTCCAGCTGTTCCTCCGTGCAGAAGATATGCGCGTCGTTCATGGTCATCCCGCGAACTCGGGTGAGCCCCTGGAGCTGCCCGGATTTCTCATAGCGGTACACCGTGCCGAATTCCGCGATGCGGAGCGGGAGCTCCCGGTACGAGCGCGGACGCGCCTGGTAGATGCGAACGTGGTGCGGGCAGTTCATGGGCTTCACGATGAACCGCTCGTTGTCCGCGACCATCGGGGGGAACATGCTCTCGCGGTAGTAGGGGAGGTGCCCCGAGGCCTCGTAGAGTTCTTCCCGTCCGAGATGCGGAGTCACCACGTGCTGATACCCGGATGCGAGTTCCTCGTCCATCACGTATTGCTCCAATGCCCGCCGCAGCGCCGCGCCTTTTGGGAGCCAGAGCGGGAGGCCGCTGCCAATGAGCGGGTCAATGAGAAAGAGTTCCAACTCGGTCCCCGATTTCCTGTGGTCGCGCGGAGAGAGTTCAGCTGGCGACTCCCCCTGCTTTGCCGCTGCTTTTTGTTGAGGAGTACGTTTTGCTGGCACGTCGGTACTGTACATTCTCGTCGCGCTTCTTGGAAGAACACCTCTTGACTACAGTACTCGTGTACTGTATTGATCAGTACGTACATTGGTCGCTCTGTTCTGCTACAACTCGAAAGGGGAAAACCATGGCTGATCTCAAACCACCGCTCAAGGGCTACTCGTTGTTTCTTGAGGCGGAAGGATCGGAGCAGAAATTCTTGCAGGAGCTTGTGGATGACTTAGCACGGAAGAACCGAACATTCACGTTCCCGGCCCACGTTACACTTCTCGGCCTACTCGATAAAACCCCAGCTGATTTGGATCACGTCAAGCAGGCCGGAAGGGAGATTGCCGCCGGGTATCGCGGCGTTGTCACGGAAATCGTCGGGATGGGCATTCGCCGCATGTATTTCCAGTCCGTTTTTCTCCCCGTGAGCCCATCCAGCGAACTCATGACAATGAGTCAACAGGCGCGGGTCCTTCTCGGTCACGAGGCGGATCCCCCATTCATGCCGCACTGGAGTGCCGTCTATGGGGATATTGACGAACGGCAGAAGCGGGCTATTGTCCGCGACCTCATGGGCGTAGTCCCGTTTCCAAAGGTCGTTGCGATCAAGAACATCGCCCTCGCAGATGTAAGCGGATATCCGGACGAGTGGAAGATCCTTGAACGATATCCTCTCGCTGACTGACACCGCGTTAACGATTTCGTACCGATACTCTCCGGTGGGGGTCGGTATTTTTCTATTGACATGTGCCGCTGAATCTCTTAAGCTGTGCATTCGGGTTGTTGTTTCTTACCCATTGCTAAGGAGAAATCATCGTGATCGAGACATTGGAACGTGCCGTCCGTGCGTGCGGAGACCTGCTCCTAGAAATTCGGGAGAAGGGCCTTCGGACGGAAGATAAGGATGAGCAGCTTGGGGCGCATTTTTCCACGCAGGGAGATACGCTCTCACAAGCGCGCGGCATTGAAATTCTTCGCGAGAAGTTCCCCGATGAGATCGTCATTGCGGAAGAGCAGGAGAACGCGGCAGAGATTCCACCGAACTGCACCGTCTTCGATCCACTGGACGGAACGATCGCCTATTACAACGGCTGTCGTGAATTCGGGGTCACGCTCTGCACGCTCCGCGGCGGACAGCCGCACGCTGGCGTGATGTATTTTCCCGTTGACCGGATGATGATCAGCGCGGTGCGCGGCGAGGGTTGCTCCATCAATGGAGAGAAGTTCACAATTCGGTGGGATCGCCCGCTGGATAAGACGATGATTGGGATCGACGTCGGTCCTTGGACGGTCTACGAAGTCGTTCAGCCACTCGCAAAACGCTTCTGCGTTCGAAGTATCATGGTCGCTGTCTACGATGCACGTGCAGTTCTTCTCGGAGAAACCGGTGCGTACTTCAGTCTGAACATCGCAAAGATCTGGGATGCCGCGGCGGGCGTTCTCGCGGTGGAGGAGGCCGGAGGTGTTGCCTGTGCACCTGATGGGTCTCCGCTGCGGTGGAACGCGATTGCGGCGGACTGGATTCTCGCTGCAAACCGCGAATTGGCGGAGCACATTCTCCCCTACACCACATTGTGGAAGGGAAGAGCGAGTTGATCGTCCTGATGACCCCATTGGCCAGCGGTCTACACCGACCGCTGGCCTTTTTCTTGTCAGGATGATGGAACGGATCGTCGGAGTTCCACGGGTTCCGGGACATCCTCGGTCAGCGCGATCTCTACCGACCGCGGCCCGAGGAGGTCGAGCAATTTTTCCCGCAGAGTGTGATCGAGAGTCAGCGCGTAGGAGGTCTTCACAAGGTCCACCGTTCCGTTGCGCTTCGGGACGCGGAGGTAGATGCGGACCGGGCCGAGGGGCAGAGAGCTCAACACCTCCTTCAGGGAGAGCAAAACGGCGCGTCCTCCGTTGGGAGGGACCGTGAGAATCGCGTAGGGTTTCGGAAGCGCTTCGGGGACGACCCGCGGTTCCGGAGCCACCCCGCGGTTCTCAGACGATGTGGTCATCGGCTGCGTTTCCGACACCTGCTCCGCTTCCTCGCAGAGCACTTTGGGCACGCCGTCGCGGTCATTGACGCGACCTTCCACGATCAGGACATGGTCTTCCGCCCAGAGTCCGGGATTGGCCGCGAGGACCTTCGGAAATACGAGCACCTCGATGGAGCCCGTTTGGTCCTCGAGCGTGGCGAACGCCATCGTTTCTCTCGTGCGCGTGACCACGCGCTGGACTCTCGTCACGATCCCCCCGATGCAAACGCTGTAGTCCACAAGGTCGGCGGAAATATCCTTGATGGGTGTCGTGCGGCCGGCGAGGAGGTGCGACACCGCGGCGACCGGATGGCCGGACACGTAGAGACCGAGGAGCTCCTTCTCCCATTGCAAGCGTTGCTCTGGTGGGGCGGGAGGAGAAGGTCGGAGAGCGATCGCCGCGCTGCCCTGTTCCTCCGATGCGCCAAACAGCGCGCCCTGTCCCGCGATGGTCTGCTTCTGGGCACTCCGACCCAGATGGAGAAGGTGATCGAGGTTCTCGAGAATGGCGTTGCGCTCGGCCAGGGCGTCGAGGGCTCCCGCTTTCGTGAGGCTCTCCGCCGCTTTCTTGTTGAACTCGCGGGTCTGCACCCGCTGGAAAAAGTCGGCGAGCGTCCGGAAGGGACCGCCTGCCGCGCGGGCGTCGAGCATCGCACGCACCACACCGGACCCCACGTTCTTCACGGCGAGCAGGCCGAACCGAATGGCGTCTCCCGGTCCCTCCCGCGCGGTCACCACCGTGAAGTGCTCGCCGCTCTCGTTCACGTCCGGCGGGAGCACCGGGATCTCCATCGCGGTACACTCCGCCACCTCAATGGCGATCCGATCGGTATCGTTCTCGTCGGAGGTGAGGAGCGCGGCCATGAAGGCCGCAGCGTAGTGGGTTTTTAAGTACGCGGTCTGGTAGGCGATGAGGGCGTAGCAGGACGCGTGGGCGCGGTTGAACCCGTAGTGGGCAAACGGTTCAATGAACGCGAAGATTTTCTCGGAGGTTTTTTCCTCTACACCGTTGCGGACCGCCCCATGAACGAACTTCTCCTTTTGCGCTTTCAGGAGTTTTTCAATTTTCTTCCCGACGGCCTTCCGGAGGATGTCCGCCTCGCCGAGCGTGAACCCCGCGATCGCGCGCGCGATTTCGAGGACCTGCTCTTGGTACACCGCAATCCCGTAGGTCTTCGCGAGAATCGGTTCCAACGCGGGGTGAAGGTACTCCGGTTTCTTCAAACCGTGCTTGCCGGCGATGTACTGCGGGATGAGCTCCATGGGTCCCGGTCGGTAGAGAGACACCATGGCCACGATGTCTTCGAACTCCGTCGGCTTCAGTTCTTTCAAGTATCGCTTCATTCCCTGGGATTCCAGCTGGAAGACACCGGTCGTCAGGCCTTCCTGCAGCGTGCGGTAGGTCGCTGCATCGTCGAGCGGGAGTGCGTCGAGGTCCAGGGCGGTGCCCGTGCGCTCGCGGACGATGTGGAGTGCGTGCCCGAGAATGGTGAGATTTTTTAAGCCGAGGAGATCGATCTTGAGGAGCCCAAGGTTCTCGACCGCGTGCATCTCATACTGCGTGATGATCGTGGCATCATCGGCGCTCGCCCGTTGGATCGGTACGTGTTCCACGAGTGGGGACGGCGTAATGACAATCCCTGCGGCGTGGGTGCTGGCATGGCGGGCAACACCCTCGAGCTTCCCGGCCGTCTCAAGGAGCCGTTGCACCTGGGGATCTTCCGCCGCGAGGCGTTGGAGGTCCTTCGAGCTGGCCTGGGCTTCGGCCAGCGACATGCCGAACGGAATGAGCTTGGCCACCTTATCGCAGAAGGTGTAGGGGAAACCGATCGCGCGTCCCACGTCGCGCACGGCCGCCCGCGCCGCCATGGTTCCAAAGGTGATGATCTGCGCGACGTGATCGCGACCGTACCGGGCCTTCACGTACTGGAGCACTTCCTCCCGTCGGTCGTCGGCGAAATCGAGGTCAATGTCCGGCATACTCACGCGCTCGGGGTTCAAGAAGCGCTCAAACACGAGGTGGTGTTTCAGGGGGTCAATATTCGTGATGTGTACGAGGTAGCTCACGAGCGAACCGGCGGCAGATCCCCGACCCGGGCCAACGAAGATGCCTTGGCGCTTCGCCCAGTTCACGAAGTCCTGCACAATGAGGAAGTACCCCGCAAAGCCGGTCTTCTCGACGACGTGCAGTTCGTACTCCATCCGCTCCCGGGCTTCCGTCGGCGGCTTCAGCCCGTAGCGGGTTTGCAGCCCCTCCTCGGCGAGGCGGCGAAGCGCGGAATCCGGAGTCTCGCCGTCTGGGAGAGGGAAGGCCGGCAGGACAAGCTGGCCGAACGTCAGTTCGACAGCGCAGCGCTCCGCAATGCGCAGGGTATTCTCAAGCGCGCCCGGGACATCCCGGAACGCCTCAGCAAAGTGCTCTGAAGGTTGCAGGCTGAAGTCCTCTCCGAGCATGGAGAGCCGGTCCTTGTCCGTCAGCTTGGTTCCCGTCTGCACGCAGAGGAGAACGTCCTGCGCTTCGGCATCCTCCCGCCGCACGTAGTGCGCATCCCCCGTCGCGACGAGCCCGATTCCGTACTGCCGGGCGAACGTCTGGATCGCGTGGTTCACCTTTGGCTGCTCCGGGAGCGTGGGGTGATACTGGAGTTCAAGGAAGAACCGCTCGCGGCCGAAGACGTCGAGATGCCAGCGGACCAGACGGTCTGCTTCCGCATGGTCGCCGCGCACAATCGCTTGCGGAAGATCGCCGTTGATGCACCCCGAGAGGACGATAAGTCCATCGGCGTGCGCGCGCAGCGTGGCGTAGTCAATGCACGGCTTGCGGTAGAAGCCGTTCAGGTGCGCATCGGAGACCAGGCGCAAGAGGTTCTGGTATCCGGCCCTGTTCTCCACGAGGATCGTGAGATGCCGAATGGTCTTCTCGCTCACCGTGACGTCACGCGCCCGCTGCCGGTCGGGCACGAGGTACGCCTCCACGCCGAGGATCGGCCGAATCTCCCGCTTCCGCGCCTCCTCCCAGAATTCCACAAGACCGTGGAGGACCCCGTGGTCCGTGAGGGCCACGGCGCGCATGCCGAGCTCCTGCACGCGATCAAGAATCCCCGGGATTTTCCCGAGTCCGTCGAGGAGTGAATAGTGGCTATGCACGTGAAGATGGACGAAGTCGGGCATGGGACTATTATTGTACGTCTGCGAGGCGTGTCGGGGGAGACGGGTCCTGTACCATGGAGTGGCCCGCCTTGCGCTCGGCCCATTCCACCTTTGAGCATCGTGAGAAACATTTCGTGGTATGGTGACGAGGTGCGGAGGCGGCTTCGAAAACAGCTCACCGTCGTTGCCGTGCTGGCAGCAGGACTTGGAGGCCTCATCGCCCTCGTCGTCGTGATCGTGTATGAGCCTCCTCCTCCTCCTCCGCCTCCCCCGCCGTCGTACCAAGATCTTGTCGTCCGCAGTGCCGGGCTGCTCCGCCAGGATTCCGGCGACCGCGCGGACCTCTATGCGATCGTGCGGAATCCGAACGCGAATGCAGGCGTGCGCGCCGTGGACTACGCCTTCGAAGTGCGCGCTCAAGGACAGTCGGTGGCGCGGATCCCTGGGAGAACATACTTCATGCCCGGTCAGGAGAAACCCATCGTGGCGCTGTATGAGACTGTGCCACCGGGAGGCAGGGAAGTCACGATCAATGTTGGGACTCCCGATTGGGTCGCCGTGGAACCGGGCTTTCGGCCTCCATCCTTCGTTCCGGTGAGCCGCACGGCTGCGGTCCGCGAGGGACAACCGCCGCTCTACGAGGTCAAGGCGGTCCTTGCGAATGAATCAACACTCGATTATTTGACCGTCGAAGTCACCGCCCTCGGTCTCGATGCCGACGGAGCCATCATCGGTGCGGGACGCACCTTCGTCGGTTCGCTCCGCTCCGGAGAGCGACGGGAGTTGACCGTGTCCTGGCCGCTCCCTCCCGGACGGGAGGTCAAAGAGGTTCGGCTCATCCCCGAGGTCAACGTATTCTCAAAAGCCGCTGTCCAGCCACGTCCGGGCATTCCGGGGTTAGAACCACGGCCGACGAGCGCGCCGCGCCAATGAACCGGTCCGAAAAAGACTCGCCCGCGTGCTCGGCGGGGCATTGTTCCGTATACTCATGCTGTTCTTCCCTTGAGCGGAACTGATGCGCCTGCCGACCATTCTCCGACGCGTTGATTGGGCACTCGTCGCGAGCGCGCTTCTCCTCGCGCTCCTTGGAGTTGTGCTCTTAAGCACCGCGGGGGAAACCACGGGCGCCCGTGCGCTCGCGGTGCGCCAAGCGCTCTTTGCGGCCGTGGGAATCGCTCTCGTGTTTCTCCTCGGGAGCGTGCACTACAGTGTCTTTCGGACCCTCGCTGGTCCCCTCTACGTCGTCGTGCTGCTCTTGGTGGTGCTCACCCTCGTGCAGGAGCATCGGATCCGAGGCGTGGCGGCCTGGCTCGTCGTTGGAGGGGCGCAGCTCCAACCGTCGGAGCTCCTGAAGGTGGCGCTGGTCCTTGTCTTGGCGCGCTTGAGCGGGGAAAGTTCAACGCCGTGGCTCTCCGGTCGCCGGTTGCTCTCCGCGATCGCGGTCGTCGGTCTTCCCATCGTTCTCGTGCTCCGGCAGCCAGACCTCGGCATGGCTGTGCTTCTCATGCTCATTTCCTTGGGCATGATCCTCGTGGCCGGTCTATCGCGGGCACAGAAGATCGCTCTGGGCGCTCTCGCACTCCTCGCCGGCTTCCTGGCGTGGGAAGTATTCTTCGCGGACTATCAGAAAGAGCGCATCCTCGTCTTTCTCAACCCGCAGCGTGATCCACTCGGCTCCGGGTACACGGCGCTGCAAGCCCGAACGGCCTTTGGCAGCGGCGGGATCCTCGGGCGCGGCTTGGGGTGGGGTCCCCAGAGCCGCTTAAATTTTCTTCCCGAAGCGCATACGGACTTCGTGTTCGCGCGGATCGGGGAGGAACTCGGTCTCGTCGGTGTGGTGATCGTCCTCGCGCTCTTCGGGGTACTCTTCAGCCGTCTTCTCCGTGCGGCGCAGCGCACCTCCGATGCCTTTGGGCGATCGCTGGCGGTGGGAAGTTTACTCACGATGCTCGTCGGCCTGGCGGTGAACGCGGGAATGAACATCGGGCTTCTTCCCGTCACGGGCGTGCCGCTGCCGTTTGTTTCGTATGGGGGCAGTAATCTCCTTGCTTCGTCCCTCCTCCTCGGGCTCTCCTTGAGCGTCGTGGTGCACGGCGAGCGGTGGGAAGGCATCACCGCGGAAAGCGCCCTCATCGAGGCGCAGACGTAAAAAACGCATCCACCGGCTCTCTCTTCCAGACTCCATTGACAATCGCTGCTCCCGTTCGGTATGATAGAGACAAGTTCAAGTGGCCTCTGGTATGTTCGAAGAGCAGCCCAATCAGTTCGTGAGCCGGTGCCCGCTCTGTAACGCGGGGTACCGGATGGGGGACGCCTATACGCTGGAATCTGCCGACGATGCCTCGATGATTTACATCGAGTGCGCCCGTTGCAAGAGCAGCATTGTGGCCGTTGTGGCGATGAGCGGCGTGGGCATTGTCTCCTTTGGCATGGTGACCGACATGACGCGCGAAGACGTGGAGCGCCTCCGGGCAGCGTCCAGCATGAACAGCAACGAGCTTCTGGAAATGATCCAGCTCCTCCAGCGGAAGGATCGTTCCGTCGTCCGCGAACTCACACACCTTCGCGAGAAAGAGGACCGTGGCTGACGAGATCGTCCTTGCCGCCGTGCCGCGGGCGCAGGCAGGGAGGGTTAACCGACTCCGGCGGGAAGGTTTCGTGCCGGCGATTCTGTACGGACACGGACAGAGCCCGTTCCCCCTGGCGGTTGACGCCCGAGCGCTCTCGGGCGTGTTGCGAACCGTGTCCTCCAGCACGCTCCTCACCCTCGCCGTCCGCGGCAGCGATGCGCGTCGCGTGCTCATTCAAGAGGTCCAGCATGATCCGCTCACGGGGCATCCCCTCCACGTGGATTTTCACCAGGTGGACCTGAAGGAGAAGATCCGGGCGAACGTTCCGGTGCGCGCCGTCGGAGTCTCCCCGGCGGTGAAGGACCTCGGCGGCGTGCTGGTGCAGAGCATCGCGGAGATCGAGGTTGAGGCACTCCCGCAAGATCTCCCGAAGGAGATCACCATGGACCTCTCGAAGCTCGCGACGTTTGTGGATCGGATCACCGTGGCCGATCTCCCGATTCCTCCAGAAGTCGAAGTCGACGCGCGCCGAGAGGACGTCGTGGCCGTCGTGAGCCCGCCCCGCACGGAGGAGGAGATCGAGGAACTGAAAGCCGCGGTGGAAGCAAAGCCGGCCGAGGTGAAGACGGAAGCAGAAGAGAAGCGAGCGGCGGAGGAGACGAAGAAGGCCGAGGAGGAAGCTTCCGGCGCGTCACCGAAGACGGAGAAGAAGGAATAACTCCGTTCCGGGTCAAGGAGAAAGACCACCGCTTCGGCGCTGTTCCGTCCTGGTCCAGCTGGTCACGAATGGGCTGAACTCGCGCGGTCGGAATGTCGGGAGCGCGTCGTGGGCGAGTTCGAGGATGCGGCGACGCTGCGTTGGGCTGTATTCGAGGATCAGGGACGTGAGCAATGCGCGGATCGGCTCCAAACGCCGCAATTGCGCGAAGAAGCGGCGGATGACGAAGAGGCCGTCCGGGCCGCCGTCGAGGGCTTTCGGTGGCTCAAAGGTGAGCCCGCGGGTGTCCAGCGTCTCTCCCGCTCGCTTCAGTTCGTCGGCAGGGAGGTACGGGAGATTCGCCACGATGCAGTGCGGCGCAAGCTCTTGGGGGATCTCCGTCAGGAGATCACTTTCGATGAAGGTGATCCGGCGGAGGATCCGGTGGCGGCGGGCGTTGCGGCGGGCGACGGCGAGCGCGGCGGGAGAGCGGTCGGTAGCGACCACCCGCGCCCGCGGGGCTTCAGCCGCAATCGTCACCGCGAGGACCCCCGACCCGGTGCCGATGTCCGCGACCACGGGATGGAGCACGGCTGAAGTGTCGAGAAGACGGAGTGCTTCCTCGGCAACCGCTTCGGTTTCGGTTCGAGGAATGAGCACGGCGGGAGTCACCGCAAACGGTCGGCCGTAGAACTCGATGACCCCCGTGAGGTACGGGAGGGGAACTCCTTCCGCCCGTCGTCGGATGAGGCTCGCGAAGGCATGTGCCGCATGAGACAGGAGCGCTTCTTCTCGATGTGCGATGAGTTCCTCTCGTCTCCGCTTCAGCACGTACGCGAGGAGGAGTTCTGCGTCGAGCTGCGGTGAACGCGTCGCGTCGCGCAGGAGTGCTGCAGCACCGCCGAGAGCCGCGCCTACGGTTCCTTCAGCACTCATCGGTCCCGCGCCGCGGCCTGCACGGCCTCGACGACCGGATCGAGATCGCCACCCAAGATTCGTTCCAGGTCGTGCCAGCTCTGTTTCACCCGGTGGTCGGTCACCCGATCCTGGGGAAGGTTGTAGGTGCGAATTTTCTCCGCCCGCTCTCCACTGCCGATCTGCTTTCGTCGGGTTTCCTGCTGGGCCTGTTCGTGCGCTTCCACCTGGGCGGCGAGGAGTCGGGCACGGAGGACCGCGAGCGCCCGCTCCTTGTTCGCGTGCTGGGAACGCTCATCCTGGCAGGTGATGACCATCCCGGTGGGAAGGTGAGTGATGCGGACGGCAGATTCTGTCTTCTGCACGTGCTGACCGCCGTGGCCGGAGGCCCGGAATGTGTCAATGCGGAGATCCTGCGGGCGCATCTCCACTTCTTCGGGCGCGGCCGACGGAAGCACGGCTACGGTCACCGTCGAGGTGTGAATGCGTCCGGATTTTTCCGTGGCCGGGATCCGCTGAACGCGATGGACACCAGATTCATGGCAGAGGGTTCCGTACGCCTGGCGCCCACGGATGTCTGCGATCACTTCCTTCAGCCCGCCGAGGTCGCTGCGACTTTCGCTCACGAGCCGGACGCTCCAGCCGCGCTTTTCCGCGTACTTCGCATACATCGTGAAGAGATCCCGCGCGAACAGTGAGGCCTCTTCCCCGCCGGTCCCGGCGCGAATCTCGAGAATCACGTCGTGGCTTGCCAGCGGATCGGGTGGGAGAAGCTTTTCTTGGAATTCGTGTTCCTGTTGCGCGAATTCTGCGCGGAGCTTCGGCAATTCTTCCTCAGCGAGCGCGCGGAGCTCCTTATCATCAGAGCGGAGTGCCTCCTCATGTTCGGCAATCGTGGTTTTGGCATGTTCCATCCGTTCCGCGAGGTTGAAGAGTTCCTGGAGTTCTGCCTGTCGAGCGGCAAGACGTGCAAACTCTTCTCGCGAGAGACGTCCTGGATTCGCGAGCTTCTGCGTGAGGTCTTCGTGCTCACGGCGGAGGTCGTCAAGTGTCGCCATAGAAAGATTGTCGAGTATACCCGCAAAAAAGAAAACTGGCGACCCCAGAGGATCGCCAGTATTTAAGCTACAATTCTTCGTACGCGCGGTAGCGGCGGATGAATTCGCGGAGGAGAGGCATATCTTTCTCTGCCATTCCTCGTGCAGTCGCGGTGCAGAAGAGGTTCAGCCGGTGCTCGAGGTAGTCCGGCAGTTCCGCCATTGCCTCGTGGCGCGTCTTATGGTCCAGCAGGTGAATCATATCGGAGAACACGCGGAGAAACCCGTTGGGGCCGACCGTGTGGAGCTCGTTCGCGTCGTGCACGCACTGGGTCTCAGCACTCCCATTCTTCACCAACGCTGTGTCGTGGTGTATCCGGAGTACTTCGGCGACCCGACGCACAGCACGGGGGTCTGCGCCGATGGACGTGAGGAAATCTGCTGCCCTTCGCGGCCCGCGGTCATCGTGGTCCTCACGACCACCGACGAGGCCAAGCTCGTGCAGCATTGCCGCGGTCCAGCAGATATCCGGGTCGGCATTCTCCGCCTGAGCGATTATTTCGGCGTCCCGCGCCACGAAGCACACGTGATGTTCGAAGTCATGGTTGTAATCGAACGACGCACAGATTGCGCGCACGTATTCTGTGAGCTTCGGACGTAGCTCACGGAGACTGGCCATCGGTTTTTCCTTTCTCTGTATACCAGAGTTCGGCGTTGTCTTGTGGGCGATAGTTCAGTTCGCGCTCTGCATTCGAGATGTCCCAGAAGCGACGCGTGTTGTTCGACACGCCGTAGTAGATGCCGAACTGGACATTGGCGGCTAGACAGCAGTCGAACAGGTGACACAAGTCGCGGTGCGAGAGCCACGTCGAGCGGAGTCGCGGGTTCTCTCTGGGATCATTGCGATTCGTGACACTTCCGATACGGAGGCAGATGACTGGAAGATGATGCTTCCAGGCATAGTACGCACTCAGTGCTTCGCCAAAAGCCTTCGAGACGCCGTAGAGACTATCTGGGCGGACGGGCATGTTGGCCGTCACCGTGGGCGGGAGGTCGAAGATTTGACTCCGTGTACCCGGAGCCCAATCCCCGTACCCACCCGTCACATGATTAGAACTGGCAAAGATCACTCTTGACGCACCGATGTCCTTTGCCACCGACAAGACGTTGTATGTGCCGCGGATGTTCGTCTCCTCGATGTGCGTCCAGCCGGCGGTGTCCCAGGTTACTGCTGCGAGATGTACCAGGACCGGCGACTGTTCCCCCAAACGGTCTTTGATCTCCCGACTCGCGAGTATCGTCCAGAGTTCAGTGGTCTGGATGTCCACTGGATACGCCTCTTCGTTCTCGAGGGGTTTGTAGGAGCGCGTATCGAGCCCAACCAGGTGGTGTGTGTTGTGCCAGTGGTGCCGGAGCAGTGTTCCGATGCGTCCTGCTGCACCAGTCATCAGAATCGTCGCCATGGTTATTGTCCTTCCAATTGTCTAAAGTATCAGGAATCAGTCCGAATGCAGATTCTACCTCCTGCAGTTGAAATAGGCAACCGGACCTTGCGAGATTTCCCCTACGGAGATAGATTCAAGCGTTGTTCGTTCTAGGTTTTAGGAGGAAATGTTCTATGCACAACGTATACCCGTTGGTTTCTGCCTGGTTCTTCGTCGCACTGTGGTTTCTCACTGCCTGGGCACTCGGGTTTTTCGCACCGACGGGAGCAGATCTTGTCGCTCTCGCTCTTTTTGGAATGGCGATTGACTTCGACCGCTTCTTCTCCCCGACATATCTCCGGTACCGCCAGGCGACAACATCCGAGCGCGCGAGGGCAGCGACGGCCGCAGGACTCGGACTTCCACGTTCACTCCCTCATTCTCGGCCATGTTTTCACCACGTGGGCGGAGCTCTCATCGCTCTCTGGGTGCTTGGCAATCTGGCATCGCACGGCGGTCTCAAAGCGATGATCATCGCTGGAGGAATGGTCACCATGGTGATGTATGTCTCTGCGCTGTTCTTCGGATTTCCTGAAATACGGCGCGGATGGCAACAACATCACTGGGACATTGTCCTTGGAAAAACCGAGTATTGGCTCGTCACCGGTGCGAGCATGTTTGCTGGCCTTCTGTCCGGAATTCTCGTTGGGGTTGTGGGTCCATCACCGAGAGCAGCGACACTGGGAGCAGCTGCCTTTGGTCTCAATTGGCTTTGGAAGCACGTTGTCCTCCAGGCCAACAACCAGTGGCTCTACCCACTGCCGTATTTGAGAGATATCCGAGCGCGGGATGTACCGTTCTGTGGGTGGGTTTCATACAACGAGCGGACGATCCGCCGCACATTCTGGATTCTCGGGTTTCTGTGCCTGATCTCCGGACTGGCGGGAATCTTTCTTCCGGTGCCCTAAAAGAGAGCGCACGCCGTGGCCCATGGGTCACGGCGTTTTTCTTTATGGATCTATCCCAACTTCCTCCACTGGCGCTCGGTGAGGACTTCGGTCTTTTTCTTCTTTCTGGGAGCTGTTTTCTGGGCGGCGTGCTGCGCTTTCACCTTCGCGGACTTCTCGGCAATCTTCTCGAAGCGCTCGACGCGGCCGCGGGTGTCCACGAGTCTTTTCTGGCCCGTGTAGAACGGGTGACAGGCCGCGCAGATTTCCACGCGGATCTCGGGCTTCGTCGAGCCGACGGCAAACGTATTCCCGCAGGCGCAGGTGACGGTGGCCTTGGGATAGTACGCGGGGTGAATGCCTTCCTTCATGATGCGAACTATAGTATGGGTCTTAACCACAGTGCGGTCAATGGCGGGCTTGCGCCCGGGGCGTTTACGCAGTAGCATCACTGTCGGACGGCCCAAAAGCCGTACTCGTTCATCAGTAATTCTCATCTCCTGGGGTTCTCCTTGCCCGAATCACGATATTTCGGGTCCATACCTGGGAGAGAGGAAGAAAGGAGATTTGATGACTCTTCCAACGTTACAAGATCTCTTGGAGGCCGGCGTGCATTTCGGGCACGATCCGAGTCGGTGGAACCCGCAGATGGCTCCGTACATCTTCGGGACCCGGAATGGTGTGCACATTCTCGATCTGCAGCAGACGCTCGCGGCGCTCGAGCGCGCGACCGCCTTCGCCCGCGATCTCGCGGCCTTGGGGAAAATCATTCTCTTTGTGGGAACGAAGCGACAGGCGCGGCCCATCGTGAAGCAGGAGGCTGAGCGCTGCGGAATGCCGTACGTCACCGCCCGCTGGCTCGGCGGAACCTTCACGAACTTCCCCATGATCCTCCGGAGCATCGAGAAACGCGCGCTCCTCGCGGCCAAGCTCGCGAGTCCCGAAGCTGCCCTGCTCACGAAGAAAGATCGACAGAAGATGATGAAGGATATTGAGCGGATCGACGCGGTCTTCGAGGGTTTGCGGAACCTCCGCGCGATTCCCGACGCTGCGTTCCTCGTCGGCGCGCATGGCGAGAAACTCGCGGTGAAGGAAGCGCAGCGTATCGGCCTCCCCCTCGTCGCACTCGCTGATACCAACGCGGATCCGACGGGGATCGCCTACCCCATCCCGGCAAACGATGACGCGGTCCGTTCGATCGCGCTCCTCGTCAGGGTCATTGCGGATGCCGTCGTTGAGGGTCGCGCCGCGTTCGCCGTCAAAGAGAAAGAGAAAGAGCCGTTGACACGCCCAGCGCCTTCCCCCAGCGGTTTCCCAACGCCCGCAACGCCGGTTCCCGCAGGCGACGCTTCTCCCCCTGTGCCATAATAAAGTCATGGTGACCAAGGAGTTAGTCCAGGAGCTCCGGGCGCGGACGGGTGCCGGAATGCTGGACTGTCGGAAAGCACTGGAAGAGGCGCAAGGGAACTTGGAGCGCGCGCTGCAGATCCTGCAGGAGCGAGGAATCGCCGCAGCGGCAGCGAAGGCCAGCCGCGCGGCTGCGCAGGGCACCGTGGGTGCCTACGTGCATACGGGCGGCACGATCGGCGCACTCGTGCTGCTCCGCTGCGAAACAGATTTCGTGGCCCAAACTCCGGTCTTCCTCACGCTCGCCAAGGATCTCGCGATGCAGGTTGCGGCGATGCATCCCGACGTCATCCGATCGGAAGAGGTTGCGGCGGGAGCTCGCCCGGAGGAAGCGGCGCTCCTCGCGCAACCGTTTGTTAAAGATCCCGCTGGTCGTCAGACGGTCGGCGAGCTCATCGCCGCCAAAGTTCTGGAACTCGGCGAGAACATCACCGTGGAAAAGTTCATCCGTTTTGCGGTATAGACGAGGTATGGCGGCGTACATCGGTCCCCTCCTCCTCGTCCTCGTGGGCCTCGGCGGTCTGATCTTCCTCATCGGGCGGCGGGTGCGCACCGGAGCCGCAGGGGAACCCACCTCCGCTGATGTCGTACTGGAACGCGCGGCTGGTCGTGAGCTTCAGTTACCCGCGGCTCGCGCACGCTCCGGTCAGTTCGCTGGCATCGGGAAGCGGATCGTTGCGTCGCTGTACTTCCTTGGGCGGAGTGGACGGCTTGTCTTCCGGGTCTCCGGGGGTGTCATGCGCGTGGTGCTCCGGCGACCGCTGGCACGGGTTCCGAGCGTTTCCTCACCCACGCCGTTTCCTAAGCCTGACCTCCCCGCGCAACCGCTTCCTCCGCCCGTCTCAGACTCCGTGACCGCCCCCAAGGTGTCAGAACGGGGAACGGTGCGCATGCACCGGGAGAGCACTCCCGAGAGCCTGGATATCCTCGATGAACTCGCGCCATCACAGCGCGAGATTTCCATTCCGAAACCCTGGACACCGATGCCCCTGAAGCCTTCGGCGAGCAAGGAGATCACGCCGCGCACCACCGCATTCGATGACCAGGAAGACTTTGCGGAGATCGCCCCGATGCCGAGCGTGTCCCTGGACGAGGTCGAGTCGCCCGAGCACACAGGGAATCTGGAGCCCGAACCGCCGAGTGATGCGCCGCTGGCGGCTCCGCTCGCTCCACCGGTGACTGCTGGCCCTGCGACGGTACCGGAGAGCGACCAACACGCATCCACGCCGGTGACGCCAGCACGCGTTCCGCCGCCAGAGGAGACATCACTCACACTCGAGCCGCATGTCCGCGAGCGCGCCATTGGACGGCAGAAAGTGGTTGGTCGCGTTCGCGCATCGCGGAAAGGAGAGAGTGCCCGGAGCCGGAAGCACGGGATCTCGCCGCCTCTCACGCCGCGGACCACCTCACCGTCGGTTACCGAGGTGGTGGAGGAGGGAATCGAGAGCATTCCGGCCTTGCTCGCTGGTGGACAGCTGGCACGCGCGGAGGACATCCTCACCGATCTCCTCTCCACGAACCCGAGAGACCTCGCGGCCTACCGCTGGCTGGCGCTCGTCTACATCCAGCGCGGGGAATACGCACAAGCGAGGGAAGTCTGTGAAGAGGGACTTCGCCGCGATCCTGATGGGGCGTCACTTTGTGGACCGCTGGGCCGTGCCTACGTCGGGCTCGGTCAGTACGGCAAAGCGCTCCAGATGTACCAGCGGGCGCACAACAGCGACGAGGCGAACCTCGAGTATCTTGAGCAGCTCCTCCTCATTGCTTCCCGCATGGATCACCGCGCATTGGCGAGAGTGACCGCCGAAAAGATTCTTGCCCTCCAGCCAGATCACCCGCTCGCCACGAAGCACCTCGCCCGCGTACGAGCGGTGGTTTAGGAAGGTTCTGGAGTGTCTTTACGACTGCGCTCGAACTTACTTTATCAAAAATTCGTGAATGATGAAAGCCCCTCCAAGTATTCGGGCAGTATGGCGGGGCTTCAATGCGGACTCGGTTTTGCCAAA
>VMFP01000003.1 GCA_007376145.1 Parcubacteria group bacterium Gr01-1014_38
TTACTCAGTCGCCACAGCGTTGGGGGGGGGGGTCGCCTACAAGAAATCCGGTCGACCGTGCGGTCTCCCGCTTGGCAGCGTGACCTCGCAACTGTTCGCCAATACATATCTTGATGCTTTCGATCACTATAGCAAAGAGCGCCTGCATCTCCGGTACTATCTCCGCTACACCGACGACATCCTCGTTCTCGACCGCGATCCAACGGTGCTCCGTGCGCTGCTTCCCGTCTTCACCGAGTGGCTCTGGGAACACCGGCGGCTCAGGGTTCATCCAAGAAAGATCTTCCTACGGAAGCTTTCCCAGGGGATCGACTTCTTGGGGTACGTCGTGCTCCCGCGTCACACAGTCCTCCGTACGCGGACGAAGCGGCGGATGTTCCGGCGCGTCAACGCGAAGAACGCGACGTCATACCTCGGCCTTTTGCGGCACTGCGCGGGATGGCAACTGCGAACACGTCTCATTTCGCGCCGTCCTCGCGTGCTATGCTCTGCGTATGCCGTTCACGCTGGCGATTTACCGTTCCTACGATATTCGGGGGATTGTACCTGACGAACTCGACGCTTCGGACGCGGAAAACATCGGCCGGGCGTTTGTGGTCCACACAGGAGCGAAAAAAGTGCTCGTTGCCCGCGACATGCGGACGACAGGGCCAGAGCTTCATGCCGCGCTTGTCCGCGGGATCACGGCGCAAGGAGCCGACGTCGTGGATGTTGGGCTGGCGACCACGCCGCTTTTTTACTATTCCGTCTGGCAGGTTGGCGCGGACGGCGGCGTCATGGTTTCTGCCTCGCACAATCCCGCGCAGTACAACGGGTTCAAGATGACCAAAGAACAGGCGAAGCCGATTTCCAAGGATACCGGCATCCTTGCGATTCGCGATCTCATAGAGAAAGGGGAGTTTCCGTCCTCGTCACGGACCGGGTCCGTTTCTTCTGCGGATTTTTCCGACGGCTATCTGGCGTACGCGACGGCGGGCGCGGACCGCGTCGGCGCTTTGCGCATCATCGTTGATACGGGAAATGGCATGGGCGGCCTCTTGCTGCCACATGTGCTTGAGCGCCTGCCGCAAGTCCAGGCGACCCGGATGTACTTCGAGCTGGACGGTTCGTTTCCGAACCACGAGGCAAATCCGCTGAAGGAAGAGAATATGCGTGATCTTCAAGAGCGGGTGCGCACCGAGCATGCCGACCTTGGGGTGGCCATTGATGGTGACGGAGATCGGGTGGGGTTCACGGATGAGAACGGCGTGACCGTGCCGGGAGATCTCATCACTGCGATCATCGCGCAAGAAGTCTTACGGGAAAAGCGTGGAGCAAAGATCCTATACGACCTTCGCTCGTCCTGGGCGACGAAGGAAGCGATTGAAGCGGCGGGCGGCATACCGGTCATGTCGCGCGTCGGGCACTCGTACATCAAGGATCTCATGCGAAAGGAAGGCGCGGCGTTCGCGGGGGAGATGTCGAGTCACTTCTACTTCCAAGAGTATTACGCCGAGTCCGCGATTCGCGCGATGGTGCTTCTCCTGCGTGTGCTTTCCGAACGCGGTCAGTCGTTCTCTCAGCTTGTCGCTCCCTTGAAGAAGTACGCCAAGACGCCCGAAATCAATTTTCAGATTGAAGACAAAGCCGCCGCGCTGGCCGAAGCGAAGCGCCGCTACGCCGACGGCAAGCAGTTTGAATTGGATGGACTCTCTATTGAGTACCCCGACTGGTGGTTCAACCTTCGCGCCTCCGGCACCGAGCCGCTCCTCCGCCTGAACATGGAAGCGCGGACCCAGGGACTTCTCGAACAGAAAAAGGCGGAACTCTTTTCTTTTCTCGGAACGCCGAGTTCACACTAGCGAATCCGTACATTCCGTCCCTCAATCGTCACGCGTCCTTCCGCGATGAGTCGCAAAGCCTCCGGCAGCGCTTCACGTTCCGTTTCCTGAACGCGCGCTTGGAGGGTTTCCGGCGTGTCGTCCTCTCGGACCTCCACGCACTTCTGGAGGATGATCGGGCCGGTGTCGTACTTCTCGTCAACGAAGTGGACGGTGCAGCCGGTCACCTTGGCGCCATATTCGAGCACCGCTTCGTGAACGTGGAGACCGTACATCCCCTTCCCACCGAACGAGGGAAGGAGCGCCGGGTGGATGTTCACGATTTTGTGCTGAAAATCTTCCGGTACGCGAAGCATGTGAAGAAAGCCGGCGAGAACGATATGCGTCACGTCGTGTTTTCGGATCTCAGCCCAGAGAGCGTCGTTGTAGGCGTCAGTATTCAGGGAGTTTTTCCTCGCGACACAGACGGCAGGAAGGCCAGCCTGCTTCGCGCGCTCAAGGCCGTAGGCATCAGGCTTTGAGCCGATGACTACAGCGATGTCATACGGATCTCCGGCGCGGGAACGGTCGATGAGATTCTGCAGTGTCGTTCCAGCGCCGGACAGGAGAACCGCGAGGCGGAGTTTTCCCATCACTCGTTCTGTGGGAGGAGAAGACCCATCCGCTTCCGCATCGTCACCAGTGTCTTGTTGGCGAGCGTGGCGGCGCGTTCTGCGCCGTCTGCAAGGATGCGCTGGAGTTCGCCGTGGTCCCACAGGAGTTCCTCTGCTCGATTCCGTATCGGTGCCAGCCGGTCCACGAGGAGGTCGGCGAGTGCGCTCTTGACCACGGCATAGCCGAGCCCTGCGTATTCCTCGGCGACGTCTCGAAACGGTTTTTCGGAGAACGTCGCGAAGATCGTCAGCAAGTTTGTGAGCGCAGGGCCGAGCTTCTTCGGATTCACCGCGGTCCCGGAGTCGGTCACTGCGGCGCGGATCTTCCGCGGAATCGCGGAAGGATCGTCCAGAAGCCCAATGCGGCTTGCTGGGAGGTCGCTCTTGCTCATCTTGCGCGTCGGGTCGGTGAGCGACATGATGCGCGCGGTCTCTTCGAGGACAAACGCCCGTGGCTCCGTGAAGGTCTTGCCAAACTGCCGGTTGAATTTTCGAGCGAGCGTGCGCGCGAACTCCAGATGCTGGGTCTGATCCTCGCCGACTGGCACGATCTCCGTCTGATAGAGAAGAATGTCTGCTGCCATAAGGGTGGGGTAGTTGAGGAGCCCGGCGCCGACAGTCTTCTGCTTCTTCGCTTTGTCCTTGTACTGCGTCATGCGCGTGAGATCGCCCACCGGCGTGATGGTCGTCAGCAGCCACGCTGCCTCCGTATGCGCGGGAACATGCGACTGAATGAACACGACGCTCTTCTTCGGGTCGAGGCCGACGGCCATGAGTAACGCGGCCATCCGGAGAGTCGTATTGGGGAAGGTCGCTGCATCGTATGGGGCGGTGATCGCGTGAAGATCCGCAATCATCGCACAGACATCGTTGCCGGCATCTTGCAGCGCCACCCACTGCTTGAACGCGCCGAGGTAGTTCCCGATGTGTGCCTCCCCCGTCGGCTGCGCGGCGCTCAAGATGCGTTTGTTGGACGGAAGGTCCATGCGCTTAGGGTACAAGCTTTCGGCGAGAGCGGTACAGAGAATCTTTTATCGAGATGGTCGCGGGTGTCTGGCGATGTTTGGAAGAGAAGCGCGCGCGTGCGGCGCAGTCACGCCGACGGCGGTATAGCCCTTTCCTTCGGCGAGGTTCTTCAATGGGGTGAAGAGCGGTTCCGGAAGCTGGTTCCAGGGAAACCAACCCACGTCGGTGACTTCCCGTGCGGATCGGACCACCGGTTCACCGCCGATGTACTCCGCGCGCACCCAGACGGTGATGTAGTGTTTCTCCTCATCAGGGAAGAGGTCGTTCGTGATCGCGTGGAACGTCACCGCGCCGACCTCCAGACCGACCTCCTCCCAAGTTTCCCTCCTCGCGCACTCTTCGAGCGTTTCGCCAAAGTCGATGTGACCGCCCGGGCAGGACCAGGTGCCTTCGCCGTGCGCCCCGGTACGGCGCTGGAGCAGGACCGTCTCGTTCCGCTCGATGATGACCCCGACTCCGACGGAGGTGCGGTGGTCGGCGTGGAGGTACTCAAACCGTTTCTGCGGTTTTCCACCCACCTCCACGACTTCGGTGAAACTGGAGAGCGGTCGAACCCAGAGTTTCCCATCCGGGTTGTCGTACAGCGCTTCGTAGAGGACGAGCGGCTCAAGCGTTTCGCTGTGTTTCCCTGCGCCGATGACTCGGTACAGGTTCCCCTTATAGTGTCGGTAGATACCGGACGGGATTGGTGACTCCATCGCGCCGAGGTTCATCTTCCGACTACACCTCAATCAACAGGGGAATGATCATCGGGCGGCGCTGGGTTTTCTGGAAGAAGAATTGCCCGAGGTCGTCGCGGACGCGCGCTTTGATGTATGTCTCGTTCGGCACGCTGGCATCCTCGTTCTTTCGCTGCGTTTTTGAAAAGACTTCCCGAATTTTCCGCTTGGTATCGTCGAGCAGTTTCCTCTGATCCTTCATGTACACGAACCCGCGGGAAATGATGTCTGGCTGACCGACGAGCTCGCCGGTGCGGTGCGCCATCTTGATGATCGCGATGACGATGCCCTCGTCCGCGAGAATCTGCCGGTCGCGGAGCACCACTTCTCCGACGTCTCCGACGCCGAGTCCGTCCACCATGATGTAGTTCACGGGTAGCACCGTCTGCGTGAGGGTCACCTGGTGCGGGCGAATCTCGAGCACCTGCCCATTGCTCTTTGGGAGAATGACGCGCTCTTTCAGGATCCCGACTTCTTGCGCGAGTTTTCCGTGAAGCATGCGGTGAAAGTAATTGCCGTGGTGCGGGACAAAAAATTCTGGGCGGACCGTCCGGAGCATCTCTTTCAAATCTTCTTGCCGCGGGTGACCGCTCGCGTGGATGTCCATCATCTGACTGTGGTAGATCTCCGCGCCCTGCCGCGCGAGGTAGTCTTTCAAGTTTTCGATCGCCCGCTCATTGCCGGGAATCACCGATGACGAGAAGATCACGGTGTCCCCCGGTTCAATGTGGAGACTCCGGTGCTCCTTGTTCACGATGCGCATGAGGGCGGAGCCCTCTTCTGCTTGCGCCCCCGTGCAAAGGACGAGCACACGTGCTGGCGGGAGGCGGTGCGACTGCTCCGCCGGAATGATGAGCCCTTTCGGAACACTGATGTACTTGAGTTCCCGCGCGATCTCGGTGTTCGTCCGTATGCTGAAGCCTTCGATGACGACGTTCCGGCGGTACATGGTCGCCAGCTCGAGGAGCTGCTGAATCCGATTCAGCATGGAGGAATTCAAGGACGCGAAGATACGGCCTTCGGAGGCGCGGAAAATTTTCTCGAGGTTTTCGAACACCGTTCGTTCCGAGATGCCTTGCCCGGGCTTGTCCGCTCCCGTGGAATCCGCGAACAGCGCGGTCACCCCGCGTTGACCGATCTTCTGGAGACTCTCGAGGTCTGTCTTTCGGTCATGCACAGGATCCGGATCTAATCGCCAGTCTCCGGTATTGAGAATCGTCCCGGCGGGTGTCCGAACGACAATCCCAAGCGCGTCGGGGATGCTATGGAGTTCATGAACTGCTTCCACTTCGAACGGGCCGACGCGAACACTGTCACCGGCTCGGAACTCCACCGTGCGGGGTTTCGGGTTGTCTGGGAAATCCGCGTGCTGCTTCTGGATAAGCTTGGTGGAGAATGGCGATCCGTACACGGGAGGATTTCCGAGACGCGGGAGGATGTGGGCGAGCGCGCCGATGTGGTCGCGGTGCGCGTGGGTCACGAGGATGCCGCGGACGTTCTGCTCCAGACCGCGGAGACTGCTGATGTCCGGGATGATGTAGTCCACACCGGGCATGTCCTCTTCGGGAAACATGACGCCGGCGTCCATCAAGAGCACCTGCCCCTTGTACTCGACGGCGAGGCAGTTCCGGCCGCCAGTTTCTTCAAACCCTCCGAGGGGCACGACGTGCATGACTTCCTCGTTCGGACGCACGAGGTCTTTGAGCAGCGGACCGGCTGCGCGTCGCTCGTCCGATCCCTGTTCTCCACGGGAACGATCAAACTGCTTCCGCGGACGACGAGATGCGCGGTCTTTCCTCCTGCCACGGTCGGAGCGATTGCGCTGGAACCCCACGCTCGGTTGCTGGGGTGGGAACGGGCCACGGTGAGAACCGCGGTGCCGAGGAGGAGGTTCAGTTTTGCTCTGCGGCGTGTTGGGATTCATACCGTATGAAGAACCGAGATGGTGGGGACGGAGAGAGTCGAACTCTCACGGGTTACCCCACACGCTCCTGAAGCGTGCGCGTCTGCCAATTCCGCCACGTCCCCTGCTCTTAAGCCCGCTCCGGCTCGCAGGATTCGAGCGAAGCTCGAATCCTTTCCGCCTCCGCGGCTGCTGCGCTTCCCTACGAAGCCGTGCTCGCTCGCTTTCGGCTCGCTCCGCGCCTGCTTCGTAGGGGGCCCGTATGTGAGTACTGTACATTAAGTCCTTAGTCCTTCAATCGCTTCTTCAGGTCTTCTACCATTGGTACCGGGCTCGGATCAACGCCGTGGGCGAGCGCGAGCGCCGTGCTCGCCCAGTCGCCAACAAGGAGAGAGGAAAAGACCTTTTCGGGCAACGTCGTTCCGGTAATCGGTACGATTGTACTGGCAATGCCCTTTTCACGCAAGAGCGCGAGCGTAATGTCGAAGCGCTTCTGCACGCGCGGGTGGTCGTTGGCATCGCGGAGGAGAACGACGTGAAAGGCGCCGTGCACGAAAGACCAGCCGATCATTTCGTTGTGGTTGAGCTCCGGGAAGACGTTCCAGAACGCGGGCGCCTTTGCGTTCTCGTTGATTTTGATTTTCCAGAGGTGGGCGACCGCAGCAAAACGGTCAGAGGCGTAGATAATGGGTGTCACGGCTGTCAGCACCGCGGCAAGCGCTTCACCCTGTTGGCGAGCGCTCTCCATGGAACCAGCAAGGAACCTCCCAAGACGTTCGACCGTGCTTACGGCGTCGGCCGTCGCGAGCCCGATGCGGGCGAGGATCTGCACGAGAATTCCCACGCCGTAGCCGGTGGCGCTCCGCGGTTGCATGGTGGGTGGGTCGGCGAGGATCTTCACGAATGGAACTCCCGCGCTGGTGCAGCGCTTCTCCAATTCGCCGCCCGCGGCCACGCCGATGAGAGAAAGTCCAGCTGCGCGCGCCGCCTCATACGCGGACAACGTTTCCTCGGTGTTGCCAGAGAATGAAGACGCGAGGACGAGCGTATCCGATGGGACACGCTCGGGCAGTCCGTAGCCGCGGTGAATCGTGATCGGTGCCTTGGACAGGCCGGCGTCACGGACCAGCGCTCCAGCCATCCAGGACCCGCCCATACCTGCCAGGATCACCTGGGAGAATGGACCGCGGGAGAGTCTCACTCCCTCGGCCGCCCGAAGTCCCGCCGCAAACTGCTCCGGCGAACGTCGGATGACTCCCTCCATGTCCTGTGTGTCGAGCGGATGAGGCATGTCGTGGCGATGTCTGTCTCTCTGTAAGGTACCGGGGTTTACGGCGCGGGGTCTATGGGCGATTGGTACCCTTCCACACGCGCTTCGTCTTCACGTACCACGTCCCTACCGTGGCGAACCGGTCGGCAGGGAGCGGGCCGCTTTCGAGGAACGTCCCCCCGAGTCGCTTGGAGACGGTGTAGGCGTAGGTCGGGCTGTAGAGGAAGAGTGCCGGTGCTTCCGAGAGAATCCGCTCCTGGAACTTTCGATACAGGGCGGCCCGTTTCTCCGGATCCGTCGTTTTGCGCACCTCCTCGAGGAGCTTATCGGCCTCGCGGTCTTTGAAGAGGGCGAGGTTCACCCCGGGATCGCGCGTCTGCGTCGAGTGCCAAAAAGGGTAGGGATCGGGATCCATGCCGAGGACCTCGCCGTAGAGGAGCGCTTCGTAGTTCCGCGGGCGGAGAATTTCCGCTTGCATGGTCCCGACGGTCGCCGGCTGCACGGAGACGTCGGCTCCGATGGCGCGCCACTGGTCGGCGAGAAGTTGGGCCGTCCGCACGTACTCCGGCCAATCCGTCGTCGAGAGAGTGAAGCGGAGGGGAGTTCCGTCCTTCTCCCGCGTTCCATCGCTGTCCGCGTCCTTCCACCCCGCTTCCTCGAGTCCCTGCTTCGCTTTTTCACCATCGAAGGGAACCGTCGCGATATCGGGGGCGTGGCCGATGCTCCCCGGCGGAATCGGGGTATCCACCCGCACTCCCTCACCCCGCAGCGCCTCACGGATGATCGCGTCCCGATCCACTGCGGCCGTGAGTGCCCGACGCACCACCAGGTCGCCGAAGGCCGCGTGCTTCGTCTGGTTCAGGAAGACCGCGAAGTACTGCGGAAGGCGGAGACGTTTCACTGCCACCTCGTGCAGCCGTTCGGCATCACGGACCAAGGATGGGGGAAGGAAGCTCGCGCTCTCGATCTCTCCCTGTCGGAGAGCACGGAATAGGTCATCGGTCGTCGAGAAAAATCGAAACTGGAGGCTGTCGAGGAAGGGCGGTGGCCCATGGGTGGTCGGATTCCGAACGAGCTGGTACTCGCGAACCTCGCCCGAGAACTCTGCCCGCTTCAGCTTCTCGAACTTGAAGGGGCCGGTTCCGATCGGGCGAAGCACATATTCGGCGAGCGCGATTCCCTGCGGTGGGGTCTGACTCCAGATGTGGGAGGGGAGAATGCCGGTCTGGAGGGTGGTGAGGAATGGCGCGTACGGCTCCCTCAGTGTGAAGCGCACGGTGAAGTCATCGTCCTTTGACGCGGTGACCCCCTGGAACCTGCTCGCGATCGGGCTTTTGACGGCGGGATCCTGGATGAGACGGATCGTGAGAAGGACGTCTTCCGCCGTGAAGGGTTCGCCGTCGTGCCACTGTACGTTCCGACGAAGTTTCACGGTGTACGTCTTCCCGTCCGCGCTCACGTCAACGGATTCTGCAAGATCGCCCTCGAGTTTTCCGTCCGTCGTCACGGTGAGAAGCCCGCTGTACACGAGGCGGGATAGGTCCATGTCGGCGTCGTTCGTCTGGGCGAGAATCGGCAGAATGAAGCGGGGTTGGCCGACGATGCCCGTGCGCACGGTGCCTCCGGGAGCGGGAACGACCGTCGTCGTCGCCCGCACAGACACGGTGATTCCCCAGAGCGCGCCGGCAGTGATGGCGGTCGCGCAGAGGATGACGAGCGCTCGCTCGCGGTCAGAGAGCGTCCGGAGCCCCTCGCGGGTGCGGTACACGAGAGCAGTGAGCACGCCTCCCCTCCGCAACGTGCCAGCCGCCTCGTTAGAGCGGGGTTCGGACCAAACTGCGAACCGCATAATCGTAGGCGATGTCCGTGCCGCAGTCCGAGAGGAGAAAACGGTTCGTCCGCTCGGCTTCTAGCTCGGCGAACAACTCGAAACTCACCGGGCTCGTCTTGACATAGAGATACTCTTTCGGGCTTCCGCCGAATCGGGCATCGGTCGGGAACGGTTTCTCCGGCTTCGCGTACTTCGCCGTTTCCCTCAGGAAGCGTTCCACCTCGGTGCGGATCGCCCGGTGTTCGGGCGCGGTGAGCGTCCCGCACCACCAAGGCGCGTGAACGGGCGGGAGCGTCCCGGTGACGGCAAGGGAGCGACGGAGAGCGGTTTCGAGATCCTCCAGGTCCAGCTTCCGCGTGATATCTCGCGCTTGGCGCGCTTGGAGGCTGAAGCCCCAAAGGCCGAGGACGAGGAGAAACACTCCCGCCAATGCCACACTGACAAGGATGGACCTCACGGAATCTTCACAGAATGAGGTGGAGGAGCGAAATGGTCAAGAACAGGGCTGCGAGGAGAATGGTTATCTGATGGAGGCGTTTCTCTAGGCCCCGCTTCGTGTGGTAGATGGCGGAATCCCCACCGAACGTAGCCCCTAAGCCCGCACCGCGGTTTTGGAGCAGGACGGCCACGATGAGGAGCACAGAGATGGCAATTTGGGCCCCGGTAAGCAGGGTGCTCGGCATGGGTCTTAAAGGCTACTGCGCGAACGGAAGTGCGTACAGGAGGGTGAGGAGCAGGGTGGTGCCGAGGAGTCCAGGCAGCGGCGCCGAGAATCCGAACCCGTCGGTGAGCTGGGCCGCGATCGCGACCGCGGCCAGCCGCAGCGCAAAGACGCGGACGCTCCGCGGAAGGAAGAAGAGCACCACGGCCGTTCCTCCTTCGACGACGGGCAAGGCCATTTCCCCGACTGCGACGAAGAGGCCGACGAGAAAGAGGGTGATTCCCCGTCGGTCCGCCGTGACCCCCGGGACCAGGAAGCTCGCGATCCAGACGCCGAGAATGCCCAGGAGAAACCGAAAGAAAAAGCGTCGCATTACTCTGTAAAGAGAGCCTGGCTAGGGTAGCACGCGTGCGAGCGTTCTGTCAGCGTCGGCGGGCGCGCCGTCGCGCGGAGCGGCGATCCTTCGGTCCGCGTCGCCAGAGGGTTTTCAGGAGGAAGACGCTCGTGCCGGATACGCGCATCCGGCGGCGCTTCTTCGCTGAACGTCGTTTTCCCCGGCGCTCGGCGCGCTGAGCTTCCTCGTGTTCTTCCTCGTCGTGATTCATCGTGTGCGGTGAGCTTGGACGAGAGACGTGTGTCCTCTCCACGCTACCACGAGTGATCGTTTGGATCAGCGGAGCGCTGTGCGAATGGTCTCGGCCAGTTTCGGCCCTACAAACTTCGATAGCTCCTCCGGAGACGCTGCCCGGATTTCCCGCAGTGATCCGAACGCGCGGAGAAGCTTCTTCCGCGTGACGGCGCCGACGCCGGGGATCTCCTCGAGCACCGAGTGCGTCATCCGCTTTTTTCGGAGGAGTTGATGGTACCCAAGCGTGAACCGATGCGCTTCATCGCGAATGCGCTGGAGAAGAAAGAGCGCGGGGGAGGACCGGGACAGCACAACCGCGGTCTTCGGAGAGGGGACGAAGAGATGTTCTTCTCGCTTAGCAAGCGCGGCGATCGGAATGTTGAGTGACAGATCGCGAAGTACGCTCTGTCCCGCGTTGAGCTGAGGTTTCCCACCATCAAGGATGATGAGATCAGGAATGGGCCACTCGGAGGACCCTCGAGGCGCTTCTTTTCCGTGTTTTCCGAAACGGCGGCGCAGGACCTCCCGCATCATCGCGACGTCATTCGGCTGCTGCACGGTGCCAATGCGGAATCTCCGGTATTCCCGCCGGGAAGGGCGCCCGTCGAGGAAGACCACCAGAGAGCCGGTCGGCAGCGCTCCCTGGATATTCGAAATGTCGTAGGCTTCGATGCGGTGGGGAAGGTGCGGTACCCCGAGTGCGCCTTGCAACTCGCGGAGTGCTCGTTCGAGCGCGGCCGGGCTTTCGAGTTCCAGAGTGCTCCGGCGGAGCGCTTCGTCGGCATTCGTCCGGGCGAGCTCCAGGAGCCGTCGCTTCCATCCGCGTGTGGGCGCCGAGATGCGGATCGGGCGCGGTACCGCGCGCTCCAAGAGGCGGGCGTCCTCGACGGGTCTCGGGAGCAGAATGTCCGTCGGCCCGTCCGCGACCTTGGGGTAGTACGAGAGGAGGAAACTCCGGAGGATGGATTCTTGTGGTTCATCGTGAGGGCTGAGAAGCGGAAAGACGTTCGTCCCGACCACGCGGCCGTAGCGAACCGCGAGGACCGCCACCACGGCGTGGGTTCCTAAGCGGGCAATCCCGAGCGCGTCGAGGACGTCGCGGCGCGGTGTTGCCACATGCTGGGGGGTTGTCGCAGTCTCAATAGACCGTATCGCGTCGCGGAGCTTGGCGGCCCGCTCGTACTCCTGATGCCCGCTCGCCTCTCCCATCCGAGCACGGAGGGTCTTGAGCGTTTCACGGATGTCCCCGTCGAGAAATCGTTTGAGGCCCTCGATGCTCTGCTGGTACTCCTCGAGGGAGATGGTCCGCGCGCAGATCCCCGGGCAGAGGCCGAGGTAGTACCCGAAGCAGGGCTTCGTCTCTGGGTCCCCCGGGTTTTTCGCCGTGCACCAAGGGAACAGTTTCCGGGCCTCTCGGAGCGTGGTTCGGATGGCGGACGCGACGGGGAACGGGCCGCGGTACCACGCCCCGTCTGGTTCTACGCGCCGAACGAGCTGGACCTTCGGGTACGTTTCCTTCGAGATCTTCACGTACAGGTAACTCGAGTCGTCCATGAGGCGGACGTTGTACGGTGGCTGGTGCCGCTGGATGAGCGTGGCCTCGAGCGCGAGCGCCTCCGCTTCGTTCTTTGTCACGATGACGTCCACGTCGGCGGCGTGCGTCGGCAGGTCGCGCTTCAGTGGCTCGGCGCGAGTGGGGTTGAAGTATTGGGCAACCCGCGCTTTGAGGGAATGTGCTTTCCCCACGTAGAGCACCCGCCCGTGGCGGTCTTTGAAGAGGTACGCGCCCGGTCGACGCGGGAACGTTCGGATGCGGTCGCGGAGAGAGATCATGGGCAAATCAGCATAGAGCGTACCGCGATTCTTGACACTCCAGCTTCCCGTGCCTTGACTCTTGTCGAATCTTGACGCGGCCAGTACACTTTCCAAACGTTACGTTTCGGCATGGCCGGTTCCATCCTCATCCGCGGCGCGCGGGTCCACAACTTGAAGAACATCACGGTCAGTATTCCGCGCGGAAAGTTGGTGGTGCTCACCGGACTCTCCGGCTCGGGGAAATCTTCTCTTGCCTTCGACACGTTGTACGCCGAAGGTCAACGACGGTACGTCGAGTCGCTCTCCGCATACGCGCGCCAGTTCCTTGGGCTGATGGACAAGCCGGACGTCGACAACATCGAGGGGCTCTCTCCGGCCATTTCCATTGACCAGAAGTCGGCGACGCGGAACCCCCGCTCCACCGTCGGAACGGTGACGGAGATCTACGACTACCTCCGTCTTCTCTTCGCGCGGACCGGCATTCCGCACTGTCCCCAGTGCGGCCGTCCGGTGAAGCGGCAGACCGTGCAGGAAATCACCGATCAGATCCTCGCGCTGCCCGACGGGGCGAACCTGCTCATTCTCGCGCCGAAGGTCCGCGACCGGAAGGGGGAGGCTAAGCAAGTGTTCAAAGAGATTGAGCAGCAGGGGTACGTCCGCGTCCGGGTGGACGGCACCGTGTACGAGCTTGAAGAAGTGTTCGCACTTTCGCTCGATAAACAGAAGCGGCACAGCATCGAGGTTGTGGTTGACCGCCTCCTCCTCGAGAAGGGGAACGTGGACCGTCCGCGGGTTGCCGATTCGGTGGAGACGGCGGCGCGCCTCGGGGATGGAACGGTCATTGTGGAGGATCGCACGGGAGGTCGCGACCTTGTCTTCTCCGATCGCTTCGCGTGCCCGACCTGCGGGGTCTCTCTTCCCGAGCTCGAGCCTCGCCTCTTCTCGTTCAACAGTCCTCACGGCGCCTGTCCCGCGTGCACCGGGCTCGGGACGCAGCTCGACGTGGATCCCGACCTGGTGCTTCCCAACCCCGAGCTCTCGATCAACGAAGGCGCCATTAAACCGTGGGCGAAGCGGATGGGAGGATCGGGGTGGGCGTCAGCCCTCCTCGACGCGGTTGCCAGCCGACACCGGTTTTCGCTCTCGACGCCGGTGGGAAAACTCTCGCCGGACGCGCGGAAGATCCTCCTCTATGGAACCGGGGACGAGACGTACACCGTGCGGACCGACGACGGCGATCTCTTTCCTTCCGCGTATGAGGGGGTCATTCCGAACCTTCTCCGTCGGTACAAGGAGACGGACTCCGACTACGCGCGGAGCGAGATCGAGCGATTCATGGTCGTAAAACTGTGTCCCACCTGTCGGGGAAAGCGGCTGAAGCCAGAAGCCCTCGCCGTTCGGGTGGCGGGGAAGACGATTCCGGATGTCGTCGGGGAAACGGTGACGGGAGTGCACGTGTGGTTCAGCACCCTGACGGCGTCGGTCGCCGGGTCGGAGGCGCTGAACCTCCGCGAGCAAAAGATCGCCAAGCCGATCGTCCGGGAGATCCTCGCTCGTCTCCAGTTCCTCCAGGACGTCGGTCTCGACTATCTTACCCTCGACCGCGCCGCGGCCACGCTCGCGGGCGGGGAGGCACAGCGCATTCGGCTGGCGACGCAAATCGGCTCCGGTCTCACCGGCGTCCTCTATATTCTCGACGAGCCGAGCATTGGTCTCCACCAGCGCGATAACGCGCGGCTCATTGCCACCCTGCAGGCACTTCGCGACCTCCAGAACACCGTCATCGTGGTCGAACACGACGAGGAGACGATCCGAAGTTCCGACTGGGTTATTGACATCGGTCCCGGAGCCGGTGAGCACGGGGGGGAGGTCATCTTCGAGGGATCGCCGGCCAAGCTTGAGTCGGCGGCGACGCTCACTGGCAAGTACCTCTCGGGCCGTCTCCGGATCGAACCGCCCGCCCGCATCCGAACCGGGAATGGCAAGGCGCTCGTCATCCGGGGGGCGCGAGAACATAATCTGAAAAACCTCGACGTGCGTATTCCGCTTGGTCTCTTCGTCTGCGTGACCGGCGTCTCCGGGTCGGGGAAATCCACCCTCGTGAACGACATCTTGGCGCGCGCGCTCGCGAAGGCTTTCCACGACGCAAAGGAACCCCCGGGCGCGCACGACCGAATTGAGGGACTGTCGGCGCTCGACAAAGTGGTGCTCGTCGACCAGTCGCCGATCGGTCGGACGCCGCGGAGCAACCCCGCGACGTACACGGGGCTCTTCACGCCGATCCGCGAACTCTTCGCCGCAACGCCGGAAGCGCGAGCGCGGGGGTATGATGCGGGTCGGTTTTCCTTCAACGTGCGAGGGGGGCGCTGCGAAGCTTGCCAGGGCGACGGCGTCATTCGCATCGAGATGCAATTTCTGCCGGACGTCTACGTGGAGTGCGAGGAATGCCATGGGAAGCGGTACAACCGCGAGGCACTCGAGATTGCGGTGAAGGGCGTCACCATTGCGGACGTGCTCAACATGACTGTCGAGCGAGCGCACGAATTCTTCCGCGCCGTCCCCGCGATTGAGAGCAAGTAGAATATTTTAGAAGAGGTCGGGCTGGGGTATGTGCACCTTGGGCAGCCTGCCACCCAACTTTCTGGGGGGGAAGCGCAGCGGATTAAGCTTGCGACCGAACTCTCCCGCCGGGCGACCGGGAAAACGCTCTATCTCCTCGATGAGCCGACGACGGGGCTCCACTTCGACGACGTCCGGCGGCTCCTCGGCGTGTTGCAAGCGCTCGCGGACAAAGAGAACACCGTCCTCGTCATCGAGCACAACTTCGAAGTGATCAAGTGCGCGGACTGGGTGATTGACTTGGGACCGGAAGGCGGAGCCCGTGGCGGAGAGATCGTGGCCGAGGGAACCCCGCGGGAGGTTGCGAAAGTGAAGAAGAGCTACACCGGCCAATATCTGGTGCGGTACTTCGAGCGGGAGAAATCCCGGCGCGCGGTGACGAAGAACGCCCTTGCCGGGGCGTCATCTGCGCGTGCCCGCGCGGTCATCCGGGAACCCAGCCGTTGACCACGGTTGCCGGAAGGTCGGCACCACGATACGCTCACGTCACTTCCCCATGGTGGAGAAATACTCCATTCCTTCCGCGATTGTTCTTGCCGGAGTGATCATTGCCGGCGCGATCGTGATGACGCGCTCGTCTGTCCGCTCGGCGCAACAGGGAGGAGCGGTCTCACCTTCGGCGTCTATCGCGTCGGCCACCGCCTTCCCGAAAATCGCGCTCCGTCCCGTGGACGGCGCGCGCGATCACATCCGCGGAACTTCCGACGCGCGTGTGACGCTCGTTGAGTACTCCGATCTCGAGTGTCCGTTCTGCAAGCAGTTCCACGTCACCCTTCAACAGGCCTTCCAGGAATACGGTGGGAAGATCCGCTGGGTGTACCGGCATTTCCCCTTGGACACTCTCCACCCGAAGGCACGGAAGGAAGCTGAAGCGAGCGAGTGCGCCGGGGAGCAGGGCAAGTTCTGGGAGTACGCCGATCGGCTCTTTGAGGTGACCCCGTCGAACAACGGGCTGGATCCCGCGCAACTTCCGGTCATTGCGCGCGACGTCGGTCTCGATGTTGCCGGCTTCGAGACGTGTCTCAAATCTGGAAAGCACGCCCAGCGCATCCAGGAGGACTTGGCGGACGCAGAGAAGGCCGGCGGGCAGGGTACTCCCTACACCGTCATTCTGGGGCCCAATGATCTCACCATTCCCTTCTCGGGAGCCCAGCCGTACGAGAATTTGAAACCGGTGCTCGACAAGCTACTCGCAGAGAGCTAGCCAGTTCTTGGAACCTGGTAGTGTGAAGGGGTGAGTTTGGGCCCCGCTCTTGCCGTTCGCGCCCCCACCCCGCGTTTGGCAGCTCTCCCACCAGTCACCGTTCTCGACGCCGCCGTCCTGGCAACCCTTGCGTATCACGATTTCCTCGATCTTCCGCTGACGGCCGTGGAGGTCTGGCGCTACTTGCTGGCTCCCAAAGAGCACCGGACGCTCTTCGCTGAGAATCATCCCCCGGCACTCCACGACGTCGAAGCGTCCCTGCGGGCGCTCGTGGCGAATGGGGTCTTGCACGCGGAGCACGGGTTTTTTGTGCTCGCCGGACGCCGTGCACTCATTGCCGGATGGCCAGAGAAACACGCGCGGAGCCAGCAGAAGTGGCGGCGGCTTCGACGAATCGTGTTCTGGCTCCAGGTCACTCCCTTCCTCCGAGGCGTGGCGGGCACCGGCTCGCTTGCATTCGACAATGCGAAACCCACGAGCGACCTGGACGTCTTCATCATTGCCGCTCCGAACCGCGTGTGGACCGTCCGGTTCTTCCTCACCGTGCTCTTGGATGCCTTCCGTCTCCGCCGCCGGCCGCAAGGCGTCACCCGCGACCGCGTCTGCTTGAACCACTACCTTGCCGCCGACGCCTTGTCCTTCCCGTACCGCAGTCTCTATACCGCGCTGGAGTATGCCCGGATGGTTCCGCTCCTCGGCGAAGAGGCGTGCTGGGCATTCCGGGCCGCGAACCGGCCGTGGATGCAAGACTTTCTCCTCCACGTGTTCCCCGACGCGGTCCGCCATCGGAAAGCGGTGCGTACTTCTCCCCTTCTCCAGATCCTTCCGGGTATCGCAGAATGGCTCCTCGCCGGAAGGATCGGGGACGTGCTCGAACGTCAGCTGGCACGTCTGCAGCGCTCCCGCATTGAGCGTTCGGAAACGACCAAAGAACCCCGCGGCCGGGTCGTCGCCACCGATACGCGAGCGGAGTTTCACCCACAGTCGCGGGAAGCGCCCATCCTCGCGGCGTTCAATGCGCGGATGGAAGCACTTGGTCTCGGCGCGCTCTTCGGCGATCAAGCCGATTCCGGGTTGACGCTCTGATCAGTTTGTACGTCTACTGATCGCAGCAACACCCAGAGGCATAATCCGCAGCTCGTATGGTCAACTTCGGTTCCCTCCCTCGGTTCCAGCAGATCCTCCTGGGCCTTTGCGCGGTGGTCACCGGGACGGTCCTTGTCCTGGTCATGGCCGAGTACGCCTCCGAACTCGCCGCGAGCCTGACTCAACGCCGGTTTACCGTTTCCGCTCCCAAGCAGGTCCGCGCGGGGGAAACGGTCCCGGTGAAGTGGGGCTTCACGGATGCCCAGGGCCGCCTCCAACCCCCGTCCGAGGACAATCGCCGGAGGTTCCCCGCCGAGAAGCTTGAGCTCGTCCACGGCAAGAAAGCGATCACGCTCCTCGCGCGGGCTCCGAATACCGGCAGTGCGCGGGTCGTCATCCCATCCACCATCCCCAAAGGGGCGCGTGTCCTCTTCCGTGTCACCGGGGTGGATTCGAAGGGTCGGGTCACCCTTGCCCGGACGCAGAGCACGGACCCCACGCTCGTTACCGCTGCCGCGGACACCGTAGCCCAAGCTCCAGGTGATGGTGGCGGCGAAGGAGGCGGAGGGGGTGGAGGGGGCGGAGGGGGAAGCGGACCGCCGCCGTCGCGCCCTCGAGGTTTCTTCCCGATCATTTTTTCCGCAGCTCATGAAAATGATGCGGGAAACAATCTTCTCGTCGGCTACCAGGTCGCAGATCCCCAGCGCAACTCATTCCGGTATCGCCTCGCTGGCGAGCGTGCCTGGAGGAACGTCCGTGTCGGATCTCAGAGCCATAGCCATCTCATCATCTTGTGGATTGACAATCCCGACCCTCATAATCCCGACCGACCGGCAGTCCGACGGGGAACGCCGGTGGAGTTCTACTTTCCTCCAGAAAACGCGGACCCCGAGAACCCGCAGAGGATCTACCGCGTGGACATCTGTAGCGGGAATCGCTTCTGCGCTCTTCGTCCCGATCCTCCGAACCAGCAACCGGCGCCCGGTAATCTCACCGCAACCATCGAAGGAACGGAGACTGTCGGGAACTATCTTCATGTCCGCTTCACGACCAACCTTCCCATCTTCCTTCCCCAGGTGAAGATTGAGGGAAGACGGCAGGATGCGGGCTCCTGGCGGGATGTCACGCCTTTCTATCTCACTGCCAACCCCACCTTTTACCGAGAGGACACCACCCACCTCGGAGACATCTCGGATGTCGTGCGCTCGTATCATGCTGGCACGCCGCATGAACTCCGCATCGTCCACCGGCACACCGGCCAGGTGATTAGCAACGTGTTCCGGTTCACGAGTCCCGGGGATACTGCTCTGCGCATGTACGTCGAGCCGGGAGGACCATTCTTGGTTCAGGTTGCCAAAAATGGTGTTCTCGTGCGGTGGGAAACGAATCAGTTTGCGACAAGCCGTATCGAAACCAGGTCTTTCTTTGAGCCACCCCAGACAGGTCCGACCATTGAGTTTCTCGACCGCGTGCTCTCGCATGCGGTGCCGCTTGTCAATCCGAGGCTCCCCGGCGGCACGGAGATCACCGCTTCCAGCACGAACGATGCCGGAGCGAGAGTCACGATGCCGGGTTCTGCCCATAATTTCTTCTGCTCGCGCAATGTCAACTTTCCCCCCGGTGTGCCGAGCGAGGCCGGCGGATGTATGGCGCGTGTTGGTCTGGGCCCCGACGCAGTCGTTGACCCATCGCGCGTCGGACCAAACGTGCCTTGGGCGATCTACTGCCGCCAACTGGAAAATGAACCGAGGCAGCCATGCAGTCTCTGTGTCTTCCCCGGTGGGAACTTTGGTGCTCCCACGTGTGCACCGATCGCTGGCGATCCAGGCGGGTGGCCGCCTTAGATGACGCCGTCGCCCCGCGCCGGATCCGACGCGCCAACATCCGCTCTTCTCTGTGCTCCCCCACCCTCCTTCTTAAAAGGGCGCGCGCGGCCTCTCTTGCCGGCCCCTGGCCGCGTTGGTATGCTTCGGGGTTCCTTAGGTACCTGGCCGCAGGGCCTCTTGACAGCGCAGACCCCCGTTTGGTAGAAAGGGTTTAGCACTCGGACGAGGAGAGTGCCAAGCTCCTTCCTCGTGCCGAGCGGGATTCTTCCCCGGAGCCTGTTTTTGGGCCGCGGAGCCCCACGCTGTATCCCCTTTATTGGTAACGCAATACTTCCAAGCACCCATGAAGAAGACCATCCACCCAATCAATGATCACGTCGTCATTAAGCCCTTGAAGGCGGAAGAAGTGACCAAGAGCGGCATTGTCCTTCCGGATACTGCTCGCGAGGAGAAGCCGGAACAGGGGGAAGTCATCGCGGTTGGCCCGGGGAAGCTCTTGGAAGACGGACGGCGGGCGCCGATGAGCGTGAAACCCGGAGAGACGGTGCTCTTCACCAAGTACGCACCGGACGAAGTGGAAATTGATGGCGAGACATACCTCGTCATCGAAGAGGAGAAGATCCTCGGTATTGTGGAGGGTTAATCCCTTAACGCACGAATCATCACTATGGCCAAGCAAATTCTCTTCGACGAACGCGCACGCAGGAAGCTCTTGTCGGGCGTGGATCAACTCGCGAATACCGTTCGCGTGACGTTGGGTCCAAAGGGGCGGAACGTCGTGCTCGACAAGGGATTCGGGAGCCCCACGATCACGAACGACGGCGTAACGATCGCCAAGGAAATTGAGTTGGAGGACAAGTTTGAGAACATCGGCGCTGCACTGGTGAAGGAGGCAGCCGAGAAAACCAACGATACCGCGGGAGACGGAACGACCACCGCCGCAGTTCTCACGCAGGCGATTGTCCGCGAAGGGCTGAAAAACGTCTCCGCGGGGGCGAACCCCATGCTCTTGAAGCGCGGCATCGAGGAAGCCACCTCCGCAGCGGTGCAAACGCTCGAGCACGACGCGAAGCGAATCTCCACGAAAGAGGAAATTGCGCAGGTCGCCATGATTTCAGCGCTGGATCATGACATCGGAGCGCTGATTGCCGATATCATGGACGAGAAGGCCGGAGTTGGATCGGCGGGGACGATTACCGTCGAGGATTCCCAGAGCGTGGGAGTCCAGAAGGAAGTCGTGAAGGGATTGCAGTTCGACAAGGGCTACGTGAGCCCGTACATGATCACAAATGCGGAGAAGATGACCGCGGAAATGGAGGATCCGGCCATCCTCGTGACCGACAAGAAGATCAGCTCCCTGCAGGAGTTCCTGCCCATTCTGGAAAAACTGACGCAAACCGGCCAGAAGAACCTCGTGGTCATCGCGGAGGACGTGGAGGGAGAGGCGCTCGCGACACTCGTCGTGAACAAGCTTCGGGGGACCTTCTTCGGTCTCGCCGTGAAGGCGCCTGGGTTCGGTGACCGGCGGAAGGAGCTCCTCGGCGACATCGCCGCGGTGACGGGGGCCACGGTGATTTCGGAGGATCTGGGTCTGAAACTGGAGAACGCCACCTTGGATCTTCTCGGTTCCGCGCGGCGTGTCGTGGCGGAGAAGGAGAAGACGACGGTCATCGGTGGGAAGGGGGACCAGAACAAGATCAAGGAGCGTGCAGACCAGATTCGGGTTCAGATAGAGAAGACGGAGTCTGACTACGACCGGGAGAAGCTCGAAGAGCGGCTGAGCAAGCTCTCGGCCGGCGTTGGGGTCATCAAGGTGGGCGCCCCGACGGAGACGGAGCAAAAGGAGAAGAAGGACCGGGTTGAGGATGCCGTGAACGCGACGAAGGCCGCCGTGGAAGAGGGCATTGTGGCCGGCGGTGGCCTCGCCCTACTCAAGGCGGCGCAGGAGCTGGAGCCGGTGATCAAGCGTCGGGAACAAGAGGGTGTTGCCCCGGACTTCGTGACCGGGATGCGGATTATCCAGCGCGCCTGCGAGGAGCCCATCCGGCAGATTGTGCAGAACGCGGGTCGCGAAGGTTCGGTCGTCGTTGATCAGGTGCGCAAGGAGAACTTCGCCCGCGGGTATGATGCGGAGCGCAACGAATTCCGCGACATGTTCCAGGCAGGCATTGTTGATCCGAAGAAAGTGGTTCGCCTTGAGCTCCAGAATGCTGCCTCGATTGCGAGCATGCTCCTCACCACGGAAGCGGTCGTCACCGATAAGCCGGAGAAGAAGGAGAAAGGGATGGCGGGTGGCATGGGGAGCGAAGACTTCGGGGGGATGTAACGCCCAAGTACCGTTCGCCTCCGCATGGACGAAGAGCGGGCTTGAGAAAAGCCCGCTCTTCTGTCTCTCCTGGTGCTACAATAGCTTCGCCTCATACCCACCGTCGCCGTGGAGGCATCCCCTCACCCACCGGTTTCCGGCCTCTCGTCCCAGGACGTCGAGAACAACCGACTCGTCGCGGCGCTTTCCTGGCTCTGGATTCTCTCTGTGGTGATGCTTCTGGTAAAGAAGGAAAGCCCGTACGTTCAATTCCATGCACGCCAGAGCTTCCTTCTCTTCATTGTCAGTCTTCTTCTCTGGCTGTTCCTCTCGTTCTTCGGGCCCTTGGCATGGTTCCTTCAGTGGCTCCTGAAAGCCGGGGTCTTCGTGCTCATCGTCATCGGGTTTCTCCAAGCGCTCCAAGGCCGCTGGTGGACACTGCCGGTCATCGGCTCTTTTGCTCCGAAAGTTCGCCTGTAGTATAGTATATTCGCACTGGAGAAGACACCAACACGCTATCCACAGCAATGGCCATTCGCACTCTCCCGCACCTTTCCACGCTCCTCCGGGACGCATTCCGACTCGCGTGGTCCCACGTTGGGACGCTCATCGCCCTGGCGACAGTACCGTTTGTGCCGCTTCTCCTCTTCAGCCCCTTCATCGTTCAAGTACTTCTTGCAGTCAATCAGGGGGCAGCGAGTCTGGGTGCCATCGTTTTCTACGTCTCCTCCTGGACGGCCGTTCTCGCGCTTCTCGGGCTTCTCCTCGGCTTTGTCGTATCCGTGGTATCCACCGCAGGCATATTCTTCACGCTCGCGGGGACCAGCGATCCCGGTCCCCGGGCCGCGCTCCGCACGGGTATGGAGCGGTGGATCGCATTCGTTTGGACCTGGCTCTTGTCCGTCTTTGCCGTTGCTCTTAGCCTGCTTCCGGGGATGCTCTTCTTCTGGTGGGCGCGCATCGGTCTCCAGCCGGTACTCGAGGGATCCGGTCTCTCCCTTTTTGCTCTGATCGTCGCACTCCTGTTGGTTCTTCCTGCGTTTATCGTCGCGAGCTGGTATGCGTTTAGCCTCATTCCGGCTGCCCGAGGTGACGCCTGGGGCAGCGATGCCTTGCGGATCAGTCATCGGTTGGTCGCAGGAGTGACTGGTCAAGTCTTTGGCCTCCTGTTCGCCTGGTTTCTCTTCGAGCTTCTCTTCTCTATTCTCCTGAATGCCTTCTTCCCAGGACTCCCGCTCTTTACCGGTTTCGTTTACTACTACACCACCACCATTCTGGGCAGTGCCTACCTCGTGGTGATTTATCAGGCGCTTCGGCGAGCCTAAGGTGCTGCCTCCGTGCGGCTCTCTCTGTCGAGGGAAAGCAAATCCCGCTGGCGCGGGAGAGAAGTTTTTCCGGGCGTCTGGGTTCTTCTCCGTCGTGCCTGACAGATACTCATTGATCGTTTCCTTCGTTTGGTTGGTGTTAGACTAGAGTTCGTGAGCGAGAAGCGCACGAAGATCGTCTGCACACTTGGTCCGGCGTCCGAATCCGTCGCCATGCTGACGCGCATGATGCGCGCCGGGATGGACGTGGCGCGACTGAATTTCTCGCATGGCACGTATCAGCATCACCAGATGCTCATTCGGAATATCCGAACAGCAGCGAAACGAGCCGGGAAGACCATCGCTATCCTTCAGGATCTTCAAGGGCCGAAGATCCGCGTCGGAGCATTACCCAAGGAAGGCATTGCACTCAAAAAAGGAACACGCGTCGCGCTTTCGACTGCCCCGCTCCGCTCCGCTGGAGATTCCATTCCCGTTCAATACCGTCGGCTTCATGAAGATGTCGGAGCGGGGGATCGGCTCCTTTTGGATGATGGCAATCTCGAACTTCGCGTGGAGCGTGTGCGTCATCGAACGATCTTTGCGACGGTCATCGTTGGGGGGACACTCATGAGCCATAAGGGGATTAATGTACCCACGGCGTCACTCTCCGCGAATCCTCTTACGGCCAAAGATCGGGAAGATCTTCTTTTTGGCTTAAAGCAAGAGGTGGATTTTGTCGCGCTTTCTTTTGTTCGAAAAGCATCGGATGTTCTCCGACTTCGGAAACTGATTCGTCGCGGTCTCCCGTCCAACACGTTCCCTCCGGGCATTATTGTAAAAATTGAACGGCGAGAAGCACTCGAGAACCTCGATACGATTATCGCAGCAGCGGATGGCGTGATGGTTGCCCGCGGCGATCTCGCTCTTGAGGCGGACGCCGCCTCCGTTCCTCTGTACCAAAAGACCATCATTCGGAACTGTTTGGAGGCAGCCAAACCCGTCATTACTGCCACGGAAATGCTCGGTTCCATGGCGGAAAAACCTCGCCCAACGCGGGCAGAAATTTCCGATGTCGCCAACGCGGTCATTGACCATACGGACGCCACCATGCTCTCTGGCGAATCGGCCACCGGGAAGTATCCGGTCCAGGCGGTGGAGACCATGGCGCACATCATTCGGGATACGGAGGCTTCCCCTTTGGACGACATCGTGACCCCGCCCGGCATTCCGGCGGAAGCACATCCCGTTCTGGCGATCTCTGCTGCCGCTTGTCGGGTTGCTCGAGAGGTCGGCGCAAAGGCTATTGTGGCGTTTAGTAGCACCGGATTTACCGCACGGGCTCTTTCCCGCCACCGGCCCTCGCTCCCAATTCTTGCCGCAACCACCGATCCGGCTATCGCTCGACAACTCGTCCTTTCCTGGGGAGTGATCCCTGTTGTGAGGCTCTCAACGAGCGCGACTGCCCTTCGGTCCTGGGCTTTGCGCCATCTTCGTGAAAAGAAAATCGCGCGTCCGGGAGAGACCATCGTCTTCGTGGCCGGGCTCCGCGCAGACCACGCTCCCCGATGGGAGGAAGCCGTGCGTATCGTGAAATTCTAATTTCTCATTTTTTGCCAGTTCTCCACAGAATTTCTACACGTTTTCACAAGTTTTTACACATGTTCCGAGCAGGAATTCCACGCTTCTGTCCACAGAGTTTTCCTCATTGCCAGGCCGAAAAATCCGAGGTATTCTTTTCCCGCGTTCGGAGAGGTGCCGGAGTGGCCGAACGGGCGTGCTTGGAAAGCACGTATCCCTGAAAGGGGATCGAGGGTTCGAATCCCTCCCTCTCCGCCAGGACAATTTTTTATCGGAGCGACCCGCGTGCCTCAGCATGGCGCGGGCGCATCCCGAAACACAAGCGGCTGATGAGCCGCTTGTGTTGGTTTACTCCTTCTCGACCAACGTTACCGTCCTGTGCTTGTAGACAAGCCTGCTGCGGAGATTCCCTAAGATCTCCCGCTTCTCTGAGGTACTCCCTTCTCGGAGCAGGTATTTCGCGTCAATCGGCTGTGTCTTGGAGGTTCAGTTACCACGCCTCTTGATCGCGCGATTTGGCCCTCATACCATCAAGTCTATGGTGCCAGGACGGACCCTCGACAACGCGGCCCAAAAAATCGTTATTGGCATTCCCTCTTATAACGAGGGCCGCACGATCAACTATGTAACGCGGCAAGCTGATTTGGGCTTGAAAGCATTTTTCCCCGCTGCGGACTCTCTCATCATCAACACGGATAGTGACAGCACGGACAATACGAAGGAAGCATTTTGTGGGACACAAACGTCCGCCCCCAAGAAATACGTAAACACGGGCAAGAAACCGAGAGGAAAAGGGAAAAATCTGATTGCGCTCTTCGAGTACTGCGCCAATCTGGACGTCGACTACGTCGCGGTGCTCGATAGTGACGTCACAACAATACAGCCCAGCTGGGTACGATCTCTCATCAACCCGCTCATGACACGGCAGTGTGACTACACTGCGCCCGTCTATGCCCGCAGCTGCTATGACGGCAACGTGACTAACCACTTTGCCTATCCTCTCACGCGTGCCGTATTCGGCGTCGAGTTGCAGCAACCCATTGGAGGGGAATTCGGATTAAATAAGCGCATGTACAAGTATCTGTTGCGGCAGCCGGTTACGGAGACCGAACTGGGCTTCGGAATTGATATTTTTATGACCTTCCACGCGATCGGAGGCGGGCTTAAAGTTTGCGAAGTATCCCTAGGCAAGAAAGTACACAAACCCGGCCTTTCTACTCTGGAGGACAAGTTCCTACAAATCTCGCAGTCAGCGATTGCGGTGAGTAGAAGGTATCGACGGATGGGGAGAAGCGCTATCCGACACGTGGAGCAGGCCAAAAGTATCCGTGTATTCAAGCCGAAGAGGCGACCGGACAAGATGCTGGTCTCCCGTCAAATGGAAAAGTTCGCACGCGAGATTGAGAAGAACTTACCGGCATACAAGAGACTCCTCGGTCGTGAGCTCACTCACAGAATAGCCCGCGTTGTTTTACTCCATCGGCAGCCGGAAGTATCTTCTGTCCTATGGATAGATGCTCTCTCAAGGCTCTTGCGCAATTGCTACGGAAAGGGCTTTAATGCCGCCGTAAATGCAAAAACCAGTCGACTGCTCGCTCCCCTTCTCTACTGGAGAGCGGTGTCTTTCTGGGAGGAAATACAGCATTTAACCCCGGAAGAAATTACCGAAAAAATACAAAGCCAAGCGAGACTGTTGAGCGCCAAGTTGCAGTGACCACTCTCGCGTTCCTGGGACGAGTAGGCAGGCCATTCACCGCCACACGCAAGCGGAAGAAGCCATTCACGGGTCTCCATATCGTAGGGGAGATCCAGACGGAAGAAAGGGAACGGCTGAAGTCCTTGCACTCAACAAAAGGGCGTATCCGCAGGATCATTAAAAGGCTCGGTCTCAAGGAACTGGGGTCCTTTTACCACCAATTCCCGCGGGGCGGGGGCTTTACTGGTCTGGTCAGTCTCGTTGAGTCGCACATCGCAGTCCACACGTGGCCGGAGTTAGGTTATGTAACATTAGACGTCTATCTCTGCAATTACCGAAAGGATAATGCTGATCGCTGCCAAAGACTGTTTGACGAAATCAGCAAAATCTTCAAGCCGTTTCGAACAGCAAAAAGGGCAATCCGGAGGTGATCGTTACGGGCGTGCGGGCATGGGATGTAGAAACTGCGCGACAACGGTAACGAAGTTCTTTTCCCTTGGGGAAATCCCTCTCGGGAATGGTTTCCTCACGAAAGAAGAAATCCCACACGAACGAACATATGACTTAAGCGTGGGCTTCTGCCGGAATTGTTACTTAACCCAACTCACCAAGGCACTCCCGCGCGACACGCTGTACAGAAAAATGTTCTACTTCCCGTCTGCGTTCGAGGGTATTCTCGACGCGCGCCGGGCGAGAGCTCGCGACCTCGCCAAACGACTGCGGCTCAACGCCAGAAGTCTGGTGCTCGACATCGGCAGCAACGATGGGTCCCAACTGCAATTCTTCAAAAAGCTTGGTACCAACGTTCTCGGAGTCGACCCCGCTCGCAATATGGCCGAAATGGCGCGGAGGCAGAGTATTCCAACGATCGGGGAGTTTTTCGACTGGGCGCTCGCGAGAAAACTCCTAGCAGCCCGCAATCTCCGGGCCGACTTGATTGTTAGTCTGGACCTCTTAAACCACGTTGAGGACATCAAGGATTTCCTCAAGGGCGTCAAACTCCTCTTAAAACCCAAGGGTACGGCATTCTTTGAATTCTTCCTGCAACGGGAGCTCGACATCATCAACCATGAACACGTGTACTACTTTTCGTTGCTCTCCTTGAAAAGTATTTTCGGAAACGTGCAGCTCCAAATGTATGACGCCGATGTTCACAACGGTGCTCTCCGCATTTACGTTTCCCACCCGAATGTGTTCCCGGAGAGCGCTCGCGTGAGACACCTCATCACCCAAGAGATCAGCGCGGGTTTCGACAAATTGGAGACCTATCAACGGTTCGCCCGGGACATCACAAACAGAAAGGCAGCCCTGGTCGCGTTACTGCGGAGTCTCAAAGCCCGGGGACAACGGATCGCGGGCTATAGTGCTCCAGAAAAAGGGAATGTCTTACTGAACTACTGCGGCATAGGGGAAAATTACCTCGACTTTATCGCTGACATGTCCGCGCTCAAGCAGGGCCTCTATACACCCGGTACGCATCTGCTCGTCTACCCACCGGAGAAAGTCTACCAAGCAAAGCCGGATTACCTCTTGATTTTGTGCTGGAATATCGCGCCGGAAATTATCAGACAGTTCCGGCGCTATCACGCTGCCGGCGGAAGGTTCATCCTACCCGTGCCGACGGTGAAAGTCCTCTGATCTTGTGTGCGGATGGCTGCAACGTACACTTTGGGAGACCAATGTCCGCGACTCAGGTGTTTGTCACGACGACCGCCCCGGTAGAGAACCAACCCTTTGAGATCGTGGAGAGAAAGGGAGTTGGCCACCCTGATACGCTCGCAGACGGCGTGGCGGAGGCTCTCTCGATCGCATACGCGCGGCATTGCCTGCAAGAATTCGGCGCCGTACTCCACCATCATTTTGACAAAACACTCATCATGGGGGGACAAGCAAACATCGATTTTGGCGTGGGCGAGATTGTGAAGCCATTTCGTCTCGTGATGAACGGTCGCGTGAGCTCCGTGTTCGGCGAGAGAAAAATTAACTACCGAGAGCTTCAGGAAGCCGCCGCCAAAGAATATCTGCGCAAAGCATTGCCGCACATAGACGTCGCTAACCACCTAGAAATACACTCATTCTCGACCAGCTATTCCAGATCTCCCTTTTGGTACCAGCCACGTGGGTTCGAAGATCTGCCGGAGTATACGTCACCGTACATAAACGACAGTTCCGCCATCGTCAGCTTTTGGCCGCTCTCGAAGCTCGAGCGGGCCGTGCTGGCAGCAGAAAAATACTTTTATGACGAGACGGGAAAGCCGCAGTTCGCCCACCTCGGCCAAGACATTAAAATCCTCGCTCTCCGAAACGACCACGAGGTCCATGTAACGGTGGCGGTACCATTTATCTCCTCTTCAACCCCGAACAAATCGTGGTACTTAGAAAAGCTGGGGTGCATACACGCGGACCTCCAGAACATCCTGCAAAGCATTCTCGGGGGACATTGCTCTATCCACGCGACTATCAACGCCCAAGATTATGACTTGCTAGACGTGACCAAGGAGAGGAAGAGTTGCTACCTCACCGCCACAGGTTCAGCCCTGGATTACGGAGAAGAAGGGGTTGTCGGGCGAGGGAACCGCGCACGGGGCGTCCGGTCGTGTCTTCGCCCGAACAGCACGGACGCCATCCACGGGAAAAACCCGACGTTTCATGTGGGGAAAGTGTATACGTATTTCGGCGACCAAATCTCTAAGGCAATTGCTGAAGAGTTGGCGTGTGAGTGCAGTGTTGTGCTTGCCACGCAAAATAAGCGGCCAACGCGAGCACCGCAGAGCGTATTTATTGGTGTCAGCGAAAGGAGAAGCGAACGGGAGATCAAGCACATCGTTGAGAGAGAACTATCGAAAACGGGCTGGGTAAAGCCCATCGTCGAGGATCAATATTTTTTGCCGTCGCCTGGCAAATACTATGGGCAAAAAGGCTAAGTTTTGTTGCGCCATTTACATGGGAAAGTACGGAATCAACGTCTACAGCAACGATCCGGGGACCTTCGATATCCTTCGCACGGGAGCCTTCGTGCCCTTCATCCCAGGATACCGTTGTCTAAAACGCCGGGCACGATCTGACTACTCGATCGTCTACATTCGAGATACTGTCTGCTCGGCCCAGGTCACCGGCGCCAAAAAACTGGAAATTCGCGCGCCACTCACGGACGTCGTGCGTGCCTCCACCATTCCTTTTCGGGCGCATTTCATGCTCGAGCCCCAACTGCAGAAAGACTCGATCTTTACCAGTCAAGGCGGCGGTGTCTCAAAAAACGGCAGGGCGGTTCTCCTGATGGGGAAACGGGGGGCCGGCAAAACCTCCGTGACGCTGGAGCTCTGCAGGAAATACCATTGGCGGCTCGTGGGGAACGATTTGATCTTGGTCGGATTTCGGGAAAACGCTGGCTATCTTTTTGGCGGCGCCAAGGCTTTTACCCTGCGCTTTACCACGGTCAAGTACTACAACGCGGATTTACAAAAACTTTTCCCCAAGAATCACCCCAACGAGTGGACCAACAAAATCACGCTGCTGGCCGAGGGTCTAGGCATTTCCGCGGAGAGAGGTCACCCGAAATTAACGAATGTTTTTTACCTCCACCTCCTCAACGACAAAGCGGCTCCGTTGTATCTTCGAAGAATCGGCAGTAAGAAAACCGCGCACATGGGAAGACTCTACCTCTATGAAGAACTCTCAAGCTACATACGCGGCGTCTCCGCTCCTGTCGTCTACGGCCCGCAATTTTCTCTCGGCGATTACCTTCCGTCTTTAGACAAACCCGAATACCACCAAAACCGCGTAAAACTGATAGATTGGATCATGGACGATGTGGGGTTCTACTTCATTTCCGGCTCCATGAGGGCGATCTGCGAGCATGTCAACGCTGCTCTCGGCCATCCAAAATGACCCGAAAGCAAATTTAGAAGTTTAGCAGGAGGTCGCGAGTTTCTTGGGCCTCAGGCGGCCTCGCTATACCCGCCTCGGCCTGAATTCCCCTCCACGAAACTCGCAAGAAGGAAGGATGCTACAAAACTGCTGCCGTCTTCTTACAGCGGGGTGCTTTCTTTCTCTCACACCAGTAAGCCCCGTAGGGAAGGAATACAAAAAAGCCCTTGTCCGGCAAGTGCGCGGACCAGGGCTGGGGAGCTGTTATCCCTCCTCAAGGCGTTCGGCTCGCGCGAGCGCGTCCCGAGCGTCTTCAAGGTACTTAGTAACCGGATGCAGGAGGTCTCTGATTTGACTCGTCTCTGACGCCTGGTACTGGACACCCCGCACGATCACGACGGGACGACGCTCGTTCGTTTGCCCCATGACGAGCGAGGCAGCAGCAGCGATCTCATCCACCTGCGCAATTTCGGGGGTGCGCTTTTTCCCATGGATATCTTCCGCGACCGCGGGACGATACACGGCGGCGATGCCGGAGATGCCGATCGTCATTCCCACCGACCCCTCCCGGTCTGCTCTGCCGAAGGTATCGTTGATCACCACGGCGACCTTCCGCCCCGCTTTCCGTTCTATTCCTTGCCGGATGCGCTCGGCACTGGCATCAGGGTCTTGGGGCAGAAGGCTCACCACTCTTCCTTTGGGACCAGCCACCGTATTGGAACTGTCCACCCCGGCACTGGTGCAGATAAACCCCAGGAGGTGTTCCGTCAGCAGGAAACCCGGCCGCGCGATCAACATCCGTTTCGTCTCCTGGAGAATCACTTCGAGATTTCTCGGGTCCATGTTGAGCTGCTCGGCGAGCGCGGCTGCCTCTTTCGAGGGCTCCACCTTCTGGACATCCACGAGCCGCCCTTCTGCCTTAGAGACAATCTTGGAAGCAATGACGATCACGTCACCGTCCTGAAGGGGAACACCATCCTTCTCTGCGACCTCGCAGAGGATGCTGCCGATATCATCGCCTTGCTGAATCAATGGGATACCTTCAAGCGCATAGAGGCTGAGTGTCTTCATTTCTTCTTCTCCTCTTCTAGGTTAGGTGGAATGTAGTGTAACGGCAAAGAGGGCTTAACAGACTGCCCAAGCGCAAAGCAGAGCGCGTCTCTCGACCTGACGACCACCCGGACAAAAGAAGTCGCACGCCCCGGCAGCAGGTATCGTTATCGCCCTCTGGTACGGCCAGGCTCTTTACACCGACTAGTTGTCAAGTTCCAACCCCGCAGCAAGCAAGTCCTCGTTTTCGGACAATACCCGGACCGCGTGTGCGGAACTGTAGGTCCGCCACGGACAGTTGTCAATGCCACGATCTCTCTCACCGCAAACTGGCCCTTCCCCAGTTTTTCATGCTGTCGAAAGAGCGATGACGACCCCGTGCAGGAGCCGGTGAATCCCCAGCGGTGGCCCGTGAGCAAGGCCTTGAAGAGCGAGCCAGAGGTACCCTGCCTCGTCCGGGTGGACGAGGACCGTCCGGAAGAGCGCGCCGTGGCGCGACTCAGCAGTCCCCCGCCAGGAATACTTTTTATCGGCAGACCTGGGTGCCCCGAATGGCATTCGGGTTCCGCTTCATTCATCGACGACTATTCCCAGCCCCGGAATGGGTTTGTGTTTCCAGAGCTGCCGACCGTGCGCTGCTTAGCGTTCGCCCAAACGCTCGGATAACGGGGTCAACCATCCCGTACCGCTGGATGCTCTCCGCGAGCTGGGCGGTCGCATCCTTGTTCCAGCGGCGGGGGTTGTATGGAGCGGGTTTCAGTAGATCGATAGGGACATACTGAATCGCTAGGTCGTGTTTGATCATGTTGGTGTGGAGTGCTTTTGTGCGCATGTTGTGAGATGAAGTGAGATATAAAAAGCCGGACAAGATCCCGAAAAACAGGGATGAAGACTCCCAGTTTTTCAGAAGATTGTCCGGCGTTTTTGATGCTTATAGCATCGCCTACGGGCGTTACCCCGCAGACAACTTCTGTCCCGACACGGTTTTAAAGAGCTGTCCAAAGTTTAGCGCACTTCGCCATGCCCGTCAAATGCGTGTTCGCGAAAAACGCGCGGTGTCTATTGACAGTAGTTGCTTAGGTTGTTTAGGATGAGGACTAATGAACGACCTGAAACAAGTTGGTGATTTACCAGGAGCCCAACAGAAGGCGCTCTACACCATTCTCCGCCTGGATAAGCCTGCATTTCGGACGTCCGACGTCCGCAAGAAGATGGAAGGAACTGCCACGGGCAAGTCCGTCGGGGCGATTCTCAACGCTCTCTTCCGCAACGGCTATCTCGAGAAGCTTCAAGGTGGTAGGGATAAACTCTGGAAGCTCTCTGAACAAGCTGAAACTGTCCGTGACGAGATCAGACGGAAAATTTCCGCCGTGAAGGTCTACTGGTCATGAATACGGATCTCACATTCATCACGAACGAGAAAGGCCAGAGCCTGAAGGAGCGATTCGAGGTTCTCATCCGCGACACGAAATTCTTCGATGCCCTCGTGGGGTACTTCTACACGAGCGGCTTCCATGCTCTCTACAAGCCGCTGGAGAACACGCAGAAAATCCGCATTCTTATCGGGATCGGTACGAGCAAACAGACACTCGAACTCATCGAGCAATCTCGGCAGAAAACGTTCGAGCTCTCCCACGCCGAGACCAAGCAGGTGTTCTCCGATCTCGTCGCTGGCGAGATGAGCACCTCGGAGGACAACCGGCACGTCGAGGAAGGAGTACGGAAGTTCACCGAATGGCTTCGGAGCGGCAAGCTGGAAATCCGCGCGTATCCCGCGGCAGACATCCACGCGAAGGTCTACATCATGTCGTTCGCGGAGGGAGATCGTGATGCGGGGCGCGTTATTACTGGATCGAGCAACTTCACGCAGGCCGGCCTCGTGGAGAATCTCGAGTTCAATGTCGAACTGAAGAATCGCGCCGACTACGAGTTCGCCAAACAGAAGTTTGAGGAGCTCTGGAAGGACGCGGTGGACGTCAGGGAGAAGTATCTCGAAACCATCACGAGCCGCACTTGGCTGAACGACACAGTCACGCCCTACCAGCTCTATCTGAAGTTCCTCTACGAGTACTTCAAGGACGAGCTGCGCCCCGCGGAGGACATGCTCTTCCGGTACATCCCCTCTGAGTTCAAGCGGCTGGAGTACCAAGAGCAGGCCGTTCTGAACGCCAAGAAAATCCTCGATGAGTACGGCGGTGCGTTCCTCTCCGACGTCGTCGGTCTCGGGAAGACCTACATGGCCGCCATGCTCGCGAGCCAGCTGGACGGGCGTACGCTGGTGATCGCGCCGCCGGTTCTCTTGGAGAAAGCGAACCCCGGTTCATGGCCGAGCGTCTTCCCTGATTTCCGCGTTGCTGCCGACTATGAATCTTTGGGAAAGCTCGATCACTTGCTCAAACGGGGCATCGAAAAATACCAGAACGTGTTTATCGACGAGGCGCATCGTTTTCGGACCGAGTCCAACGTCACGTATGAGAAGCTCGCGCGAATCTGCCGCGGCAAGCGCGTTGTTCTCGTGACGGCCACGCCGTACAACAACTCGCCCAAAGACGTCTTGAGTCAAATCAAGCTCTTCCAGACCGGCAAGCGGAGCACCATTCCGAATGTTCCCGACCTGGAATCGTTCTTTAGCCGCCTTGAAAAGCGAGTCCAGCACCTCGATCGCCAGCGGGATCGCGACGAGTATCTCCTGCGAACCAAGGAAAACGCGCGGGAAATCCGCGAGAAGGTACTGAAGTATCTGATGGTCCGCCGTACGCGGCGGGAGATTGAGCTGTACTTCGGCGAAGATCTGAAGCGACAGAATCTGCAATTTCCCACCGTAAGCGATCCGGAGCCCGTGTTCTACGAACTGAACGAAGATGAGGACGTAATTTTCTCCAAGACGATCGAGTTCGTCGCCAAGCAGTTCACGTATGCCCGCTATACGCCTCTCCTGTATTTCAAGGGAGACGTTCCGCAGGTCGATGAGCAGGGGCAGATCAACATGGGAAAGTTCATGAAGATCTTGCTCGTGAAGCGGCTCGAGAGCAGCTTCCACGCCTTCCGCAATACCGTCGACCGGTTCCTCCACTCCTACGAGCAGTTCCTCCGCGAACTGGAGCGCGGACACGTGTACGTCAGCAAAAAGTACATCCACAAGATCTTCGAGCTGATCGATGAGGGCGACGAAGAAGAGATCCAGCGACTCCTCGGTGAGGACAAGGCACAACGGTATACGGCGGCGGACTTTCGCCCACAGTTTAAGAAAGACCTCGAACACGACCTCGCGCTGCTCCGCGAGATCCGCGTCATGTGGCAACGGGTTACTCGCGACCCGAAGCTACTCACGCTTGTCGAGCTGCTCTCGACGCGTTCCTTATTGAAGAAGAGTAAGTTGATTCTCTTCACAGAGTCCAAGGAGACGGCCGAGTACATCGCCAAGCACCTCGAGCAGAAGTTCTCGGGCGAAATCCTCCTGTTCACCGGGGCGTCGAGCGCGCTCGTCCGGGAACGGGTTATTGAGAACTTCGACGCTCGCGCGCGCTTCCCGAAGGATGACTATCGTCTCCTCATCACGACGGAGGTGCTATCCGAGGGCGTGAACCTCCATCGCTCGAATGTCGTGCTCAATTACGACATTCCCTGGAACCCCACCCGTCTCATGCAGCGCGTCGGCCGTATCAATCGCGTCGACACGGCTTTTAACACCATCCACGCCTTCAATTTCTTCCCCACGCGACAGGCGGAGGATGCCATCAAGCTGCGGGCAGCGGCCGAGGCGAAGATCCACGCCTTCATTTCGCTCTTGGGAAGCGATGCGCGTCTCCTGACTGATGGCGAACCCATTGAATCTCACGAACTCTTCAGTCGCCTCGTCACGAAAGAGACGATTACCGGAGAGCGTGAAGAGGAGGAGAGCGAGCTGAAGTATCTCCGCGTCATCCGCGACATCCGGGATCGAGAGCCCGACTTGTTCGATCAAATCAAACGGCTGCCGAAGAAAGCGCGGACGGCGCGGAAACATACAGAAGCGCAGCGCCGTCTGATTACATATTTCCGGAAAAGCAAGCTCCAGAAGTTCTTCGCAGTCGACGGAAGAGAATCCACGGAGCAGGACTTCCTCTCCGCAGCTCGGCTCCTTGAAGCTACGCCTCGCGAGACGCGAGAGTCTCTGGGACCGGATTTCTACGAATTACTCGAGAAGAACAGACGCGCGTTTGAACTCGCAACCATTGAGGAAGGATTGCTCGAGTCCCAAGAGCGCAGCGGCCGAGATAGCGCGACCAATGTGCTCAAGATCCTCCGAGCGATCAAAGACCAGCGTCAGTTTACCGAGGAGCAAGAGGAGTACCTCAAGCTGGTCATGAAGAGGCTCGAACTGGGCGCAGTACCGAAGCAGACGACGAAAAAAGTCTTCCAGCAGCTCAGCCGTGAACTCAAGCACGGCATCAATCCGTTGAAACTCCTTGCGGTCGTACAACAGAGCGTCCCACGCGAATTCCTGGAAAGTCACCGCGCGGAAAGCGCGGCCGACGTGTCCGGCCCGCGCGAAGTCATTCTGTCCGAATACTTCACCACGACGCGATGACGAGAGAACAAGCGAAGCAACTCGTTCAAGAAGCGCTCCAGAGGCCGTTCGACAAGGGGGGCTTTGTTCGTCTCGTGCGTAACCTCCTGAATCACTTGGAGGATGCCCCGTTTACCTACAGCGGCAACACGATGCGCCACGCGTATGCAAATGCCGTCAAGTCGCTCGAGCGCATTGGGAAGTACGAGGACCCAGAGGGGAGGAAAATCGACGTGCTTGTCGTGAATCTCCGGCATGTCCACGCACTCGACCATGCCCGCACGATGCAACGGAACTTCATCGCGTGGTATCTCAATGGCAGTCGCGGAGACGTTTTCAAAGATGCAGCACTCGTCGCCTTCCATGCTGACGATGCGCCCGATTGGCGCTTCTCGCTCGTCCGCATGGACTATCGCCTCACGAAATCCGGCGAGAAAGTGAAGGCGGTCACGGAACTCACGCCAGCTCGGCGCTTTTCATTCTTGGTTGGGCAGCATGAAAAGACGCACACCGCGCAGAAGCAGCTCCTGCCAATCCTCGAGGATGACACACACGATCCGCTTCTTTCTAACCTCGAGCAGGCGTTCAGCATCGAGACAGTTACAAAGGAGTTCTTCGGGCGATACCGCGACCTCTTTCTTGAAACGAAGGAAGCGCTGGACAAAGTTGCCCGACGTGATAACGCCGTGCGAGAGGAGTTTTCCAATAAAGAAGTTGATACCACCGACTTCGCCAAAAAACTTCTCGGGCAGATCGTCTTTCTCTACTTCCTCCAGAAGAAGGGGTGGTTCGGCGTGGCGCGGACGGGCAAGTGGGGTTCGGGGCCGAAGAATTTTCTTCGACAGCTTTTCGAGAAGAAGCATGGAGACTACAAGAACTTCTTCAATGATATTCTCGAACCCCTATTCTATGAGGCGCTCGCGAAGGAACGCGACAATGATTTTTACAGCCGCTTCAACTGCAAGATCCCATTTCTGAACGGTGGACTCTTCGATCCCATCTACAACTACGATTGGGTACACACGGACATTCTTCTTCCCGATGAGTTGTTTTCAAATACTTTGCGGACAAAAGAAGGCGATATTGGGGCGGGCATTCTCGATGTCTTTGACCGCTATAACTTCACCGTCAAGGAAGACGAACCGCTGGAAAAGGACGTCGCCGTTGACCCGGAGATGCTCGGAAAGGTCTTCGAGAATCTCCTAGAAGTTAAAGACCGCAAGTCCAAAGGCACGTATTACACGCCGCGTGAGATTGTCCATTACATGTGCCAGGAAAGCCTGGTGAACTATTTGGCCGCAGAACTCGAGGGTATGGTGGGCCGAGAGGACATCGAGACGCTCATCAAGTATGGGGAGACAGCGGTTGAACACGACCGGCACGTTGAAGAAGGGGGAGAGACGCCGACGTACCAACACCGACTTCCCGAGGCGGTTCGCGCACGCGCGAAAGTGATCGACGACAAGCTCGCGGATATCCGCGTCTGTGATCCCGCGGTCGGCTCCGGAGCCTTTCCAGTCGGGATGATGAACGAGGTTGTTCGGACACGCAACGCACTCACGAATTACGTTGAAGACAAAGATGATCGCTCAATGTACGAATTCAAGCGACACGCGATTCAGAGCTCTCTATATGGCGTGGACATCGATCCCGGCGCGGTCGAGATTGCCAAGCTCCGACTTTGGCTCTCGCTCGTCGTCGATGAAGAGGACATAAAAAAGATCAAGCCGCTACCCAACCTAGACTACAAAATGGTGCAAGGCGATTCGCTTTCGTCTGTTCAGAAGAATCTATTCAACCAACCGTTGTTTAATAAGCTTGAGGAGCTTAAACCCAAATTCTTTGAGGAGACCAATGCGCGCAAGAAGCAGGAGTATCGGCGGCAGATTGATGAACTTATTGATCAAATAACTAGAGGACACAAAGATTTTGATTACGAAGTGTACTTCTCAGAAGTTTTCCACGAGAAGAAGGGGTTTGATGTTGCAATCGCAAATCCTCCATATCTCCAGATTCAGAAGATGGCAAAATCAGAAAAAGAGCGTTTCAGAAAGATCTTCAGAACTTTTTCAAAGACCGGAGACATTTACTGCTTGTTCTACGAACGGGCCATTCAGATATTAAAACAAGACGGTACCTTGACCTTTATCACGTCGAATTCCTGGTTACGGGCAAGATACGGTGAGCTACTGAGAAAACTTTTGATTGAAAAGGCAAATCCTGTCCGGCTAATAAATTATGAGGATGCGCGGATGTTTGAACATGCTATCGTCGAAACCAACATCCTAATCGCTCAAAAATCCCAGTGGAATGGCCGTCTCCATGCCACCACCGTCAAAAATAACAACTTAAATGCTTTGCCACTTGACGAGTATGTAAAGGGAAATACCTCCGTTATTAGTGACTTGGGAGTCGATAGCTGGAATATCGCCGACAAAGCATCGTCTGGCCTAAAGAAGAAAATTGAAAGCCACTCAGTTTCGCTAAAAGACCTGAACGTTTCAGTTTATCGTGGTATTACAACGGGTTTCGTCGAGGCATTTGTTGTCGATGAGGAGATCAGGAGAAATTTAATCACTCAAGATGAAAAAAGCGCGGAAGTAATTAAGCCTGTCTTACGCGGGCAAGACGCAGGTAGATATTTCTATGCTTGGAAAGGACTTTGGCTAATAACGCTGCAATCAGGATGGACGAATAGAAATCGGGGCGGGAAAAGCCCGGAAAGTTTTTTTGCTGAAACCTATCCCGCAGTACACGAATATCTTAAAGGAGTAGGCTCCAAGATAAAAATTGGAGCGATTAAGGCGAAGGGAAAAGGATTATATGGTCGTGATGACCAAGGTGATTATTGGTGGGAACTCAGGGATTGTGATTTTTACTCCGAGTTTGAGAAAGAAAAAGTTATCTGGGGAGAGTTGTCTGATAAACCGAAATTTACCTATGACGATCAGAAGTATTACGCACTTGATACCCTATTCGTAATGACGGGCGAATCTCTGAAATACTTGTTAGCAATTCTCAATTCGAAAATTTCCGAATGGTACTTCGCCCAAATCTCGACGAGTTCTGGCATGGGAACCACTAGATGGAAGAAGTACAAAATTGAACAGTTTCCAATAAAAAAGATATCTAAGGAGGAACAAAAGCCGATTGTACACCTAATCGATAAAATACTTTCCCTAACGATGGGCGAGGACTATTCGGCAAGCGATACGAAGCAAGCCAAAGTCCGCGAATACGAAAGACAAATCGACCAGCTCGTCTATAAACTCTACGGTCTTACACCAGAGGAGATTTCAATTGTTGAGCAAGGCAATGGCTAAGCGTCTTACTATTATTCTCGGTGCCGGTGCATCCTATAGCGTCAATCCGGATGGAAAGGCACTTGATACCCCTGGTTATCGACCACCTCTCGCGCATGAGATTTTTCGAGGTAGTCGAGAATTTAGAGTTATTTTGAATAAGTATCCACTCGCGGAACTCCTCGCAAGTGATATCGATCGCCGCATAAAACAGAACCGACAAGGAGTTGGGCTCGAACAAATCTTGCGTAGTTACGAGCAGGAAGTAACGGCGGGACGTGATTCACACATCGCCCGTCAGTTTTTGCAAATCCCTCTCTATCTTAATGAATTGTTCGGAGAGATAACGACTCACTTTACCAAACAGCCCGATGAGTACAACAACCTCGTGAATATAGCGCTCGGTCACCTCGATGAAGTTCTGTTTCTGACTCTGAATTACGACAATCTTTTTGAGATAGCGTTATCTCGAATCTCTAGCGTAGATTTTTCTGCAGAGCATCATTATACGCACGATGACAAATGGAAGCTCGTTAAACTTCACGGGTCGGTCAACTGGTATCGCCAGTTTTCGGGCTATCAGATTACAGAAGCAAGTGACAAGGAGTATTTTGCCCAACTGCAGCGCACTCCTCTTCCTCTTCAGCTTGACGATCGATTCATTTTAACGAGCCTACACGAGCATGCTCGGAAGTACATCGGGAACGCTCCTGTATATCCAGCACTCACGGTACCCGTCGATGGAAAGTATCAACTGAATTCGCCGCCCGAGCATATTCAGTCCGCGACGGATTTTCTCTCAGGGTGCGAAAACTACCTCATTATCGGCACGAGTGGTCGTGATCGCGATTTACTTGACCTGCTCCAGCAGCACGCACGGCAAGGGAAAGTTTTGGTTGTTGGGAGAGAGCAAGAAAATGCCGAGCGCACGAAGAGGAATTTTCAGGAAGTTGTCCCACAATTTCGATCTGATATGTCTGTGTATTCTCACCCGAGAGGATTCAGTGAATTTGTTGACAGCGGAGCACTGGACGAATTCTTACATAAGATCGCGTAAACATTCTGTCATGTATCATCGTATATTTTGGGAACGGAAGGTCGAAGAAATACCTTGTCGTTGCTGTGGCTCGTTTAAAGCGACGCTCCGTTACAGTAAAGACGCTGAAAAGCTTTTTAAGGAAAAACTGTTTGAGCAATTTCGCGAGCACGCATACTGGAATCACTGGTATAACAAACACTACAACTGCGTGCGCTGCGGCCAATGGATTCCACCTGCTGAACGGGAACTAATCGTGGCCCATGGTTACCCCATCGATAATGTCCATCCCGATTATTGCAAGGAGGAACAGCCCCATCTTCTTCGCATACACCGTCGCTGCCTAGATGAGTTATCGTAAGTCGTATGCCACAGTGCACTTCCTGCGGATCGAGCGATTTCACACAGTACGGCCCTTACGCGGGCAGAATTGTTGCTGGAGGTGAAGTTCCTGATCTTAAGGATCAGATCATTGCGAGAAAATGTTCAGCCTGTGAATATCTTCAACTGGAAAAGCAGCTTACATCGGGCGTGAGAGTTGCCACAGCGCATATTGTAAAGGAAGGTCGTGCTGAGGACGTGCAACGGATCATCGTCCGCTTCCTCTCCGACGAGCCGGATCAAAACGCTTTAATAAAGGAGTTCTACATCTGGCTTACCCAAGTATTCGTCGAGGATTTATTGAGACTTAAGGAGAGTGCAGAGGCACATGATTTTCTTCAAGCTGCAATTTTGGTTGCTGGATCGGAGTATAGAAAGGCGCATCAAGTGCCGAAGTATGGCGGAGTAGATTGCAGGGAGGAGTTTGGCGGCTGTCGGATCGTCTCCCGTCCGGAGACGTACAACTATCCTATCAAGCCGGATGTGTGAATTTTCCCACGATTTTTCTGCCTTATAACTGAACCAAAAGCACATGATAGCGCGCAGAGATACACCAAACTATAGAATATACGCTCTAGTCATTGGAGAGATACTTCGGCCAGGAAAACTATTTGATTGCGAGATTAAAGAAATGAGTTTTGTAGAACAAGAAAAGAGAAGATTTTCCCCCATTGAGAGTGTTTTTTCTGGGAGGCACGGTGGAGATAGCAAAACTTACGCCACGCGCCTGCCTTACGTGGATCCGATGAGAATTAAGTCGGAACGTGTGGTTGTGTGCGATATTGATGAGGATGACGTAAAAGCTGCTCTAGGAGGCGCGATTAGACGAATTGAGAGGCTGTGCCGATTTTTGTCGGTCGCATATGTCGAAGATGCGAAGAAGAATTTTAGGAGAGAGCGCTTTGGACTAACGCCATACCTCTATCAAGTAAACAAAGTCTACTCACTTGATACCGGCGGAAAGGAGCTAGATGCAGGCTTCAAGTTGGAAAGTGACTATGTTTATCTACCGAATAGGCCTGAGCTCAACCAGTGGCGGCACAAAGAAACCGAGAAATTTCTGGAAGATATTTTTATTTTTCATGACGAGACATTAGAGCGAGCAATTAAGTATCTGTATCGATCCTCCATCGGACACTTTGTGGGAGATAGTCCTGAAAAAAGAGCTCTCGACCACATAAAATCAATCGAAATCATCTTGAATTCTCTATCAAGTAAAAGAAAGTTCGAGGGCAAGCTTAACGAGGCTGCTAACAAAATTGATCTCACCGAGAACGAGAAAGAAGCAATAAAGAAACTTTGGGAGAATAGGTCGCGTTATGGTGACGTTGCCCATCCTTCTCCCTTCGATCAAGTTGAACGGTACCCAAACCAGTTCCCATTACCCAGTAATGTTCGATATCCGGGAGGAATCCATGACTCAATCGCGATCAATGTTTGTTTGAAGTACTTCTCCTACAGGAGAAGTTTATATGTCATAGACATAGAGAAGCCTTTTCGTGGTGAGGGCGTATCCAGCGACAGACAGGACGAAGAGGATATTATCGGTAATGTAAACCCCCAGTGGGAGAGCAACCACTTGTTTTTTAGGACTTCCGAAAAGGAAGAGAAAAAGCTTACGAAAAAAATACGACAGGCATTCGCTCGCGAATATGGAATTAGCGAAGGTCGTATTCTCAATGTTGTCGTTAAGCGGATTAGGAATAAGGAGAGCGTTATTGTAAGAGTGCAACCAACTGCGTGATAAAGCACCCTATTGGATTAGTGGAGCACCATGGAAATCCTCGACGAGCAGCAAATCATTGAAAGGCGCCGGGAAACCGAGCAAGGCCTTGTGGATCTCCTCGAAGAAACGGGAAGCGATTTCGGTTTGGATGACATCAAGGAGATCATCTTCAACGAAGACGGACAGGACGACCTCACCGACATCATTGCGATGTTCGATACCGGTCAGGGCGCGGCCGAACTTCAGGATGTTCTCGACCTCGTCACCGACGCCTGGAATTGCTTTCCACACAAATCTTTAGGCGGCCTCTCGCCGGCGGAGAAGGTGCTGGCATATCAGCAACGCAGCGACGGAGCGCCGGACCACCCGTCCGCGAATACCGTAGGAGGTGTTGGGGTATTCGTTTGTCGATGCGACGATCCCCACTGCGCGAAGTGCCTTCTCGTCAATTGCGAAGACAATCACTGCTCCGTCCACACGAAGGAACGAAAAGAGGCGTTCCGCAGAACATACCGCCAGCGATAGCTACGCGGTGGGCAGTAACCCGCCTTGCAAGAGAGGAAGTTTGATTAAATCACGGAGCTGATCGGGATTTTTGGCAAGATCAACCTCAACCCACGAGGCGAAGGCGTTATGTCGCTGAAGCACGGTCTTCTCCTCTTCAAACACATCGTCGTCAAACCAGAGGAAATTTCGTGAGAAATCAATCGCTTCTGTTTTCAGCGTCGTCCAATTAGTAGGCTTCACTTGCCGTAACAGAGATAGAGTCTCAGAGGGTAGGTATCGTGACAGAATACGGAGAGGCTGGGCCGTATCTCCTTTGCAATGCGTCGTGAGCCAATAGGTTTGATAGCGCTCGACGACGTACCGAATGAACGCATCAACATGCCGCGCTGGCTGCTTATCGTTTGCCAACAAGACTCCGTCGATGTCGAGATAAATGTCCATATGCTCATCATAGACCTTTCCGCCGCGTTCTCCGTAGTCTAGAGTATGATGCAAATGATCAGCCGAATTCGCTTATGACAGGATTCATTGTTGCGGCACTTATTGTTGTTGGCGGCATCGTCCTATATGCATTGCGACGCATGTTTCGCCACGGCGGGCGAATCACCAAGTATTTCGAAAATGCCGTGACCGTCTATATCTGGCTGGGTGAAGAAGATGCGCGGATTGCAGCCGTCACTGCCGCCAAGGTAGCGGCGAAAAGGCAGAGAAAACTCATGGCAGGGTATCTGAAACTACACGCAGAGCTATCCGAAATTTCGATTATTCCGGAGGCACAGGAATCCATCCAAACCCTTCGAGAGCTCATAGATGACATTGAAGCCAAGGAGTGGAGTATACGGGACATCATGAAGGCAAAGGATAAACTCGAAGCAAGCAATCCTGAATATCTCAGGGCACTGAATAGAGCAGATAGTGGGATTTTTCCTCGAAAGTATCCGCGACTATTTGCGGCAAAGAGTATTCGCGAGACTGCTGCAATCGCCAAGAAAATGCAGAGCAGTTAAGCGTTCATTCTGTGGCCACAGTAACTGAAAAATCGCTCGCGGAATTCAAACGAATCTACAAGAAGGAATACGGCAAAGATATAGGCGACGCCGAGGCGCGCGACGCCGCGCAGCGCTTGCTGGACGTGTTCAAGCTTCTTCTTGATGTGGATAAGAAGGAGCGAGCACGACAACTCAAGCTCAAGGAATCCCCAAAAGGATACCACCTCACCGACGGCACCTACAGCTGTTGTGTCTGCGGGAAGCAGGTCTCCGGTGAAGGAAGTTGGTACGACAAGCACGGCATTAAGTGCCTTCTCTGCCAGCGGGCGGTCGAGCAGCGAAAGATTCCGGTCAGCGTCTGCACGAACAAAGACAGCTGGTATGCCACGTGGGAACTCGCGTACTACTACAAACTGAAATCACCGACGATCCGCAAGCTTGTTCGCAACGGCACCCTGAAAGCCCGCATCGTGCCGCACGAGAATGGAAGCCCATACTTTTCCGTCTTTCTGGTCAAGGACAACCTCGGTGTTCTTCAACCGAAACCGAAGCCGAAGATCGTTCACGTAGACGAGCGAACCATCACCGTCGAGTCCCCGGGATTAACGCTGGGGATTACCAGCCAAAATCTACCCCATCCGTGATTAAGGCATCTTTACAGAAAGGCCACTCTCTACAATAATTCATTGTTCTTGGCGGTACTAATTTTTAGAAAACGCCTGCATGGTGACATGCAGGCGTGAAGTTACCTTGATCTATACGGATCTATATGACTCAAAGAGCTTCGCGATGGATTCCATCACGCTGATCTCTGTCTCGACATCGCACAGATCATACTTTCCAGAGAAGCCGTCGATGACCTTCGAGACGTAGGCTATCAGCCTGTCTGACGAAAACAAGTCGATCCTGGCGACAAAGAGACTTTTCCTGTTTTCTTCTATCAGTTTCCGAACCGAGAGCGGCACCTTGTCAGATAACATCGGCGGATGCAGGAGGATGATCGGCTTTGCGTGTAAGATCGCATAGGCCGTTTCAATGCTCGCGCTTTCACCGATATATCCGCGATGCCTTCCGTGCTTGTTATGCACGATGTGAACAGGATTTGTTCTGATCGCCGCGAAGAAAGCCAACTCGACATCGTAGAACGACTGGTCGGCGGTAGGCATAAACGTAACCGGCGTGCCTTGGTATTCTCCGACGATCTTGTCGCTGAATGGGAACTGTACCTCGATCCCCGCTGCAACCAATCTTCTCTTCAGGTTGAAAATTCCCCTATCTCTCTTGGAGAATTTCCCGCTCATTTGTGTTTTCATCGTGTCCGGCATTACACGACCTCCTTTCTGTTTGAGGCTAAGAAAAAGGCGGCGTGGAAACCCAGCCGCCCAATGTTGCCTACAAAGCCGTGATTTCTAGCTCCTTAAAGAGATCGGCGGGAACGGCGAATGTCGTCTTCGCTTTGCTCCTCAAGTCGGAAGGCCTGCCGAGTATTTCTTCGGCATGGTCAATCGACCCATACCAAAGAGACTTGAACTTCGCCTCTCGCATGCCCTGCATGTCCATATGAGCGACATGAAGCACGCCGGGATCAGATTCTTTCATAACTTGTCGGTACTCCGGCTTCGGCTTGCACCGAAATGTAATTTCGGTAAAGAGCGCCTGACGGGTTTTGGGCAGAAAATCGAATCCTCCGAAGCCGAGCATCCAAGACACCTCTTCTCCGACTCGCACGCGGTATCCGAGGCAGATGCTGTCTTCGCATTCTTCCGCCGATCCCAGAAAGATGCTGTTGACCTTTTTGAAGGCAAGCAGGAGTTCCTTGAGATCGTCTCGCTTCAAGACTTTCGGAAAGATGATGCTTTTGGTGGAGATTTTCTCGTCGCTGATCGCTTCTTGGATGAGCGACTCCATTTGTTGCGGATCAACATCGGCAACAGAGAAGTACCACCCGAACTTTTCAGGATCGGAGGCGGCGTGAGCCGCAAAGAGACACCCCGCATTTCCTTGCCGGTAGAACGCAAGCTGGTCCTCGACGATGCGTCTCTCAAGCATATGAACCTCTCTTTCTGTGGGTTGTTTTTCCAGAGAACAAACGGGCCTACATCATAAGCCTATTACCCATACTGTCAACATCTTGGGCGATGATACATAAACCCTCTGCCAAAGAGGGTTTATGAGTCGGCGGGCTACGAAATTGCCAGAGTAAATATCTTTTTATATTTTCTCAAATATTGACTCCGGTCTTTCCTGCGATATTGAAGAACAAATCTTGGATGTTCCAGAGCATGTATCTTTTCGAAAAATCCGTATTCTTCGTTTATGCCCTGAAACACTTTGAGATTCGTTCCCGTGCCCAGCACAATGGCCAGCCTTCTGTTTGCGCCGAAATCAATTTGTTTTTTTACGGTCTCTACGAGAAACGGCCGTATTCGAGAAAGAAAACCCGCGTCATCATAGTAATTGTAATTCCTGTTGTCTCGGACAAAACCAACAGGACAAACCGCAGTCAAGAAAAACGACCCATAAAACGCTTGTACTCCGCCGAGTTTGTTGATGACTTCATAGACAAACCCAGAAGTAAGCTCGCGCTTTTTCTCAAGCGAGTTGGGAATGCGGCAATACTCCTGTAAGGCTACTGGATCTGTAAAGGGAACCCCCGTGGTTCCGGATCCGAATCTGCCCGGATTGATGCCAAAGGCGAAGATACGGTTCTGCGTATCCGAATAAAACTTGTCATAAAACTCCTTTGCGTATCCTCGTGTCTGCGGATGTGCATACGGATAGATGATTTCCATTCCAGGCAATAAGAGTTTGCGAGGGAAAACAAGAGTATTGTAAAAATCCAGCACTCGCTCGCCGAATGTCTGTTTCTTGGCCGATTTTTTCATCTGTAACCTTTCCTTTCTTTCGATTGTTAAAGAGCGCTCTCGGGTTACCATCATATATTAGCGTATTAAATTCAAGTCGCCATTAATAATCATTGGCCGCACTGCTTCAATCTCCTGTTGAATCAATTCAATATCGGGAATTTCGTTCATCAAGAAAATTTTCTTGCCCACAATGTGGGCATACCCAATTTCCAGAAAGGAATTGCCTCCGATGTAATTTTCTACGCCCTTCTTTTCGTAGTTCAACACTAAAATTGCATCAGAATGCGCTATAAGCTGGCAATGTTTGCGGATAAGATCGTTCGCCATCTTTCTTTGAGCGCCTTCCGATCCGCCCATGTTGTTTTTATCAACGCGGCCGTTGGCGTACTCTTCAGTTCCTTCCGGGATAAACACTGTATGACCACGCTTTTCGATTTCTTGTCTGGCAATAATCATTTCCTTGGCAAAGGCCATACTGCCACAAAGAGTTATTTTCATACTTACTTGGCTTCACACATCAATAAAGGGACATTTCTTTTCTCGTCCGTGATGAGTTCACATTCCACAAGGCGCAGGGATTGATTGCTATTTCCCATGCAGGAAGCGTGTCATAACACAGCGATCTCGTCCAAAATGAGACACGGAGGCTTCCTCCTTTATACTGTCTCATTTGTCTCATTTCCCTCTCAAACCCCCGAAAGTTGCGCCCCGACCCACTCCCCTCCCCGTATCTAGAAAAGCGTCCGAAAAATCCCTAAACTCCCTCGAGGGGTCCGGGTTCCAGACCCATATGTCCCGCCAGGAATACTTTTTATCGGCAGACCTACATGGTTAGATAGTTTTAAAATGATTTTATGCTTACCCACACCGATATTCATTATCTAGTTGGTTTACTTACTAGAGTGGAGGAAGCTGACGATGTCATCGTTGAGTTAGGCGATATGGTGTACGACTCAGCGGCCAATGAAGAGAGGGACGTAGATATTACTGTTACATATACTGATAAGAACGGTGAAAAAACTGCCTACAAAGGTGTTGAAGTTAAGGATCATAGTAGACCGCTTGATGTCCAAAAGGTTGAAGAGCTTTGCCAGAAGCTTGCAGACATGCCAGACATTACACATAAAGCAATTGTTTCGGCGAGCGGCTATAGAGACGGTGCGATAAAAAAGGCTCAAGCACATGGAGTAGAGTTGTTGGAAATAGCTGATTGGCTAAATCCGTACGAGGGATTCAACGTGAAGTTTACTGATAATGCTCTCACTCTAATTGAGCCCGAGTGGGTAGATGGTCCTCATGTGCGTATTAATGTCGCAAAGAAAGATATTGATGATCTATCGGGCGAATATCAAAACAATCCACGAGTATGCAATAAATTGGGTGATACGTATCCTCATGCAGTGGATCTCAATACCTTGAGCCGGTATGCTCACAGCACCGTATCGAATAAGATTCAGTGGCAGACTGATCCAATTCGCGTGAGGCACGGTGAAAGTATTCCTATACACACCGCTGTGCTTTTTTCAGAAGCACCATATATTAAACTTCGCAACAAACTGGTTTTAGTAGAAAATTGTACGGTTACCGGCGAAATTTACTGCATAGTTCACGACAAGCCCGCGTTCAGGGTATTGCGACAATATGGCAGCGAAAAACCAATCTCAGGCTGTATAATGGTTGAGCTAAAGAACCATAATCTTACGGGTATATCCGTGAGTAATTCGAATAACAAAATTACTGCCCTCAACATTCCGTACGCCGATCGTGTAAAGAAGACGATACGTAAACATCGAATCGGAAGACGGGACTGAACACGCCCCATCATTCGCCTCCGACCCATATGTCCCAAGTTCACTCCCGAATTGACCTTTAATAAATCCCTCAATACACAAAAAACCATGGTTAAACAAGAAGTATGAGGGATGAAATCATTGAGAAACTAAATAAGCGTCTAGCCGAGGGTATTAACCGTGAATCCGATGTTGTCTATTTATTCGTTGAGATCCGGAAGTTATTTGAACATGACGACTTGCCTCAGTATCCACAACTCAGGTTTTATGGAGATTGGGTAGTGCACACCAAGCTATCGAGAATACGTCGAGACGGCGCTTTGGCTGAATATTTAGGAAGGATCAATGATGCAGTTGATATTAAGCGGCAGGGGGGTGAAGAACAGAATGTGACTACTCAAATTACTAACGCAATGTCTCTTGATCGTCTAAGAGAAGAAATGGTGACTTTCTTTCAAGAAAGAAGTTTGGACAGTCGCTTACTAGAAGTAGGCCAGTGGAGAAATTTTATAAAATGGCTCATCAGTATTCTGATAGATACACCACTTGTGGCGTCTAACCACCCTGATTTCAACCTTATCAAGGAATTTTCGTTCGGCCCAAGCAAAGATGAAACTTCTGTTGCCAGCTACAAGATCGTGTGTGCAGATGGGACTACTGTTACCGGCCAAGTTTTTGTTAATTGATAATGCCACGTTTGCGACCCACATGCCTCAAAGTCACTTCCGAATTGGCCCCTAATAAATCCCTTAACACACTGAACTATGTGGGTACTGAACCCGGGTGGCCCGCCACCAGTATGAAATATCGGGACAGTCCGAAACTCCATCCCTTGATCTTAAAGCTCCCAGAGCAGTATAGTATCCTCACGGTAGGTTTGACTTTCTTGGTTCCCTTATGCGAATATCAGCGTGTAGGTTTGGAGAAAAGAGCGAACTTACACCCTTATTCGTAGAGAGAATGCTATGTCAAAGAAGTTATATGTTGGCGGTCTTTCCTACGACACCACAGAGGCGTCGTTACAGGCAGCCTTTGCTCAGGCAGGAAGCGTTGCCTCAGCAACGGTCATTATGGACAGGATGAGCGGTAGTTCCAAAGGGTTCGGCTTCGTAGAGATGTCGACCGAGGAAGAAGCTCAAAAGGCTATTGAGATGCTCAATGGGAAAGAACTTGATGGCCGGACGATTACCGTTAATGAAGCTCGTCCGCAGACGGACAGGCCTCGACGCGATAGCTTTTCTCGCGATAACCGTGGCTTTCGCGGCGGCGGGAGAGGACGCTGGTAAAGGTAACTACACCCCGCATCCAGCATCACCCTGTGTCTGTGGGACTAAGCCGCGGCTCGCGACTTCCTTCGCGACGGTTTCTGACCATCCACTGATTGTGGAGTAGTCCTTGCCGAGTACGATCTTCGGGTCTACGTCCTCCCAGTAGATGCTCTTCACCGCCTTGAAGTACAACGCGGTCTGGATGTAGTTGTGCGGGAACCAGAAGGCGTTGAAGGCGAGGGCTTCGCGGTACAGCTCGTCTTCCGTGAGCCCTTGGGAAGCACCGAGTTGCAGGAGGCCGAGGAGCGCAGAGCCGTGGTTGCAGTCTTGGAAGAACGTCGAGTTGTTGCAGCACGGACGATAGGAGTTCTGGGCAATCCTTGTGACCAGTGCTTCCTGCTCGGGCGTGAGGGGCACAATCGAGAACTTGTTGAAGTATGTCCCACCGTTTTCCTCTTTCCCGAGATTCCATCCACCCGTGGAAGCAAAGTTGAAGAGTTTGTCTCCGGCAATGGGACTGTCTCTGTTTGTGGGCATGAAGTTGGCGAGGCCGAGCGGCCAGAGGAGGTTGACGTGATAGTTCGCGTTCTCGCGGGTGAGGAGAATCGGTTTTTCTGACGGTTCATCGAGAACTGTTTTCAGCTCCTGTGGGAGCCCACCGCGGTCCTTGTACAACGCCTCGAACTTCGCACCGTCAATGACGCCGTGCTCAACAAGTCGCAGAACACTGTCACCGAGACGAATCTTGCTCGGGAACCCCTGCTCGGGAAGAACCTTCTTCACCACTTCCTCGAAGAGGGGGTTGCTCGTTGCAGCGGCTGCTCTCGCGTCTTGCAGTTGATTGTCGTTGGGGTTGAGAATCCTCCGGGTGAAGAGACGTGCGACCGCCGGGTCGTCTTTCAGCATGTTCCAGCCGAGAACCAGAAGGCTGACCATTGCCGCGAGGAGCAGAAGCAACCACCGACGGTCAGTCTCTTTGAAGGAGGCGTCGCGCGGGACGGGGCAGGCCTCCGTGCCGCAGGCGAACCGTCGGAGTTCTCGCGTCGTCAGCCATATGGGCAGTGCCAGGAGAGCGAAAGAGAGTACTTTCAGTTCGAGGCCTTGCAGCGGGAACGCTGCGAGGCCCGCGGTGATCCCGATGGCCGACAGGATGACAGACCCGCAGACCGGGCACGCGGACGCCGCCACGCCAACAAGAGACCCGATGCCTGTGCCGCCCTGCCACGTGAGCTTCGGTGGCCCGTACTTTCGCCAGCGGTACGTAAAGAGTGCGGCATTCGCGCCAAAGAGCACAATCGTCCCTGCCGTCAGAAGCACGTACGGCCAGAAGTACAACGGCACTCCTGCCGTGTTCTGGATAATGCTCGCGATGCTGGAGTTGAGACGCAGACTCCAGTAGAAGACGAAGGCGAGCGCGAGCGACGCGACGACGCCGATCGAGCCATAGAACAGGCGGGTGAGCGCTTTGATGTCCTGCGCGTTCAGCGCACGCGGTGTGCTCTCTGTGGTCGCTATGATGTCCATGGTCTTGGTCTCCCTCCACTAGGAATGATGATGCTCACTATCCCCGCCGCACCCGTCGGAAAAGTTCCAAACCTCCGTCACTTGCTCGCCCGTGAAGCCGTACTTCTGAATCAGGAGTTTTCCGAGTCCGCCGTACACGTACCACCGCCAACATTTGCAGCAGCACGGGCCCTTCTCGCTGGAGTGCTCCATGGCATAGTCGTACGCTTGCTGCTGCTCGGACGTGAGCTGCGCGTCGTACATCGCCATGAGCTTCTTCGCGAGGCCCGCTTCAATGTTGTACGGGTCGGAAGGAATCTCGGTGATGTGGGCGTACTTCTTCAGTCCTTCAACTTGTTCGCTGTACCGATGGAGGCTCATCGGGCTGCAGCAGGAGCCGCGGAGATGCTCCATGTCGGGTATCGAAGCAATGGAATCTTTAAACGACGCCGAGCATGAGGAGTTCCCGTTCTTACTCAAGTACTCAAACTGCGCAGCACGTGCCTCGTTCACGGGACCAGATGGTGCCTGGCGTGAAGAAGGAGAAAAGTTGAAGAACCGTTTTGGGGACGCAAAGACGAAGTAACCGAGCACAAGTATTGCTATGACTGTTGGGAGAAGAAATCGTTTGTTCATGGATGGAGAAGGTTTTTGGGATAAGCAAGAACTCCCCGGTCGCTTACGGCGCTGTCATGGACAGCGCGACCGAGAACGACGAACGGTGCTTATCCGCAGATTTTCGGATGCAGGATGCCCTGGGAGAAGGCGCGTTTCAGTGGTTCCAGTGGGGCGAACGCGAGAGCGAGAAGCCGGTATGCCTGGTACCGCGCCCGGATGATCCAGGCGTGTACGCGCAGGTCCCTCAGCCGGAAGAGAGCGACGCCGGGCGCCGAGAAAACGAACGACAGCGCGAGCGTTCCTCGATGCGGGACTGCAGTGAATAACTTCTGCCAAAGTGCGGTATGTTCGGTGGGGCTCATTCCACAGAGGCTCGCGGTCATCATGAGCGGGCAACCACTCATCTCTCCATTCATACTCAGCGCGTGCCACATGCCGAAAGCCCCCACGAGGAGGATCAGCAAGATGGCGAGCAGCGCACCCACGCGCATACCTTGAGAGAATGGCACCATACGGAGACCGGTAATCATTTCTTCGTCACATACTTCCACAGAGCGGCAATCCCGAGCACAAGCGCCACCACCACGAGCGCATACAGTACCCACCCCCAGAACATCATCCCCGAGCCGTACGCACCGCTCATCATGCTGAATCCATCATCATACGCATGGTACTCCTGTTTCCACTTCCAGACCCGTAGGTCCCGCCGCATTGATTCTCTGATCAAACAATGACGGCAAGTCGAGTCCCGTCGTTCCCTCTCTCCGTCATGCGGTAAGCTGCAGACGTGGATATTCCTGAACCAATCCGTATGTTGGCTGAACGGGTCCGTGCTGCTGGTGGGCGCGCCTTACTCATCGGGGGAGCGGTTCGCGATCGGCTGCTTCAGCGGACGCCGGTGGATTTTGACGTGGAGATCTACGGACTTCCCCCCGAGACCGTTTTCGCGCTTGCCCAAGACGTCGGTGCCATCCGTGATGTGGGTCGAGCTTTTGGTGTGCTCGAGGCCCGCTTGCCGGGATGCACCATGCATATTTCTTTGCCGCGGCGCGAATCAAAGATTGCTCCGGGGCACCGCGGCTTTGCCATCGGCGTTGATCCCGCGATGGCTCCGGAAGACGCAGCCCGCCGGCGAGACTTCACGATGAACGCCATCGCCGAGGATCCGCTCACCGGGGAGATCCTCGACCCATTCCGTGGTCGCGCGGATCTCGAACAGCGACTCCTCCGGGTGGTTGATCCGGAGCGGTTCAGAGAAGATCCCCTCCGCGTCCTCCGCGCCGCCGTCTTCGCGGCACAGTTCGAGCTCACCGTGGACCCGGAGACAGCGAAGGTGATCCGCCAGACTCTTCCCGAACTCCAGCGGCTTCATCGAGAGCGCATTGGAGAAGAATGGTGGAAGCTCCTCCTCCGGCCGCTGAAACCATCGCAGGGTCTGCGACTCTTGATGGCGTGGGGTGCCCTCACGGTCCTCCACCCGGAATTCTCGAAGCTTCCCGAAACGTCGCAGAACCCCAAGTGGCATCCAGAGGACGATGTCTGGACGCACACCTGTCTGGCGGTGGATGAGGCGGCACAGCTGACGAGGGGACAGGGAGCAGAAAGCAGGGAACCGGGGGAGCTCGTCGAAGAGGATCGTTGGCAGGTGCTGCTCGCGACGCTCTGCCACGATCTGGGGAAGGCCGAAGCAACCGTCTGGCGGAACGGCGCTTGGCGAAGCCCAGGGCATGCTGCTGCCGGTGTCAGTTTCACGCGGACGTTCCTCCATTCGATTGCAGCGAGCCGGAAGACCACAGAAGTCGTCGTTCGGCTCGTCCGCGAGCACCTCCAACCGCTCCACTTCTTCAATCAACAGCAGCGGGGAACTCCCGTGAGTGACGGAGCCATCCGGAAGCTCGCTCACCGCGTCCATCCCGCGAGCGTGTTTCTCCTGACGTTCGTCGCCGATGCGGATCATCGCGGGCGCGGTGCGTTCCCCGGCGGACGTCCCCCGGCCGCGGAGGCCGGTGAATATCTCCGGGTACGCGCCGCGTCTCTCGGCGTTCTTCACGGTCTACCGGCGCCTGTCCTGCGCGGGTCGGATCTCGTGAGTCTTGGTCTGCAGCCCGGCCCATCGTTTGCGGACATTCTCCGTGCGGCGGAACAAAAACGCGAGTTGTCCACATGATGCTGCCGGAGGGAAAGGGGTCGAAGTTTCCAGGGTCAGTTCCCCGGCCGTTCTTCGTGCTTGCTGCGCTCATAGCGGGAGGGAGTGCGTTTGTCTTTCTTCTCCTTCTCGCCGCGTTCCTTCGGCACACGGCGGTCCCAGACGAGAGTCTGGCCCAACAATTAGCGGCGAAGACGGTAGCGCCGAAGCAGGTGCTGGGGGTGGATACGGATGGAGACAAGCAACCGGATCGCACCGATCTCGATGACGATAACGACGGGTACGCGGATATCCACGATCCGCTTCCGACGAGCGTGCGGAACCTCGATAATGACGAGCTCCCGGATGCAAAAGATACCGATGATGACAACGACGGGATCCCAGATAAAACGGATCGGTATCCCCTCGACCAAAACAATAATGGGGAGTCTGACACTTTGGAACGCCGTCGGCTCGGTCGGCGCTTTGATGGGGATCGTGACGGGAAACCGGACATTGCCGAGTGGGTTGGTGTCGCGCGCGCCGAGGCCCGAAAGCTTGGCGTGGTTGCTTCCGACTCTTGGAGTAATTTTGCGGATATTCCGAAAGAGGTCCTGCGACATCTCCCGGAGGGGTGGTATGCCGGCGTGTGCGCGGATCGGGACAACGATGGTATCCCGGATGGTCAGGATAAGGTGGTTTCCGGCGGCGGATCCTATGAGTCGTACACGCACGGGGGAAAGTGGGAGAAGCAGTACGTTGATCTCGCGGCGAAGAAAGACGCCATAACAGCCGGGTTCATCGATCGGCAGGTCGTGCGCGATGCCGGGCTGCCCTGTATGCCGGAGGTTGATCCCGGCTGCGCGTTTAGTGAACAGATTCGGCGGACGTACGAGGAAGAGCTCCGCCGACGGTTCGGGAGCGGGAAATACGAAATTCCTCGGTATGAGACTCCGAAGGATTGGCCGCCGCCGGGCTATGTCCCAGGGAGCGGGCTGGCATCGTCGGGAGGATCCGATCCCTACGCCAGTTTCTACGGATCTATCCCCGAACACGAGAAGCAGTACTACCCGACGCACCAGTACAGCACTTCGGGAGGGTCGTATCCGTCATCCGGTCAGTACTCTTCTGGCGGCACTTCAGAAGGATACACACCGCCGTCAGGAGGGTATTACTCGGCTCCTCCTCCGGACTCGGGCGTCCACTACTACTCGGAACCGCCTCCGCCTCCTCCTCCACTGCCACCTCCGCCGCCTCCATAGTGAGTCTTCCCCGGTCTCCATGGCCGGGGTTTTCTGATCCAGCTTGTACTCTTGGTTCTGAAGAGTATCTGCGTGCGCGCTTCCGCAGGTGCCTTGAAGCGGGAGCGACCGGGCGCTATGCTCAGCGCTATCTGCAATGGAGCGTGCACCGACGGACCGCATCAAGGAACGCATTGACATCGTCGCGCTCATCGGGGAAAGCCTGCCGCTGAAGCGCGCCGGGTCCAATTTCAAAGCGCGGTGTCCCTTCCACGAGGAGGACACGCCGAGTTTCATGGTGAGCCCGACGCGCCAGATGTTCCATTGCTTCGGCTGCGGGGAATCCGGCGATGTTTTCAGCTGGCTGATGAAGCGGGAAGGGATGACGTTCCCCGAAGCCCTCCGGGTTCTCGCACAGAAAGCAGGCGTCCCGCTAACCTTTGAGCGGCCGGAACACCGTGAGGAGAAGGAGCGGCTCCGCGAAACGCTCGATCTCGCCGTGACCTTTTATCAGCGTATTCTGCTCAACACGGCCGACGGCCGTGCGGCTCGCGCCTATCTTGAAGAGCGCGGGCTGACCCCGGCAACCATCCAGGACTGGCGGCTGGGATACTGTCCACCGTCGGCCACACCCATTACCCTCAAAGCCGGGGAGCGTGGTATCGCGGAGCAGGATTTGCTTCGCGCCGGTATCCTTCACCAGGGGCAGTCCCGCCTGCCTGGCGGGCAGTCGCGGACCTTCGAGTTTTTTCACGGGCGGATTCTCTTCCCGCTCACCGATGCGCATGGATCGGTGGTCGGCCTGGCGGGGCGTGTGTTCGAGAGCGGTGATGCGTCCGCCTTCGCCAAGGCTACGGCGGACAGGCCGAAATACATCAACTCACCGGAAACCGCTCTCTACACTAAAAGTCGCATCCTCTACGGTCTCGACCGTGCCAAGGACGCCGTTCGAAAAGAGAATCTCGCGGTCCTCGTTGAAGGGTACACCGATGTCATCCTCTCGCACCAGGTTGGTATCACGAACGTTGTCGCGACATCCGGCACGGCTCTCACGGAGAATCACTTGCAGCTCCTCCGCCGTTTCACCGACCGCCTCGCACTCGCCTTCGATGCCGATGCGGGAGGTGATGCAGCCACGCGTAGGGCGGTCGATCTCGCTCTTGCTGCCGGATTCCTTATTTCGGTTGTGGTGCTGCCAAATGACCGGGATCCGGCAGATCTCGCCGCAGAGAATCCCCACGGATGGCGGGAAGCCGTGCGGCAGCGCGAGGACATGTTTTCGTTTTTCCTCCAACGGGCGCAAAAGACCTACGGGACAAATTCTCCCGAGGGGAAGAAAGCTGTTGCCGCCGATCTGTTGCCCTTGATCGCCCGTGTGAATGACCAGGTCGTTGCCGGAGAGTACGCCCAGCAACTTGCCTCGGTCCTCCGCATTGACCCCCGGTTCATCTACGAGGATTTGAAGCGCTTCTCTGCTCCATCCGGACGTCCAAGCGTTCCGGCAGCTGCCGCTTCTCTCCGTTCCGCCCTGGATCCCCACGTGGAGCGAGAAGAGCGATTCCTTGTGCTCCTCCTCGCCGATCCCGAGCTCATCCCCAAGGCAGCCGAAATCCTCCCCGACGCCGCTCTGGAGACGCCTCACGCCCGGACCTTGTACACGGCCTTGAAGGGGTGGTATACTCCTAAGCGTGCTCAACATGGAGGTCCGAAGGACGCTCCGAGTGCCCGAGCTCACCGTGGCGATGAACACACGCCCCCTGGCCCACTTGCTCGACTCCGAGACATCCTCCCCGACGACCTCCGGCGTTCGCTCGATATTCTCGCGTTTACGGTGGAGGTGGAGCGCGAGCGCGAGGAATGGGATCCCCCGCGGGAAGCTCTCATCTTGGTTCGAGAACTCCTCCTGGCCAGCCTCCGGCGCAACCTCCGGCTGCGGACTGAACAGCTCCGTGCTGCTCCCGCCGCAGAGCGGGGGACACTCCTGCGCGAGATTGCCGCGGTCACGGCAGACCTCGCCAGGGCCGAACGCGTTGAGTGGTAGTTCGTAACATTGAGATTTCCCGTGGCGACGAAGAAACGCGTCCACATCGCGAAAAAAACTTCTCCCCGACGGGCGCCGAAGAAGCTCCGCACCCCTGAGGAAATTCTTGCCTCTGCCCCCATTCGTGACCTTCTTCAGAAGGGTCAATACGCGGGATTCGTGACCGAAGACGAAATTCTGCGGGCGATTCCTGACGTGGAGGAGGACCTGATGGCGCTCGAAACCGTCTACGATGCGCTGGCGAAGCGCGGCGTTCGCGTGGAGGAACCAGCGATGTCTCTCATCGAGTATGAACCACCGCAGAGTCCCGAGCGCGAGAAAAAAGTAGAGCGCCCGACCAAGGCGAAGGGTAAAGGCAGCTGGGCAGAGAACATCATTGATATCAGCAACATTTCGAATGATTCCGTCCAGATGTACCTCCGCGAGATTGGGAAGGTCCCGCTCTTAAAATCAGAAGAAGAAGTCGAGCTCGCGAAGCGTATTGAGCAGGGTGACCAAGAGGCCCGGAAGCGCCTGGCCGAAGCGAATCTCCGGCTCGTCGTAAGCATCGCGAAAAGGTACACCGGGCGGAAAAATCTCTCCCTCCTCGATCTTATTCAGGAAGGGAACCTCGGGCTCTTTCGTGCCGTAGAAAAGTTCGACTACCGCAAAGGCTACAAGTTCTCCACGTATGGCACGTGGTGGATTCGCCAGGCCATCACCCGCGCGCTCGCCGATCAATCTCGGACCATCCGCATCCCGGTCCACATGGTCGAAACGATCAACAAGTTCACGCAGGTCCAGCGTCGGCTCCTGCAGGACCTCGGTCGTGATCCGCTCCCTGAAGAAATTGCGATGGAAATGGGGCTACCGACCGAAAAGGTCCAGCACATCATGAAGATTTCTCAAGAGACCGTCTCCATTGACCAGACCGTCGGCGACGAAGACGAAGACAGCACCCTCGGCGACTTCATTGAGGACGAAGAAGCGACACCGCCAGACGAGGCTGCCTCGCGCCAACTTCTTGCTGAGCATGTGCGCGATGTCTTAAAAGACCTCTCCCCCCGCGAGCAGAAAATTCTCGAAATGCGCTTCGGGTTAAAAGACAGCATTCACCACACTCTCGAGGAAGTCGGGAAGGAATTTGACGTAACCCGCGAGCGCATCCGGCAAATCGAAGCGAAAGCCCTCGAAAAAATCCGGAATCACCAAGCCCTCCGGAAGCTCAAAGATTACTAATCCCGCGCGCATGGCCGCCGAGACCAGAGTGATCCCCTTCCTGCCACTGGTGCTACTCGGCGGTGTCCTTACGCTCCTGGGCGGCGGATGCGTGCGAACTTCGGTGCCCACTCCGCCCGCCGAGGCGCCGGTCGCGGGGAGCGCGCCGGTAGCCGTGCGCGAGGATGCCCCGTCGTCTCCTCGCGTGCCGTCGGCAGTGAAGGACATCACCCTGGGGGCGCTTCCGAACGCCGCGCCAGCCTTCGGGGCGTCTCTCTCGGTTCCCGCGTCCTGGGAAGCGGAAGTGGTCCCCGAGATCGAAGCGATCAACCTGTACGATCCCGCTGCTCCCGGCGGGAGTCCGCGAGAACAATCGCAAATCTTCATTCGGCACTTCCGCGGGGACGATTTTCTCACGCTCGCCACGGTGACGATTCACGCGCGAACGCCGGGGACGGTTGCCGGGCGCACCTCAGTGGCGTATGTCATCGAAAAGAAGCCCGGAGTGCCGGCATTCCCGCACCAGCCGGCATGGCGGAACGCGCGGCACCGGGTGACGGACATTCGCCTGCGGGACGCGCGCCCCTCGGAATTTCTCGTGTTTGGTAAGAACCCTGCTCTGCCAGATGCCGTCTTTGACGACATCCTCTCCTCGCTCCGGCTTGTGCCGGAGAAGACCTCCGCCCTCGTGCTCCCCACGAGGGACTTTTTTGCTGCGGTGACCAAAAAGCCCTTCGGCATCTTCGTCACGCCGGAGACCTCGCCGGTCCAGCCCGAACGCTTTCGGGGGTACCACACGGCGGCGGACGCGGAGCTTCCGGCGAACACGCCCGTTGTTGCCATCGCGGACGGGACCGTCACGCGCAGCGGGATTGTTTCCGGGTATGGCGGCCTGGTCGCGGTTCTCCACGAGGTGGATGCCGAACGGCTCGTCGGCATCTATGGGCATCTCGACCCCGGAACGCTCCCGCCGCGCGGGACGCGGGTTCGCGCCGGCCAACGGGTCGGTGTTCTCGGGGAAGGATTCACGCGCGAGACCGATGGCGAGCGTCCGCATCTCCACTTCGGGCTGTACCGCGGGCCTGATGCGAATGTTGCCGGGTACGTCTCGCGGGAAGAACGTCTTTCGGCGTGGCACGACCCCGTTGCGTTCTTGCGAGAGCAGGGAGCCGTCGAACCGTAACGGTTCCGACAGCATTCGTCGTCGCCGTTGTCAGGGTAGAGCAATGGCGGTATTCTGTTTGCGCTGCGGCGAGCGCCCTCCGGGGCGAACTGGACGGTCGCCGCGGCTGATTCCCCGGTAGCTCAACGGCAGAGCGGCGCCCTGTTAAGGCGAAGGTTGCAGGTTCGAGCCCTGCCCGGGGAGCCAGTCCGAACGCTCATGCGCCCTGACGATGGCATCGAAGGGATTTTTGAGCGTGAAATGGAGCTTTTTGCTCCGTAAAGTGAGGCATATTCATCCTGTGTAATCCTCCGGCGGAAACCTGCGGATGCCACCGTTCGACCCCGAGCTCACGGTCGAGGGGCGGGCGTCAGTCCGTGGGGCTCCTTTAGTCACGGCGCGTTGTCAATACACGGCGTGCCATGTACGGTACTCACAGGTTGGAGCAATGAAGAAAAAATTTCTCTTCGTCGGATGGGAAAGTCTCAGCGGTAACCTCGCCTGGCAGCTGACAAAAGAAGGTCACGACGTCAAAATGTATTTCAAGAGTCCGGAGGACCGCGACGTCTACGATGGCTTCGTCGAAAAAGTGGACGACTGGAAACAGCACGCAGACTGGGCGGACGTCATGGTGTTTGACGACGTCGGATTCGGCTCGCACACGGACAGCCTTCGAAAAGCAGGAAAACTCGTGGTCGGTGGAAGCACGTACGCCGACAAGCTGGAGGAGGACCGCGAATTCGGCCAAGCCGAGATGAAGCGGGTGGGCATGCTCACCCTCCCGCACTGGGACTTCGACAGCTTCGACGCCGCGATTGAATTTCTCCGCGCGAATCCGGGACGGTACGTCTGGAAACCGTCGGGAAACACGGCATCGGATGCGAAGGGCCTCCTCTTCCTCGGCGCAGAAGAAGACGGAAAGGATATCATTGAAGTGCTCGAGCACAACAAGGGCGCTTGGGGGAAGAAGATCAAGCGCTTCCAGCTTCAGAAATATGCGGCCGGCGTCGAGGTGGCCGTGGGGGCCTTCTTCAACGGCGATGATTTCATCTATCCGATCAACGTGAACTTTGAACACAAAAAACTCTTCCCCGGAGACATCGGTCCATATACGGGAGAAATGGGCACGCTCATGTACTGGTGTCCGCCGAACACCATATTCAACCTCACGCTGGCAAAAATGAAGGAGGATCTAAAGAAGAGCGGGTACGTCGGCTACGTGGACGTGAACTGCATCGCCAACGCGCGCGGCGTGTACCCGCTGGAATTCACCTGCCGCTTCGGGTATCCCACGATTGAAGTACAAATCGAGGGTGTCCAAAGCCCCTGGGGAGAGTTCCTCGTCGCGCTCGCGAACAAGCAGTCGTACGAGCTCAAGGTGAAGAAAGGATTTCAAATTGGTGTGGTCGTTGCGGTCCCGCCGTTTCCGTATGACGACAAAACGGAATTCGAGATCTACCGCGATCTCTCCATCCTGTTCCGAAAGCAAACCCTTGAAGGGGTCCACCTCGGGGACGTGAAATTGGTTGATGGAGACTGGCGGATCGCGGGCGAAAGCGGGTATGCGCTTGTCGTCACGGGGTCGGCCGTCACCGTGCAGGAGGCACGCCAGCAGGTGCAGAACCGTTTGAACAACATCTTGCTCCAGAATATGTTCTACCGGACGGATATCGGCGAGCGGTGGAACCAGGACAGCGACAAGCTGCAGATGTGGGGATACCTCTACTAAAGTCTGGAAGTGAGGAACCCCGAGCGGGAGCTGGCACCCCCAGCGCGTGGATTAACCTGCGCTGGGGCCCCCGCCGCTCTTCTTCCATGCATCTCCTTCCTGGCGTCAGTACAGCCACCGCCGGATCCACACGGCGCTCCGGATGCCACCCGCGCGATTCGCCGAGCGCTATCACGCCTCACGGCTCTTGACGGAGACGTCCGAAGAAAGGGGTACTTGACCATCCGTTGTTCTATGCAGTGGGTACGCTGACATCAGAGAATTGAAGGGATCGCGATCCTTGCGACCGCCGTCTATTTCTACATGGCAGCGGAGTATCGCCTGTTGTGGTTCATTCTTCTGCTGTTCACTATTGATGTGTCCATGCTTGGGTATTTGGTGAACAAGAAAGTCGGCGCTCACGTCTATAACATTGGGCATAGCTTACTGTTCCCGCTTTTCCTGCTGCTGGGGGGATTTACCAGTCACGGAGATCTGGAGTACAGCCTTTGCCTGGATCTGGATTGCTCACATCGGGATGGACAGAATGCTTGGGTACGGTCTGAAGTACGAGACCGGGTTTACGGATACGCACCTTGGCCGGATTGGAAAGAGATGACTCTCTTGACAAGGGATTCTTTCTGGTCTATGATCGAGTTCATTCATTTCATTTCCGCGCAAAGGACGCGGCAGAACGGACTCGACCTTGCGGCATAGGAACGCGTGACCGAACGTAAGGACTGGGGTCACAGCACCTATGGCACATGCGCATCCGTCGGGGGACACACAATTTTCCGAGTTAGGACTCGCCCCAGCATTGCTGGCCGTGATCGATCGACTGGAGTTTACCGTGCCGACGCCCATCCAAACGAAAGCCATCCCGATCGCCGTGACGGGAAAAGACATCATCGGGATTGCGCAAACCGGCACGGGGAAAACTCTCGCGTTTGTACTCCCGCTGCTCCAGCAAGCGTCCCGAACGAAAAAGCGGGGACTCGTCATCCTGCCGACCCGCGAACTTGCGCTGCAGGTCGATGAGACATTCCGGAAGGTCGGCCACTCGTTTGGCCTTCGGACCGCACTCGTGATCGGCGGAGACTCCATGTCACGGCAGCGTGAAGCGCTGGCTCGAAACCCCCACGTCATTATTGGCACGCCGGGGCGGATGATTGATCACCTTCAACAGGGCACGTTGCGTCTGCACGGTGTCGGCATGCTCGTGCTCGATGAAGCGGACCGCATGCTCGATATGGGATTTGCACCGCAGATTACGCGGATTCTCCAGCATGTGCCGAAAGAACGGCAGACCATGCTGTTCTCGGCCACGATGCCGCCGGCCATTGTGACGATCGCGGCGCGGCACATGAAGATGCCGGTGCGGGTAGAAGTGGCGCGATCGGGAACGGTTGCGGAACGCGTGGAGCAGGAATTTTTTGTCGTGCCGAAACAACAGAAGAATCGGCTGCTCGACAAGCTGCTGAGCGAATATGCCGGTGCGGTGCTCGTCTTTTCCCGCACGAAACACGGAGCGAAGAAAATCGCTCGCGCGGTGCGCTCCATGGGGCACAGCGTGGCGGAACTTCATTCGAATTTGTCGTTGCCGAAGCGCAGAAAATCTCTGGAAGGATTTAAGGGCGGCACGTATCGCGTCCTCGTGGCAACGGATATCGCGGCTCGCGGCATTGATGTCACGGATATTGAGCTCGTGGTGAACTACGATGTGCCAGAGGATCCGGAATGGTATGTGCACCGCGTCGGACGCACCGGTCGGGCTGGCAAGATTGGACATGCGGTTTCGTTTGTTACTCCCGACCAGCGCGGGAAACTCCGGGACATCGAGCGCTTGATTCGCGTGTCCTTGAGTGTTTCTCCGCTGCCCGAACTTCCCCCCGAGCGCGTCAGCATGCCGCAGTCGTCTCCGTTCGAACATTCGAGGTCCCAAGTTTCGCATCAGCACCCGCGTCCCCGTTCCCATGACCGTCGCCGACACCCGCCGCGTTTTCGCAGCGGCGGACATGACCATTCACGCCGTCAGAAGCACATCCACCAGGACGGATAATTTGCGTTCCTCTTCAGCTTCGCCTTCTTGTCTCGATGTTGATTCGAAACTTGGAGTGGCGAGCCGCCTTTTGGGAGCTCGCCGGTATGGGAACGCTTCCGCATTTCGGCTTGCGGGGAATGAGGAGAGGGCGCACAGTAAGGACGAATTCTTCATGACAAAAGCATATGAGTAAAACCATTCGGCAAATCGTCACATTCAGAGCGACGCCCCATGCGGTCTATGACGCGCTCATGAACGCGAAAACGCACGCGAAGTTCACCGGCGGTCCGGCGAAGATCAGCCGCAAGGTGGGCGGAGCGTTTTCGGTGTTCGGCGGCTCCATTCACGGACGCAATCTCAAGCTCGTGAAGGATACAACCATCATCCAAGCGTGGCGCGTGAAGGAGTGGCCGAAGAACGTGTCGTCCCGTGCGACGTTTTCCCTTCGGAAAATGAAGAACGGAACCCGTCTGATCTTCACGCACGCTGGCGTTCCCGCGAATGCGTTGGCATCGATCCGGAAGGGCTGGAACACGTACTATTGGAAGCCGATGAAGAAGTTGCTCGGGCAGAAGGGATAGTTGAGTCTCTTCCCGGAAGCCGTAGGGGCAGTCGAGGTTGCGGCGGGCGTCTATCTCATTCGTCCGAATTTTTGATCTCCCCTTTAAATTCTTTCATCAGCTTTTCGATTTTCGGATCAATGACGAGCTGGCAGTAGCGGTGCTCGGGATTCTTCTCGTAGAAGTTCTGGTGGTACTCCTCGGCGGGGAAGAAGTTCGTGAAAGGCACGATCTCGGTCACGATTGGCTTCTCAGAGAGGCCGGATTTCTTGAGGCGCTCTTTTGCAGTGAGCGCGATGCGTTTCTGCTGTTCGGTGTGCGTGAAGATGGCAGAACGGTACTGTGGGCCAACATCCGGTCCCTGCCGATCCCGTTGCGTGGGATCGTGTGTCTTCCAGAACACCGCGAGGAGCTTTTCGTACGAGATGACGCTTGGATCAAACGTGATCTGAATTGCTTCCGCGTGACCCGTCGTGCCGGAGGAGACGTCTTCGTACGAAGGATCCGTCGTGCGCCCGCCCGCGTACCCTGATTTCACGGAGCGCACACCCTTCAAGCGTTCGAAGACCGCTTCGGTGCACCAGAAGCATCCGCCCGCGAACGTAGCGGTTTCAACGCTGGCGGATGGTACAGGCATATCGGGTCGGAAACTTCTCTTTACTCTATTGTATCGTGTCCCTGGCACGGGTGGCCTCTGGTTCTCGGTCGGGACCTGGTATGCTCTGAAGGCCATGGATGACCTCCGGGAAAAACCCGAGGAATACTGGAAGGAGAAGCTCACCCCCGAGCAGCATCACGTGGTCCGCGAAAAAGGAACCGAGCCGCCGTTCAGCGGCGCCTACCTCCACAACAAAGAGCGGGGCCTGTATACCTGCGTCGCCTGCGGGCAGGAGCTCTTTTCTTCCGCGGACAAATTCGACTCCGGGAGTGGCTGGCCGAGCTTCACGCAGCCGGCGGACAAGGTTTCGGTGGAACTCCGCGACGATCGATCGTTGGGCGAACGGCGGACCGAGGTTGTCTGCAGTCGGTGCGGTGGGCATCTCGGCCACGTGTTCGACGACGGGCCGGCGCCCACCGGCAAGCGGTACTGCGTCAATTCGCTCGCCTTGGGATTTCAGGAGAAGCCCGAGGAACGTTCCTGATTGCTCATCGTGATGGCGGAGGTGCGAGAAGAGCAGTACCGCTCCAGATGCCGTGGTCTTCCATCGTCAGCATGATGCCCTGGAAAGCCTTGAGCAATCGGTCGAATGCGCTCGACCTCTCGTCCGCCTGCGCGGTTCGTGGTTGGAGGAAGGCCCAAGGACGTTGTTGCGCTGGTGCGGCGAGACGGTTGAAGGCTTGTTGAGACCCGAGTGTCGGAGCGCGACTGTGCATCGCGTCGATCAGCGTGAACATGGCTTCGCGGGATGAGGCGAGGAGGAGAAGATCTCCGACCAGGGCATAGTCCACGGTCTGCGCTGGCGATCCGAAGTTGAGGTATCGGACTTTCACGTCCTGGTAGACCGTCTCCGTGAACGGCGTCTCGGGGAACGGCCTCCCGGAGACGTACGGGGCGAACGTGTTCGCAATCGGCTCGAGCCGTCTCAAGAGCTCCGCGATTCCCTCGGCGGAGAAGAGGGAGAGAACTGCAACGCCGTCGCTGCCCCGAGGTCCGGCAGAGGGGAGCGTCGCAAACACGACCGTCTCACTGATGCGTTCGCGGAGTCCCTTCACGATGTCCCGTCGTTCGCGGAGTGCGGTGACGAGGGGACGGAGCGAGTCGGGCACGTTGTCGCGGTCAACGATGTCCGACACAAAGGAGCCGGGGAGTGGCAGGACGAACATGGCGGATGCGGGGAGGTTCCTCGCGATATCGAACGCTCGAGGCGGCACGGAGCGTTGCCCGCGGGAATCGCCGTCAAGAGCGATGTGGACATCCGCGGTCGTTGGATCCGTTTCCTTCGGCGTCAGCGCGAGCAGCGCGGGCCCGATATGCGCCAGACTCTGGAAGAAGAGCGGTTGCAGGAGGGGAGCGGTGTCGAATCGCAGTCCGATTACCACCGGCGCGTTCCCGGCGTCCAGCCGGAGAGCGCGTGAGCGAATCTTGGGGTCCTTGCCCCACGGACGATCGAATCGCCGGGGAAGCGCCGCCAGCACGTCGTGCGGGGCAATGAGTGTGCCACCCCGCACGCGCCGTACGCCGAGCGTCGGCGCGGCAGAGAGGTCGACGCGAGAGCGGCCGCGCAGGAGCACGACGGGGCGGGGTGTTGGTGATGCGTCGGTGCGCACGAGAAGCGCGGTAACGTCGGAAGCGCCGGAAACCATCTCGGGACGGAGGCCATCGATGACACCGAGTACCGCCGAGAGCACCGGACCAGTTCCGGGCGCTTTGGGGCGGACACTGACGAAGGCGACTGCGTCCGAGGGGATGCTGTCGATCAGCGATCCTCCGCTGCGGAGGAGAACGAACGCTGCGCCACCGCCGATGAGGAGTACGACCCCTGCCACGAGAAGGAAAAGACGGCGCGAGCGTCGAAGAAGGCGAGCGGGAACCCTCGGGGGTTTTACCGGTGGTGGAAGCTCGGGGAATACCCGACGATTCGGCACGTTCGCACCGATCGTGGCTTCCATGGGTGGAGAAGTCAGAAGTTCAGCCACAGCACCGTCCAAGTATAGCGTGTGTGAAGCAGGCGGTGTGGGAAGAGTTCATCCGATTTGGAAGCTTCAGTCACCGACCATGGTATGATGGATTCTGCTCGCCTTAGCCGCTATTCGAACACAAATCCGTGCTGCCAGAAAACGTCCTCAACGAGATTCTCGTGACACCCGGATATGTCACCGCAGCGGATTTCGGACACGCTGCCGATTATGCGCGGAAGTATCGTCTTCCCATCGAAGAGGTCATTGTGAGTCTCGGCATTCTGGAGGAAGCAGCCCTCGGCCAGATCATCGCTGACTACTACCAAGTTCCGTATGTAAATCTGCGAGGCCGGCAGATGGACAAGACGATCGTCCGCCTTGTTCCCGAAGCGCTCGCCCGCAAGCAGCAGCTCATTTTGTACGACCGTGACGCGGAGCGAGGCTATGTGGCCATCCTCAACCCGGCGGACCGAGAGACCGTCAACATTCTCGAGAAGCATTTGGGGTTTCCCATCAAGCCGACGTACGCCTCGCCCAGCGCCATTGCGGAGGCACTCCGGGTATACCAGAAGGGCCTCCACGAGGAGTTCGAGCTCCTTATCCGCGGGCATGTGTCTGAAGCAGCGGGTCGGAAGCAGGCAGGACGCACCGGTCTCCTCGCGGCGGAAGAGGTGTCCATTGTCCGCATCGTCGAGACGATCATCAAGTACGCGTACCAGAGTCGCGCGTCTGACATTCATATGGAGCCAACCGAGCGTGAGGTTGCGGTCCGCTTCCGCATCGATGGCGTTCTCGGTGATGTGGTGGCGATCCCGAAGGACATTTACGAACTCGTCGTGATGCGGGTCAAAGTGCTCGCCCAGCTCCGGACGGACGAGCACTTGGCAGCGCAGGACGGGAAATTTCGCTTCGATGTCGTCGAGGAGGATCTCGACATCCGGGTGAGCATTGTTCCGGTGGTCCATGGCGAGAAGATCGTCCTCCGCCTCCTCTCGCAGAAGCTCCGGCGGTTCACCCTCGAAGACCTCGGGATGCAGAAAGACGACCTCCAGAAGGTCCGCGTGGGGTTCCTGCGGCCGCACGGGATGATTTTCTCCACGGGACCGACCGGGTGCGGGAAGACGACGACCCTCTACGTGATTTTGAAGATTCTCAACACGCGCGAAGTCAACATTGCGACCATCGAGGATCCGGTGGAGTACTACATCGAAGGGGTCAACCACATCCAGGTCAATCCGAGAACGAACCTGACCTTTGCCACGGGGCTCCGGAGTATCGTCCGTCAGGACCCGGATATTATCATGGTCGGGGAGGTCCGCGATCAGGAAACGGCGAGCATTTCGATCAACGCCGCGCTCACCGGGCACCTGGTCTTGAGCACCCTCCACACCAACGACGCGCCGACGACGCTCCCCCGCCTCCTCGATATGGGAGTGGAGCCCTTCCTCCTCGCGAGTTCCGTCAACGTCGTGATCGGCCAGCGCCTCGTGCGCAGGATCTGCCGCGACTGCCTGGTGAGTCGGGAGCTCTCCGATCAGGAACGCGACGTTCTTCTCCGGCAGCTCCACGCCACCTCTGCCGTGCGTGCCGAGGTGGAAAGTCGCCCACGGGTCTACGGGGGGCAAGGGTGCGCGCGCTGTAATGGCCTCGGCTACCTCGGCCGCATCGGCATCTTCGAGGTCATCGCTATTGATGATGAGATTCGTCCGCTCATCATGCGGAAGGCGAGCGCCGCAGAACTTCGAGAGCGGGCCATCGCTCGCGGGATGACCACGATGCTCGAGGACGGAGTTCGGAAAGTGTTCCAGGGAGTGACCACCCTGGAAGAGCTTCTCCTCGCTGTCCAGGAGTAACGAGAGACCTCGTATGGAGTTTTCCTACACGGCGACGACGGACTCCGGGGAGACGCGGACGGGCACGGTGGAAGCCGGCTCGGCTCGCGAGGTCGTGAGCGCGCTGAAGACGCAGGGACTCATTGTTCTCTCCATCCGTCCCGAGCGCGAGAGAACGCCCTGGCAGAAGCGGTTCGGGGGATGGTTCGTCCGTGCCTCGGCGACCGAGCGCGTCCTCCTCGCACGGCATCTCGCGCTCATCCTCCGCGCCGGGCTCCCGATTGACCGAGCCTTCGAAATCCTCCAATCCCAGGGGCGTAACAAGGGGCTCCGGAGAGTTCTCCACGAAATTCTCATCCGCATTCAGAAGGGGGATTCGCTCGCGGCGGCCCTGGCGCGCTACCCGACGGTCTTTCCGCCGATCTTCGTGGCCATCGTCCAGTGGGGAGAAATCGGCGGAACGCTCGTCGAGAGTCTCGAGCATCTCGCCGGTCAGCTGGAGAAGGACCACGACCTCCGGGTGAAAGTGCGCGGGGCGCTCTTTTATCCGGCGATTGTCATCGGGGCCACCATCGTTCTCGGCGTCATCATGGCGGTGTTCATTCTTCCCCGTCTGGTCATTCTTTTCGAGTCGTTCCGCGTGGACCTCCCCCTGTCCACTCGAATCTTTCTCGCCGTCGCCCGGTTCTTCCTCCGGCGCGGGGTTCTCCTCATCCCCCTCCTCATCGCGCTCCTCGTGGGAGCCTTCGTGGCATTCCGCTCGAAGGCGCTCCGGCCGTTCACGTCTCGGCTCATTCTCCGGATGCCCGTGTTCGGGTCCCTCATGAAGCAAGTCAACCTCGCCCGGTTCGACCGCATTCTTGGTTCGCTCCTCCGCTCCGGCATCCCCGTCGTTGATGCGCTCGGAATCACGGCAGAATCCGTGGGGAATTACCAGTACCGGCGGGCTCTCCAGGCAGTTCAGAGCGCCGTCCGAGAGGGCGTTCCCATCGGCCGCGAGATTGAGAAGTACGCGATCTTCCCAACAATTCAGACGCAGATGGTCACGGTGGGAGAGGCGACCGGCCGCTTAGCGGATGTCCTTCTGTTCCTGGCGGAGTTCACCGAACGCGACGTTGATGCGCGGACCAAGACGCTTGCCACCGCCGTGGAACCGCTCCTGCTCATCGTGATCGGGGTGGTCGTTGGTGGGGTGGCCATCGCCATCATCACGCCCATCTATCAACTCACGGCTTCGTTCTCCAAGTGACCGGGACGTCCAGGATTCCGAAGTTCGTGCCGGTGGGTCGTCGCGCCTCCGGAGGCTTCACCCTCATCGAGATGGTCGTCACGCTTGCGATTCTCGTGGCGATGCTCGCGCTCGCCTCGCCTTTCCTCCTCTCGTTCCATACCCGCGGGCTCCTGGACGATGCGGCAGAGCAGATTTCGCAGGACCTGCGACGGGCGCAATCGTTGGCGATTGCCGGCGAGGGTTCGGATGGGGTGAGCGGGAGAAAGCACGGTGTCTATATCAAGGACACCAACCTCCCGGGGAACTGGGAGGGCTGGGTTCTGTTCACGGGGGTGTTGTACACGGATGGAGCGGCATCGAACGAAGTGCACGTGCTCCCCACCACCGTCGATTTGGTGTCGGCTACCCTGGCGGGGGGCGGTTCAACCATCGTGTTCGCTGAGCGCACAGGACGGACGGCCGATACCGGATCCATCGTCCTCCGATCGGGCAGCGAGCAGGTCACCCTGACGGTGAACTCCGCCGGTCGGGTCTCACGCTAAGGCGATGCGGACGTCCCCGTCCGGTCAGATTCTCCTCGAAGCTCTTCTTGGCCTCGGCGTCGTGACGGTACTCGGCGGGTTTGTGACCGTCGCGCTCCTCGAGACGCTCTTGACGGACCGGAGCGGAAAGGAGCGGACGCAGGCGGCGAGTCTCGCTGCGGAGGGTGTCGAGGCCGCCCGGGCGATCCGCGATCGCGGCTGGCATCTCCTCGCGGACGGCCCGCACGGCATTGCGCGCACGGCCAGCCCGAATTCCTACGCGTTTCAGGGCGCGCAAGACACGACGGGGATCTACACCCGCGCCGTCACGGTTTCGCCGGTCTACCGCGCGACCACCGGGGGCATTACGGACGACCGCGCCACAAGCTCTCTCGATCCGGACACGAAGAACGTCCGGTCGAGCGTGCGGTGGAATCGCGGCGGGGGGTTCGTCCTGGACGTGACGCTCACGACGCTCCTCACGAACAAGCCCGCGCGCACCTGGCTGGAAACGCTCGAGAGCGAATTCCTCCAAGACACTCGGTGGAACACGCAGGTGCATCCCGCGCCTCCCCCGCCCTCTGGAAACGGTTCGGTCCGGCTCCAGTCGTTCGGCGGTGCCGGTTTCGGCGGAGCCCCGGTTCTCGAAGGGGAGTACGACTTCAACGCGAACGGACCGACGGATGGGCGGGACGTCGCGGTCGTGGACGGTCACGCCTTCGTGGCCACCGGATCGAATGCGGGCGGTGCGGCGCTCTACATTCTCGACGTCTCGCTTCCCCGAACGCCGAGGCTGGTGGGGAGCGCCGATCCCGGCGGGCGGCTGCTCTCCGTGGCCGTCGCCGGGGAATACGCGTACCTGGGGACCGATCGGAATCTGGGGGAACTGCGCGTGATTGATATTCGGAACCTCTCCGCTCCCGTGGCGGGAGCGGAAATTAATGTCCCCGGGAATGCGAGCGGCGCCAGCCTCGCCGTGGATGGCCGCTTCCTGTACCTCGGGACCAGCCGCGGGGACTTCAGCGTCTTTGGCCTCGATACCCCATCCACGCCAGTGCGCCTGGCGACGCTCTCGCTCCCAGGAACCCCCAGTATTCGGGGAATCGCCACCCGCGGCTCACTCGTCTACCTCGCCACCAGCGCCAACGACGCCGAGGTTCAGGTACTCGATGTTTCCGCCGTCGGGACTGGGGGGCCGCCACGGGTCGTCGGAACCCTGGATTACCCGGGCAGCGAGGACGCGACGAGCATCGTGGTCTCTGGCCGAGCAGCGTACGTGACGAATGAGCACCTCGAGCCGTTTCCGGATCATGGAGAACTGTTCATCCTTGACCTGGCGGACCCGCGGAGTCCCACCGTGTCCGGGACGCTTCTCGTTGATGGCCAAGCGCTTGATGTCGCGGTCCTCGGGTCGTTCGCGTACCTTGCGACCTCGGCGCCCACTGCCGAGTTTCAGCGCGTCACGGTGACGAACCCCGCTGCGCCGGTTCTGTCCGGGACGGTCAATCTGGCCGGACCGGCTCGCGCGATCGCCGTTTCCGGACCGTTTCTGCACCTCACGACGGACGGCAATACGCAGGAGTACGCGGCGATCGGGAATAACCCGATCAGTCCCGTGGCCCTGGCCGCGAAAGGCACGGTGGATCTTCCCGGATCGGCGGACGCCCGGGCGATCGTCCTTCACCACACCACGGCGTTTGTGGGAACGCTCGAAAACCCCGCGGGACCAGAGTTCTGGGCCGCGGATGTCCGGAACGCGTCCTCGCCCGTCACCATCGGAAGTTTCGAGGTTGGCGCCTCGGTGCGTGCTCTCGCCGTAGACGGCTCGTACGCGTACCTCGCGACCACGAAGGACGACGCCGAGCTGATCGTCCTGAACGTCTCGAATCAGGCGCTTCCGACCCTTGTTGGAAGTTTCGATCTCCCGGGGCCGCAGGACGGGCGCGGTGTTTCGGTGTACGGCACCCGCGTCGTCCTCGTGCGGGATGCCGTCCCCAATCAGCCGTGGCTTTCGGTGCTGGACGCGCTCTCGCCGCTTCCGCCCGGTCCCGTGCGCGGGTCGCTTGCCAGCGCTCTCGGCAGCTTTCTCGGCGGCCGCGGCGTCAGCCTCGGCGGAGCGCACGCCTACGTTCCGGTCCAGAACACGAACGATCCCGATGGGGAGCTCCAGCGGGTGTCGCTCGTGACCGTGACCGCTCCCCTGACGACCGGCGCCTACAATGCGGCGGGGGCAGGCGAGGGCCGGTCCGTCTTCGCCCAAGGACGCTTCTTCTCCCTCGTCACCGACGAGCGCGCCGGCGGGAGCCCGGAGTTCTTCATGGTCACTGCCGGAAGTCCCTCCGAACCCCTCACGCTCGAGACGCCCACCAGCGCTCTTGACCTTCAGGGAGCCGGTGAGACCCTCCAAGTGTTCGGTCCGGTCGCGTACGTGGGAACGCGCGCGCCCACCAGAGAATTCCAAGTCCTCGATCTTCAGAATCGGAGTTCGCCGTCGCGGCGGTTGAGCTGGACGGCGGCCGGGGGAGTCTACGGCGTCGCCGTCGCGGACGACTTTCTCTACCTGGCGACCGGGAATGACGCCGGAGAGTTCGTGATTCTCGAAGGGAAGGACAGCGGGTTCGCCGGCGAAGGCACGATCGAATCCATTCCCTTCGATGCGGGATCAGACGCGACGGTGTTCCTCCGCCTCGCGTGGCAGGCGATCGCCAACGGCGGTGTGGTAAAATTCCAGATACGAACCGGGATGACCCAAAGCCAACTCTTGGCGGCGCCCTACGTCGGTCCGGATGGCACGGCCGCGACGTACTACCAGAGCTCTCCTGCGGCGTTGACGAACCCCGTTGGGCAGCCGCTGGTGGCACGGTGGTTCCAGTGGAAGGGAACCTTGAACGGGGATGGGTCGGCGAGCCCCGAGCTCCAGGAAGTGGCGGTCGGCTTCCGGTAGGGTGGTGAGTATGCGGACGAGGCGCTTTCGCGCGCAGGGCCAGGCGCTCCTCGAAGTGCTCGTGAGCCTCGCGGTGGTCTCCATTCTCGGGTTCGCGGTGATCTCGGTCGTGCTCGATTCTCTCGCTGCCGGCCGGATCGGTACCGAGCGGGCTGGCGCCCTCGCGTCCGCGGCGGAAGGAATGGAGGCGGCGCGCCAGATCCGTTTCCGCACGTGGCGGGCGCTCTCCACCGGCTTCCATGGCGTGACCACCGAGACCGCCGGGGACGAAACGCGGTACGCCTTCAGCGGCGCGAATGATACGCGGGGGATGTTCACCCGAACGGTGACGGTCGATCAGGCACAGCGTGACGCTCCCGGGAATCTCGTCGACTCCGGAGGAACGACTGATCCCGATACGCGCCGCGTGGCTTCCACCGTGTCCTGGGGGACGGGGATCACCGCTCGTTCCGTGAACCTGATCAGCTATCTGACCCACTGGAACCGCCGCTCCTGGGTTGAGACGCTCAAGAGCGAATTCAATCAAGGGGTCCTCACGGATACGGAAGCGCTCGACGCGCCTCCACCGCCGACCGGGAATGGTTCAGTTCGCCTGCGCCGGATCGTCTCCGGTTCCTCGTCCTTGAATGTCAAGGGGGCCTACAACTTTAACGCGACGGGCCCGTCCGACGGGCGCGACGTCGCCGTGTCGGGAGGGTACGCCTACCTCGTGACCGCCCTTGGAGTGGGGATCTCTCGCCTCTACGTGATTGACGTCTCGACCGCCAGCACGCCGGTCTGGAAGAACCCTGACGGTGGCGGGCTCAATACGGGGGCAAAGAACTACGCCGTTGCGGTCTCGGGGAATTACGCCTACGTGGCGACCGATGACAACAACGGCGAACTGAAAGTCATCAACGTGGCGAATCCCAGTTCCCCCGCGCTCCTTCCTCTCTGTGCGGATTGCAATCTCCCCGGGAACGCGGACGCGTTGAGCGTGGCGGTGGACGGTTCTCGCCTCTACGTGGGCACGGCCGCGAACACCACCCAGTTCTACGTCTTCGATGTGAGCCAGCCAGCCACGCCTGTGCGCCGCGGCAGCCTCTCGGTCCACGCACCCGCGCCGGATGTTCGCGGGATCTCGCCTGCCGGCAATTACGTCTACCTCGCCACCACCGCGGATGCGGCGGAGGTGGTCGTCGTGAATGTCACGATCCCCAGCAGTCCCTCCGTCGCCGGCACGGAAAACCTCGACGGAGCGAGCGATGCGACGAGCCTCGTCGTCACCGCCAACCGCGCGTACGTGACCCGCCTCGGGGACGTGCAGTTTGTCGTCTTAAACCTGTCCAACCCCATTGATCCGAGTCCCCTCGGCTCCGTCTCGCTCGGCGCGCCGGCGACGGACCTCGCCGTGTCCGGCACGTACGCCTACGTCTCGACCGAAGGGTCCGAGCGAGAGTTCATCCGCGTCAATGTGTCGGACCCGGGCATCCCGGCCCTTGACGGCCTCGTCAACCTCCGCGACAACTCGCCCGCGCGCGGGGTTGCGTTCACCGGTTCCTGCGCCTACGTGGCCACCAATGGGAACGATCAAGAACTCGCCATTATCTGCGGCGTCGGGGCCACCGATCCCCTCACCGTCCTCTCGTGGTTCGACACGCCCGTGGGCTCCACCAATGCACCCTCGGTGGCGCTTCAGGGGACCGTTGCCTACCTTGGGACCGGGGACGCATTCTACGCCTTCGATGTGAGCCAGCCAGCCACGCCCGCGCTTCTCGGGAGATTGAGTCTGCCGGGTCTGCCGGCAGCTGGCGTGCACGATATCGCGGTGAGCGGGTCCTACGCCTACCTCGCGACGTCGAGTCTCACCGAGTCGCTCGTCATCGTTGACGTCTCGAATCCCGCGAGTCTTGTTCGCAGAGGGTCGTACAACGCGGGGAAAGGCGGGCTCTCCGTCGCCGTCTATGGACCCGATCTCGTCTTCCTCGGGACGGACGCGGAGGGGGGGGGAGGGTTGTTCGTCGTCTTGAACGTCTCGAACCCCGCGACGCCGTCCTTCGTGGGGCAGGCGACGATCAACGCGTCCATCACGGATATCGCGGCGGCGGAGAGCAACGCGGCGTACGTCACGCTCAATCGGGATCTGCCCCCCTGCGGTCCTCCTCCGGTCGGTGCCGCGCCGGGAGGGTTTCGATCCTTCGTCCGGCGATGGGTCTTCCCCGTGGCCTACGCCGTTCCGTGCTTGGGTCGGGCGCCGTCATCTTCTGCGCTCGCAAGACTCGGAGAGTTCTTCCGCCGCATCTTCGCGGTGCGCACCGCGTATGCGTTCCACGACACGGCGGAGATTCAGCGGGTCGACGTCTTGAATCCCGCGAGCCCGGCCTTCGGCGCCTTGTTCAACGAAGCCGGAAATGATAACGGCAGCGGCGTCGTCGTTTCCGGACCCTCCATTTACCTTGTCACGATGGATAAATTTGGGGAGGTACCGGAGTTCTATATTCTGAACTACGTCGCGGGCCCTCCCGACGCGCTCCAGCTCGAGAATGCCGGGAGCGCCCTCGACATCGGCACGCAGGTGCGAGGATTGGCCCAGCACGATGATCTTGCCTACCTCGCGGTGGACGTAGAAGGGCCCGGGGGGTTCCAGGTCGTGGATGTCACGAACCACGCCTCGCCCGTTCTGCGCAACACCCTCGATCTCGGAAATGTGGGGTCGCATTCCGTCGCGGTGTCCGGCACGTACGGCTACCTGGCCGCGCACGATCCGCGGGAATTCATCATCGTAAAGAACATTGACTCCATCGGCTACGTCGCCCAAGGCACGTTCGCCTCGATTCCCTTCGACGCGGAGACGATCCGCGGGTGGGAGCGGATCGGGTGGACCGCCGATCTGAACGGAGGCACCGTCAGGTTCCAGGTGCGCTGGGCGGACCCAGTTCCAATGATCACCCCGACGTGCGACCTTGCCCTGGGCGCCGCGACGTACGTGGGGCCGAACGGAGATTCGAACGCTTTGTACACCGTCACCGACACGATCATTACGGGTTCCGCAGGCCAGCAGCCCTTCGCGCGCTGCTTCCAGTGGCGCGGCACCCTCAACGGCACGAACAATAACTCCCCGGAAGTCCAGGACGTCACGATCACCTTCACGCCGTAAGGCGGTGGTGAAGGACCAAGCTTGGTATACTGGATGAACACCCCCCTCTTTGAAGAATGACTACCCTCGATGTCGTCAATCAGCTGCTCACGGTCGTCCTCGCCCTGGCGGTGTGTCTGCTCACGTTCGGAGTTCTCGCGGTCGGAAGTCGTCTCTCCGGCCGCACCTCGCCGCGTTCCCTGCTTCGTCGGGCCGTGGTCGTCACGCTCCAGGATCCCCGCGTCGTGTTTGCAAGGCATGCGGCGCGGAACACCAAAACGCAGGAGATCCTCGTTCCGTTTTCGCGCTACCTGGGAGCGGCACGGCTGCTCTTGTTCGGCTTCAGCGTCACCGTGCTCCTCTTGGCGGTGAAACTCGCGCTCGTCTTCCTTCGCCTCGGGATCGCGTTTCCCTACCGGATCTCCGGAGGGTGATCCTTCCAAAATGCCCCGCCGCGCTTCTGGTTTCACGCTCCTCGAACTCCTCGTGTACATCGGGATTGTGGCGGTCGTCATCACCGCGGTGACGGCCCTGACCATTGACCTCCTCCGCGGTCGGGCAAAGGCCACCTCGCTCGAAGTCGTGAACCAGAACGCCCGCCTGGTCCTCGAGCGGATGACCACGGCGATCCGGGAGGCGAACCTCGTCAACGGGCCGCCGGCTTCCATCTTCGGGAGTTCTCCGGGACGTCTCTCTCTCGCGATGCCAGAGGTAGGGCGGAACCCGACCGTGTTCGACGTCTTTGCCAATGAGCTTCGGATTACCGAGGGGAGCGGCGGCGTGGCCACGCCGCTCACCTCGCCCGATGTCGAAGTGGCGTCACTCACCTTCACGCATTTAAACCAGGCCACCTCGGAGGGAATCCAGATCAACCTGACCGTGCGCCGAAAGAATGTCTCCGGAGCCCCGGAGTTTACCGTGGTGCAGACCTATGTGGCGGGAACCATTGTCCGGTAACATGCCGTCGGAGAGGGCGCGTCGCGAGGAAGGGGCGGTCGCGCTTATCACGGTTCTCGTGCTCATGGCCGTGGCCCTCGCGATCGTCACCGGTATGAACCTCCTCGCGATCTCCGAGTCTTCCACGACCTCCCTGCAGGTGCAGAGCAATCGAACGTTCCACGGTGCGGACGCCTGCGTGGAGGAGGCCCTGTATCGCCTTACCAAGAATACGGCCTTCACCGGAGGGCAGGTTCGGGCCGGCGGCGTCTTCTGCGACGTGGGGGTGGTTGACCTCGGTTTAGGCCAGCGGCAGGTTACGGCGTGCGCGACGGACGGGACCACGGGGTGCACGGTGCAGGGACGGCTGAAGCGGCGGATAGAGGCGGTGGCGCAGATCACCACCATCACGATTTCCGGCCGGCCGATTCAGACGATTTCCTTGACCTCGTGGAAGGAATTGACGCAGTAGGGAGTCCATGAGGTTGTTCCAGAGAGCGAAGCCTCCTAAGCCACCGTCTTCGATCGTCCGCGCGGCCCGACGCCTGGCGTCGGTTCTTCCCGAACCTTCCGTGCGGGTGCGGCTGACGCCGGTATCCCGCGCCTTCGGTTTGGACATCTCGGACACCTCTCTCGAGGGCATGGAGCTCGAATTTCGGCGAGGGAGTTTGAAGCTCCGCGCGTATAACCGCGTGCTCCTCGATGCCGGCGTCGTCGTTGACGGAGAGATTCTCCAGGCACAAAGCCTCCGGAGCGCGCTTCTTTCGTTGCTGAAAGGAGCGCGTCCGAGCTCGTTTTCCGGAAAGGCCGTGGTGACCCTCCCGGAATCGAAGGTGTACCTGCACACCTTCGAGTTTCCCACCCGCCTCCGCGAGCGACAGATCCGCGAGGCGATCCCCTTTGAAGTCCAAGGGGTCCTCCCCGTGGATCTTGCGGACATGGAGACGGATCTTCTCTTCCACCACTCTCGCGACCGGCTGTCGCAGCACGTGCTCTTCGCGGCGGTGCCGAGGAAGCTCGTGGAGTCGTACCTCTCGCTGCTGACCGCTGCCGGCATCGAGGCGGTCGCGTTTGACATTGAGTCGTACACGCTCGCCCGTTCCCTGATCGGGTTGCGCTCCGATCCGGTGCTGCTTGCTGACCTCGGCGCACAACGAACGACGCTGGCGGTCGTGGAGCGGGGAGGGGTTCACGGAGCGGTGAGCATCCCGGTTGGCGGGACGACCATTACCGAGGCCATCAAGCGCGCGGCCGGCGTCTCGCCGGAGGAAGCAGGCATCATCAAGGGCACCACGGGACTCACGGCGGAAACCCCCGCCGCCGTGCGCTCGGCGATCGAAGAATCCCTCCGTCCGCTCTTCCACGAGATGAATCAGGTGCTTCGCTCGCACGAGGGTCATACGGGAAGGAAAGCGGAAGGCACCGTCCTCGCTGGCGGGAGCGCTCTCCTTCCCGGTCTCGACGCTGCTGTCGCCGACGCCACCGGGCGGACGGCGAGCGTCGGTGACCCCTTCGCGACTCCCGCCGTCCAGTTTCCGGCGCAATTGTCCGAAGCGGATATCGAGTGGCTGCAGCGCGGCCGACTCTTTTTTGCCGCGAGCGTCGGTCTCGCGATTCGCGGAGCTCGCCGCAACTCTCCCGAACACGGAGTGAATCTTCTCCCCCACGCGTTTCGCCAGCGCTACGTGCGCTGGCGCGAGAATCTCGCCTTGACGGCGCTGTCCCTTCTCACCGTGGCCGTGTGCACGTCCCTCTTTGTCGTCCTTGGGCTTGAGCTTCTCGGCGCACGATTTGCGGCACGGAGCATCCGGGCGGAGGCCGAGCCCGTCCGCGCGGCCCTCCAGAGCACGCGCTTTTCCTCGGCGGTTGCCGAGGCGAAGGCCGTGAACCAGGAAGTCGAGGCCGTGAAGTCCTTTTCGGCGCATCGCGTGGATCCGCTCCACCACCTCGAACGCATCCGTTCGGCCATTCCCCTCGGCATCCGCCTGATTGGCGTGCAGGCGGAGATTCCGCCCGGCTCCTTGGCGAACCTGACCGTCAAGCTCCAGGGAGTGGCAGATACGCGAGAGCAATTCTTGGATTTTGAGAAGAGCATGCGCGCGCTCCCAGGGATTCTCGGGGTCGATTCCCCGCTCACGAATCTTGACAAGCCGACGGCCGTTCCCTTCGTCCTGAACCTGACGCTGGCAACGTCGCCGCCGTCTCCGACGCCTTCCCCTGTTCTTCCCTCGCCGTGAACGACCTCGTTCGACGCAACACCTTCGTCCGCTTCGCCGCTCTCTACGCGGTCTTCTCCCTCGTCATCCTCGTGGTCTCCGGGAGTCTCCTTCACCGGGTCGGAAGGAGCGTTCGCGAGGATCGAGGATTGCTCGCCCGTCGCGAGGAACTCTCTCGGGATTTCGAGAAGCTGCTGAAGGATTTGCACGAAACGGAGCGCGCGCGGCGGGCCCTCCTGCTCATCCGCCCGCATCCGGAAGAACTCGTCTCGTTCATCCGAGGCTTGGAGCGGGCCGCTGCCCGGGCCTTCATTGACCAGAACATCACCGCCTTTCCTGGAATCATTCCGGTTGGCCAGGGCGCCTATCCCTCCCCCATCGTGCGGTACCGGGCCTCCCTGAACGGGCCGTGGGAGAAGTTCGAAGCGTATCTCCGCGAGCTTCAACAGCTTCCCCACCTCATCCGGATCGAGGCGATCCACATGGGGACGACGCCCGACGGGAGTCTTCTCAAGCAGGGCCAGATTGAGGCGCTCTTTGCGGTTGCGGTGCTGGATCCCGCCGCGCCTCGTCCAGGCTCGCCGGGAGCCGCGGACGTTCCGGTTTCTTCTCCGTCTCCTTGAAATGTCATGAACTGGGTTATCTCGAAACGTTTTTGGTGGATACTCGGGTCCACGGCGTACCTCGTGGTTCTTTTGAGCGTCTTCGTGCGCGTCCTTTCCTTCGTTCGGGAGGAGCGCGCCTTGCGCGAATCACCCATCGAGCAAGCAAACCTCGTGATCCAGCTCCAGCAAGACGATCTTCGGAACATTTCCACGTGGATCTTGCGGTCGCCGCCTCCGCCGCCGTCTCTGACTCCTTCCCCCTCCACCCCGCAGCCAACGCCCTAAAGAACCGACGCTTCTTGACTCTTTACTCTTTGACGCGCACCCGAGGGAAGCTTGGAGATGGTATACTCATCTGCAGAGGTTGTGGATAACTCTTTATTCGTAAAGGACATCTAACCAAAACACCGCCATGAAATCTCGCTACGCAGGATTTACTCTCATCGAACTCCTCATCGTCATCGCCATCATCGGGATTCTCGCCGCGGTGGTGATCATCGCGGTAAACCCCGGTCGGCAGCTTGCCCAGGCGAACGACGCCCGTCGTTCCAGCGAGGTCAACGCCCTCCTGAACGCGATCGGGCAGTATGGCGCAGACAACACGGGGCAAATACCTAGACAAAATACCGCACCTGGTTCCGCCTTCCCGATTGATACCATCGTCACGTGCGGGACTCCGGCATTGCCCTGCGTTCAGGTGGTGATGACAGACGCGAATGCTACCTGTGAGGTCATCGCGGGTACTCAGTGCCTCGGCTCGCCGACCGCGACGGCACGGGTGAACCTTCCCACAACGGGCTTCTGTGCCGATTTAAGCGATCCAGATAATCCCTCTCCGGCTGGAGACGATGACCTCGTTCCCTTGTACCTCACCGGGATTCCTATCGATCCGCAAGCACCCGCAATCGACGAGTCAGATTACTACGTGAACCATGACCCCGGCACGCGCCGGATCACGGTGGGAGCGTGCAACCCCCAGATTCAAGCGTCGATCGAAGTCACGCGCTAGGGATACACCAATCTTCCAAGACCGGGAGCCGGAAATGCGGCTCCCGCGTTTTGTGGGTGCAAGCGCGGGCGGCTAGTACGCCCCGCGGCCGGTGAGAATGCGCGGGACCGTCTTTAAGAGAATCGCGAGGTCGAGCGCGAAGGAGGCATTGTGCACGTAGTAGACGTCGTACTCCAGGTGCTTCTGGAGCGGGAGGTCTTTGCGCCCGAGGACTTGCCAGAGTCCCGTGAGTCCGGGGCGGACGCGAAAGCGCATCCGCTGCCACGGCGTGCACTGGTTGGCGATGTAGAGCATCGCCGGACGGGGACCGACCAGGCTCATCTCGCCCTGGAGGACGTTCCAGAACTGGGGAAGCTCATCGAGGCTCCAGCGCCGGAGGAACCGCCCGACGGCGGTGACGCGCTCATCCGTCGGGTCTTCCGGAGCGTCCGCGGCCGGAGGATCCGCCCGCATCGTGCGGAACTTCAGCATGCGGAACCGGCGCTCGCGGAGGCCCACGCGGGGATGCGCGAAGAACGCGGGTCGCCCGGACTCTCCCCAGATCGCCAGGACGATGATCCCGACCAGCGGGAGCACCAGCGGGGCCAGGGCAAGCGACACGATGAGATCCATCGCCCGTTTTCCCCCGTTCGTCCAGAGGCCCTGCTCTGGCGCGTGGAGATCCAAAGTCGCCATCCCCGTTCCGAGCGAGAGGAGACCTTGGTCCCCCTTCAGGAGCGGGAAGTACTCGGAGAGCGTGCTGAAGCGAAGATTGGGGACATCCGCGAGGAGAGCAATCAGGCTCAAGATCGTCTCGCGCGGTAGGCTCCGGTCGAGGAGCACGACGTGAGACACTCCTTTGTCGCGAAGCATGGTGGCAATGGACTGCGCGAGTTCCGGCGCGGAGCCGCGCGGATCAATGGCCAGATGCAGGTGCTCTCCGTCCGTGACATTCGTCGCGAGCGGTTCGCTCGCGACGTTCGGCGCGCTGGCGCCAACGACGAGCACGCGAGCAGAGGATCCAAGCTTCCGGCGGCCCTCCCAGACGTGCACGAGCGATCGTCCCACGACTGTCCCCATGAGAGTGAACGCTCCAAGGAGGAGCAGGAGTGCGCGCGAGGGACCATGCTGGGTGAGGTACGATCCCGCCATGAGGAGGGTGAGCCAGACCGCCACGGCGCGGACGATCTTCGTCAACGCCGCGAGGTTGGCGGCGGGGACCGCGCGGGCGTAGAGCCCGTGCTGCCAGACCACGGCCACGAACGAGACGAGCGCGATCGGGAGAAGGGGAAGGTAAAACTCCAGGGGCTGGATGGGAAAGCGGAGCGCCTGGAATGGTTCCCACTGCCGGACCGCGTAGGCGCCCGCAAAGGCGGCGAGGACCGCCAGACCGTCCACGGCGCCGCGGAGGAGAGGATTCACCTTCGCCATCAGCGGGAAGCGCCCACGGAGTGCGTCACGCGGATCAGCAGAGGCTCGAAGGCAGCATCCAGCGCCCGCAGGCTGTAGTGGCGTTCAACGGTTTCCCGTCCCGCAGCGCCGAGCCTCGCGCGGAGCGAGGGATCTTTCAGCGCCAGCGTGACGGCCGCGGCAAACGCGTCCGGCGAAGAGGCGAGGAGGAGGTTCTCGCCATGCTGCGTCTGGAGTCCCTCCGCGCCGACCGGCGTGGAAACAACCGCTTTCCCCATTGCCCAGGCTTGGAGAATTTTGTTCCGCGTTCCGCTGCCCGCCAGGAGCGGAACGACGACGACCGCAGAACGAGCAATCTCCGGGCGGAGGTCAGGCACGAATCCCTTGATGATCACCGACGGTTCTGTGCGTAAAGAGCGAACGGCGCGCGTCGGGCGAAGACCGCAGATGATCAATGTGACGTCGGGAATCCGGGCGCGAATGCGCGGGAGGACGTTTCGGACGAAGAAACGAACGGCCGAGATATTCGGGACCTTGTCCAAGAGCCCGCTGAAGAGGAGCTGGGATGGCTCTTCGCGTTCTGGCCGGGGGAAGAATGCGTCCGTATCCACGACATTCGGGATCACGTGACACCGGACGTCTGGGGGGAGTGTGGTGCGGAGCATCTCTTGGTCACTCGGCGATGCCACCACCCAGTGTCGGAACCGCTGCGCGGCGTTCCGCTCGGCGTGTTGGTATGCCCACGCCTCGCGCCGGAACGCCGGTCGAAGGACCTTGGGGCTGTACGGCGCGGCGCGTCGGTATGACCGTGCCATCGCATCGGTCACGTCGAGGAGCGAGGGGGTGGGGACCGGCGCAGGGACGAACTGCGCTGACCGGAGACGTTTGACGTAGAGGAGGTCGGGCCGAAACCTCGCGATTTCTTCCGCGACGGCCGCACGCATAGCGCGCGAAGCGCAGTAGGCGAGTTCCAGCGGTTGTCGGCGAGCAAGGGCCAGGAGACAGGAGCGCAACGACGCGGAAAACGGATGCGGAACAATCCGAGCGGACACCGGCAGGTGGGAAAGTGCCCCCAGTGTTCGGCCTGGATCATGGCTGGGGTCGAGCGCGACTAGGCGCACCTCATGTTTCTTGGCGAGCGCCGACAGCAGGTTCAGCGCTCGGGTGCGGTGGAGCGGGGAAGGAACGGACGGCGACAGAAAGAGGATTTTCATGGGGTCTTACCGAAAACGCCGCTCGAGAGCGAGGAGGAAGCGAAACACGCGGTCGTCCGCCTTGGTCCCATGGGTGCGGAAATAGCGTTGGAGCCCGGAGCGCATGAGCTTCGCCTTCTGTGGTGCGCGATCCGGGCGACGCCCGTGATCGGCGTGGATGGCGGTGCGCACCGGAAGGTACTGTATCGTCCACCCCTTCTTCCGCGCTCGGACGCACCACTCGAGATCTTCGGTGTACAGGAAGTACGACTCGTCGAGCGGACCGACGTTATCGAACGCCTCACGGCGCATCAGGAGACATGATCCGGTGAGCCACGCGGGCTGCCGTGCGCCGACGTAGAACCAGGGATGGCGATAGGTGTGGGAGGGAAGGAGCAGCCGCGCGCCCGGAATCCGATCGAGGAGCACGCGGACGGGATGAGGGAAAGGCCCCATGCTGGGCTGCAGCGAACCGTCGGGATTCTCGATCCTCCCACCCGCTGCGGCGCAGCGAGGGGCATGCTGCAGATGCGAGAGCAGCGCCCCGATCCCTTCCGGAACGATCACTGCGTCTTGGTTGAGGAGGAGGCAGAAGGGCGCACGCGTCGCGCGGATCGCTTGATTACACGCTGCTGCAAACCCGACGTTCTGGTCATTGCAGATGAGGCGGGCTGCAGGACTCACCTCGCGAACGAGGTCGGGAGTTCGATCTGTCGAGGCATTGTCAACCACCGTCACGCTCACCGACGTCAGGAGCCGTACCGACCGGAGACAAGCCCCGATCACCTCCTGACCGTTCCATGCAAGGATGATCACGTCCAGCGGGATCGACATCGGTCGTTGAAGTTCACTTCAGCATACCATCGAGCCTCGTGCGCTTCTGCGTGCAGATCCAAGCCGAGAGACCAACTCCATTTGCGGTCCTTCTTGGGACATCCTACGATCTCCTGGGCCGTATGCGGTTCTGGCTTTGGCAGTTCGAGCATCGCAAGCGCGTTGAGCTCGTCCGTCTTGGTCTTGTCACCATTCTCGACGAAGGTCTCCGCCCTTTCATCACAAAGGCGGTTCGTTACGTTCTTCGGTCATGGGGGCGGAGAACTGCGGTTCCCAAGACTCCTGACGATCTTCCCCATGTGCTCTTCTGGGTGCGTCGGCACCGGATCCCCGTATCGATTGTTATTCCGAATTATGGCCAACCGGATCTTCTCCAGAGGTGCGTTGCGAGTCTTCAGCATGCCGGGGCAGAAGAACTTATCGTCGTGGATGATGGAAGTCCACCGCACGTACAAGAAATCATCAAGAAGCTTCCCTGCCGTACTATCTGCCTGCCGACGAATCGGGGGTTTTCCAATGCAGTGATCGCTGGCGTCGCTGCCGCTCGGAAGATCAATGACATTGTGATTCTCAACAGCGATGCCGAGGCACATCCGCATTGGCTCGATCATCTCAAATTCTGTGCCTACCGCGATGCCCGCATCGGCATTGTTGGTCCGAAACTCGTGTATCCCAATGGGAGCATTCAATCCGCGGGGTCGTTTCGAAATGTCGAGGCCCGTGAGTGGTTTGATCATTACTTCCGGTACCGGGAGGCTTCCTATCCTCCCGCAAACGTCGAGCAGGATGTGATGGCGGTGACAGGCGCTGCCATGTACATCAAGCGATCGGTCATTCGTACGATCGGTGGATTCGATCCAGAGTTTCCGATGGCTTTTGAGGATGTCGACTACTGTCTCCGCGCCCGACAACAGGGGTTCCGGGTTCTGTACTGCCCTCACGCCGTCCTTACCCACTTCGAGGGTGCATCACGGGGAAGAGTCCAGGGGCCCCGTGAGCTGTCCTCGAAGAGCTATTTCTGGAAGAAGTGGGGTCCGACGCTCAACGTGCGTCCGGTGCTGTCCGATTCCGGTTCGCTGAGAATCATCTATGTTCTTCAGAAGACGAACATCGCCGGAGGGCATCGTGATGTCTTTGAGCACTTAAATCGGTTACAGGAACGCGGTCACGATGTGTCCTTGTACGCCCTTGAGGGAAAGCCCGCCTGGTTCGACTTGAACGCGCCGGTCGTTTCCTTCTTCACCTATGGCCAGCTCACGCGGGCACTCGCCGCGATTCCCGCGATCAAAGTTGCAACGTGGTGGCAAACGGCATTCCCAGTCTGGTCTGCTTCCCTTTTTACTGGCATTCCTGTCTACTTTGTCCAAGACGTCGAGGCGTCATATTACGACGAAACGCAACCCACGGAACGCGCACGGGTACTCGCAAGCTACCGGAAGGAATTCCATTACCTAACGATTTCCCGTTGGATTCAAGCCACTCTGTGGGACATCGGTATTACGTCGGCGCTCGCTCCGCCCTGGTATAATACTGATCTCTTTGGCCCTGATCCACTCGTGCAGAGAGAGCACGATGTTCTCCTCGCGATTGGGCGAAGTCACCCACTGAAGAATTTCCTAATGACTGTTCGCGCGTGGAAAGCAATGACGCCATCCCCGCGCCTGTGGCTCTTTGGTGTCGAACCCTCGGTCGCAGAGGGACTTGGAGCAACATATTTCCTCCAGCCACCTGACCGAGATGTCGCTCGTCTCTATCGCCGCGCGACCGTGTTTGTGCAAACCTCTCGTCACGAAGGCTTCGGATTACCGATATTGGAAGCAATGGCGTGCGGCTGCCCCGTCGTCTGCACCAGTGCGGATGGCAACGTGGACTTCTGCCGAGATGGCTATAACTGCCTCATCGTTCCCCAAGACGACGCTGCGGCTCTCGTGCGCATGCTTGAGGTGCTCCTTCGTGACAAGCGCTTGCAAGAAAAGCTCCGGCAGGGCGGGTACGAGACCGTATCACGGTACAGGAACGATCACCTTGTCGATCGTCTCGAGACCTTCTATCTCCAGTTGGCCGAAACGTACGCGCCGTATGGTCATCTATCCAGCCGGATCTCGGTTGGCGCATCACAGCGAGCACCGGCCTCGCTTCTGTCTGAGGATCGCATGGGCGAAGCGCTTGAGGTCTCGAAGCGGTTTCGTGAGTCTCCAGCTCGCTGAGGAGTGGAGCATTGCCAATTGATCGGTCTGCAACTGAATGAGCCGGTCTTTTTCCCGGAGCAGTGCCTCACGTCGGTCCCTTTCAGCGCGTTCTCCGAAGAGTTCAATCCAACTGTGGAGCCAGGGAGGGCGAAACAGCATGATCCAAATATCGTCGGGAGGCTCAATGATGCTGTCGGAGGCTGCCACGATGCTATAGAGGCAATCAGCCAGGCTAGCCGGCATGTGGCAGAAGACGGCAGGAGAGCCAAACCTCCCGTGGTGCTTATTGACATGCTCGGGGTCTCCGATGAGGGAGGCGAAACTGCTGAACTGCGATCTCGTCCAGGTGTACCGAAACACAGACCGCACGATTGTTTCAAGCTCCGCCGGGGTGAATTCGCGCGTGTGGAACGGGTTCTCTCCTGGATACGTTTCTCGATTTGGGGTTGAGAGAAGGAGCATTCCTTCTTGATCCAACACGCGTTTGATTTCGCGGAGGAACCGTTGCACGTCCTTCAGGTGTTCAATCGTTTCGAAGGAGACGACGAGATCCACCGATCGATCGGCGAGGGGAAGATCAAGGGCATCGGCAGCAAGGAAGCGAATGTTCTCTGCACCATGCCGTTCCCGGGCGTACGCGATGGTTTTCTCATCCCGGTCGATGCTGTACACTGCGCGTGCGCCGGCGTCCGCGAGCATCTGAGAGCCGTACCCGCTCCCACACGCCACGTCGAGGACTCTCTTTCCTCGTGCGAATGCACAACTAAACATGTACCGGAGCAGATGCTCAACGAGAATCGGATCACCCTGCTGGAGTTCTGGAATGACGCGTTCCCCCGTATACACCGGTTGCGTCATGTCGCGGTCGCCTTCGCGTTTTTTTGGATGGGGAAGCTCAGGGCTTCTGAACCCTGGGGCGAGGCGCGGAAGATGCGAATGTCGTGCTGAAAGTGGGCCATACCGCCTGTATCGAAGGGTCGGTCGACAAAAAACGCGCCGACGTGTTCTCGCCAGTCGTGAAACGAGCGCAGATTCCGATGGGCAATCGCCGGTGAAATGGTGTACCGTCCGACCTCCAGTTCATTCGGAAGTCGGAATTCAACCGTCACGAGTTCCCCTGCGGTGTACCTATCCGTGTCTACCCGTTGCCAATGCGTGTTCGTCACAAAGATGTTCCGCACGTGTGCATCATGGATAATCAGACCAAACACGGGTTGCTCACACGTTTCTTCGAACACCACGTCAAGGCAGATTGAAATCACTTCATTCGCGTGAAAGACCGTGGTCTCTTGCCCTCCATCATTCACGAAGCGAACCCTCATAATTTTTGCCTTTCCGTCCCCAAAGCGTCGTTCTTTGGTCGGAACGTCTGTCTGGCGTCGCTCCCACTGGAGCTCTCGGTAGCGTGCGATCACTTCTTCCGGGATGCCCTGAGCGACAATCGATCCTTGGTGTAGCAGAATGATACGATCAGCGAATTCACGGATACTCCCAAGATCGTGGCTCACGAGGACCACCGTCTTTCTCTCTTCTTTGAATCGCGCAAATACCCGAAAGCAGCGTTCCTGAAATTCGGCGTCGCCAACAGCGAGGACTTCGTCTAAAAGGAGAATGTCCGCCGGAACATGGATTGCTACCGAGAAGGCCAGGCGCACCTGCATACCAGACGACAACGTTTTGAGTTTGGCCTCCATGAATTGCTCGAGTCCGGCGAATGCAGCGATATCGGTATACCGGTGTCGGATCTCGATGAGGGACAGTCCCAGCACCGTCCCGTACAAGAAGACGTTTTCCCGGGCGGTCAATTCAGGGTGAAATCCGACGCCGAGTTCGAGGAATGGCGAGACCGTACCCTGGACCATCACGGTACCGGTCGTCGGCGGATAGATTCGAGTAAGGATTTTAAGAAGAGTGCTTTTCCCTGATCCGTTCGGTCCGATAATGCCGAGGAACTCCCCTGGGCGCACGGAGAAATTGACGTCTCTCAGCGCGTCGAGACGCTCGTGCGGGGATGGGGGTCTTTCCCGTGTCCACAAAGCATCATGGAGAGATCTCGAGCGGGCATGCGGGAAAGGGAAGCTCTTGGTCAGGTTGCGGACGTGGATGATCGGTGTTCCCATCATAGATACTCAGAGACTGTAGGCGCGGTGCGCTGGAATATGTAGATGCTTGCGGCAAAGATCATCCCAATCATTCCTGCTGCCGTAAGAAGAGGGAGGAGAGACATATCCGACGGTTGGAGGATTCCAGACCTCGCACTTTGGATAAGCAGAGCCATCGGGTTGAAGGAGAGTACGTGTCGTAGTCGTTCTGGTGTCATATTCGGCGGGTAAATGATCGGTGTCACAAAAAACCCAAGCGTGAGAAGAACTTCCCACAGCTGCTTGAGGTCTCGATACCGAACAAAGAGCGGCGCGAGGAAGAGGGAGATCGCCAAAATGAGCATCGCCGTCAAGACGCAGGATCCGAGAAAGAGAAGGAGGCCGCTGAGCCTGAGTATGATTGGTTGAGCGGCAACAAATGGAATAATCACGAGTAGGTTGAGGAGAAACGTGAGCGTTACCTGGAGTGTCGAAGCAGCTGCGATCGTCCACAGGGATACCGGTACCTTCGTGAGAATGTGTCCCTTGGCGAACAGGGATTGCATGCCTGTACTCGTGCCTTCTGCAAAGTAGTTCCAGAAGAGGATCCCGATAAGGAGTTCCGCAGCGTACATCGGCACTCCTCGGCCAAAGGGGATAGAGAAGACAGTGTAGAGAGTGGCGAAGATGAGAAGTGGCTTGAGCACGGCCCAGAGATAGCCGAGCCGGGACCCGCTATACCGGACCTTCCAATCCGTCTTCGCGAGCGTCCAGATCAGCTCCCATGTCCGGGTAAGGTTCTGTCTCATCATAGTAAGGGTGGGAGATCTGGAATGCGCGCCCACTGCTCTCGGAAGAATGCGGCGCGGGCGGTGTTCCCGCGTTTCTCGAGTACCGCGAGAAGCTCCCGGTAGAGCCGCGGGAGCTGCTGCACCGTGGGCGTCCAGCGAAGGAAGTAGAGCTGACTCCCGAGATCGTCATTGAGGGGAAAGCGCTGCTCCGCGCTTTCCAGAAGGAGGCGTTCTGCGCCTGCGAGGTCTCCCTGCTTCCGGAGGATCTTCGCGAGTCGGATGGCGGGGTGGGGAGTGCGAAAGGGGGTCATCCGGATTGCCCGCTCGTACCGGGTTCTCGCCGTTGCGGGGTCTTTCTGCCACTCGCTGAGTTCGCCGAGGGCGATCCACGCATCGCTTCGCCACGGAGCCAGGGTGGTCGCCTCCCGCAGCGCCTCCTCCGCCGTTCGAAAATCCTTCTGGAGGAACGCGGTCTGCGCACGCAAGCGATGTCCGGCTTCGGACCACGGATTGAGGAGCACGAGTCTGTCCGCAACCCGCGCAGTTCTTTCCAGATTGTTTTGGGCAAGTGCGGCGGTGAACTGCCGATTGCCATACGCTTCTGCGCCCAGCCACGCAGCAGCGGTGAGGAGAATTGCCGCGAAACTACCAGCGATGCGTCGGCTGATTACCCACGTCGGTTGCCGAACTCCCTGTGCGGCGAGCGCCGGTGACGCGAAGAGGAGTGCAACCAGGGTTGCGAACAGTGCCTGGAGTCCAAGAAAACTCCAGTCCACATCAATGAGGAAGCGCAGCAGACCGGCGATGAGGCTGACTCCCATCGCTGCGGTCAGAAGCACATCCGTATTTCCGGGGCTGGTCCCAAGATCCCGGCGCACCCGCAGCGCGCGCCACGCGCGCTGGAGAATGGCGGCGAAGAACAGAAAGAAGGTCATTCCGCCCACGGTACCGAGCTCGGCAAACATCTCCAACACTTCGTTGTGCGCGTGCGCGGCGTAGCGCCAGGGAGCCCGCTGAAAGTGGAGAAATGCGTCTGCAAAGGTCCCGGCACCTGTGCCGACAACCGGACGCTCTTCCAGCGCGCGGCGGGCCACGTACACCGCGTCCACCCGGAGGTTACCACTGCTCGTTCGCTCGGAGCCGAATTCCGAGGCGAGGGAAGCTCCACGCTCGAGGAATGCTGCCGCCAGCCCGGGAAACTGGAGCGCCACAATCAGGAGCACCCCTCCGCCCCCAAGGACGAGCAGCGCAGACTGGCGGATGCGGGGGCGAAGGACGTACAGCGAGAGGAGAAGAGCAGCGATCCCGATCAGCCAACTCCCCCGAGAGAAGGTGAGCGCGAGGAGAACGATCACGCCGAGAACGAACATGCCTCCCAAGAATTTCCTCGCCGGTGTCTTCGCGACCACCATCGTGCCCCACAACAGGGGGAGACTGACCGCGAGAAATCCGCCCATCTGGTTGTACCAGAAGAATGGTCCCCGCAATTGGTGATCGGCGCGCGGCGGGCCCTCCAGGAAATATTGAATGGCACTCCCCAGCGCAATGAGCACGAGGAGGACCATGAGGCTCTGCACTCCCCACCGCCAGCGCTGCGGGTCCTGAAAGAGCGTGGTGAGTGTGAGGATGAGGACCAAGAGACTGAACATCCGCACCAGTTCTTTGAGGCTCGCGTCTGGGTTGACCGTCGTTCCCAGACTGATGAGCGCAGCAATGAACGTGACTCCCAGGGTCCAGATGATCACCTTGGGCGCACGCACCGTTTCCTGTGGAGCAAGGGTCAGGTGGAGAAGCAGCAAACCGCCGCTCCATAGCGTCACGAACAGCGTTGCCCAGTCCTCGAAGACCGTGTTGCCGCGCACGAGAAGAACGAGGAGACCCGCCCACCAGACCCCCAGCGTGACCCGTTCGCGGGACGAAAGGGTCGGGAAGAGGCGAAGGATCATCGAGCGGAAGCGTACCACGGTGTCGATCTTGAAGGACCGTGGTGTGACGAAGACCGTGTGCCCCCGGTCGCTCGATCCGACTGATTGACTCCGCGCTCTGTTCGGTGATACAGTGAAAAATATCCACACCTGAACATACATATGGACAAGCGGCATCTTCCTCGGATCCTCCGGAGGGCGGGGGTGGGGATCTTCCTCGTGAGCGTCGGGCTGCTGGCGGGGGAGACGGCACGGGCACAACCTTCCCCACCGCCAACCTTGAACTTCGCCGTTAGACTCCCGCCGGACTTTGAGTACTCCTTCGGCGCCTTCTCCGTGAGACCGGGCGTTCCAGCCGGTCAGATAGAACTGCTGGTCTCCGGACCGACCCTGGCCGCCAGACGGGCGGAGGGGGAGACGGTGGGCAGGGTACGACTTAACCTCGCCTCACGTTCGATAAGTCAGCTAGGCCCACTTTTCAATCCCGGTGGGGTCATTTGGAACGACCGGCATTTGATATGGGGTTTAGCCCACATAGGCGGCAGGATCTTGCAGTCCCGTCGCGAGTACTATAACGTTTCCGGGGAGAACCACCCCTGGTTGGCCCACTCCGGGGACCTTGACGGCTTCACTTCCCCGGTAGGCCCGTTCCAGGAGCTTGCCTTTCCGAATAATTACACCGCCGCACACCTTATCCCGATACCGGCTTCCTTCGGTTCCGCGTACCTTGGCGGGGACAACGTCGGCTTCGGCGCCTCCGGCGTCTCTGGGGCCACGTCCACGGGAGGTCCAGCCTTATTCTCCACGGTGGTACCGTCCGCCGACTTCGCCGGTCATCCCATCCTCTACTATCCCCACGACCGCCCGGAGACCTGGATAGCCGGGCTTCCAGATAGGTTCACTGGGGAACCGTCCGCGTGGAATAACTCCAGTTACGTCAGCGGCGGGACGTTCACGGCCGGCGACGACGCCCTGTTCGGCGGGGTGCAGGGCTATCGCCCCAGGCCGGCACCTGGGTCGAGTAACGCCTCCATGAGGGTGGAGGCGAGGTTAGTTCGGTACGGGGCCGCGGCCCTTGGGCAACACGCCGTCGCCGTGAGGGCCGGGACCGCCAACCCCTGGGACCTACAGCCGACGCAGGTCATAGACCTGACGCCAGTGCATTACTACTCCGACGCCCACGAGGAAATGATTTGGCACTACACGCACGTGAAGGTATTCCCGGGTTCCGTCCCGCCGAGGTTCTATACGGAGGCCGAGGCCGAGGCCGTTTGGATCTCCATTGCGAATACGGTGCCTTACGCTTACACCGACGCGGACGGGACGACCTGGAGAGCGAGGGACCTGGGCTTTCTACTCCCCGTCTGGGATCGAGTCAATAACCTCCTGCTGGTGATGGCCCAGAACGGATACCTGGAGGCCGACGGTTGGCAGAACAGGCCGATACTCTACGTCCTCACATACACCACCCCTTCCGGCAGGCCCGTCATCACCCGGCATCCCGCCAACCAGACCGTTATCGTAGGGCAGGCGGCTACCTTCTCGGTCCAGGCCTCGGGCGACGCGCCCTTGTCCTACCAATGGCAAAGAAACGGCGTCAATATCGCCGGAGCCATTGCTTCCAACTATACTACCCCGGCCACTACGCTGGCCGATAACGGAGCTCAATTCCGCTCTGTGGTGACGAACGCGGCCGGAAGCGCCACCAGCAACGCGGCCACCTTGACCGTGACTCCCCCTCCTCCCGCCCCCTCCTCCCGGTCTCCCCACCCTCTCCTTCCGCAGTCCCCCCTCCGGTCACACCGTGAATCGGGGCATCACCTTCCCCGTCCAGCTCACCCTCCAAAACGTCCCCGGAGTCACCATCTCCTGCATGCGGTTCCTCCTCAACGGAACCCCCCTCCCGTTCTCGCAGACGAGCACGCCCTTCCGGGTATCCCCCGGGTACCCGTATTCCCGCTGTCCATAACACTTACCCTCAATGCGCTCCGCTCCCCCCTCTCCGATCCGCGACCTCCTCCGCGCCTCCCGGCTGGAGGTTTCCGGGCCTGTGACCCATCGGACGGTCTCCCTCTTCGTCGTGTTCGTGGCGATGTTCGTCGTCTTCACGACCGTGGTGTTCGTCGAGTTCGCGACCGTCGCCCCCCGCTCGGAAGGTCAGGTCCCCCCCGACGTGAACCTCCAAGGGTCCTTTGATACCCAAGGAATCAGCGCAGGCACGTACACCTTCACGGCCGAGGTCGAGACGAGTACGGGGCAGAGAGTCTCCCGCAATGTGCAGTTCACCGTCCAGGCCATTCCTCCCACTCCTCCTCCCAGTGGTGGTGGAGGAGATGGAGGAGGGACAGGTGGGGGAGGTGGCGGAGGAGGCGGAGGCGTGGGCGGTGAAGAGACCCATTCTCTCCCGCGCCGTCTCTTCCAGCGGCCGAGGGTCCTCACCTTCCGCCCCAGCGGATCTCCCCTCACCCTCGACGCGACCAAGGACGTGGTTCTCCGGGGACGGGCCGCGTTCTCCTTTTCCTCCTTCCTCGATGGGGGAACCCAAGTCGTCCTCCTCGCGCACGACCGGGTGGAGGCCCTCTATCGGAATACGATCGTCTGTCCCGCCGCCCAGTGCGTCCTGAAAGCGCGGGTGAAGCACGACGCCCCCAAGCCCGTCCAGGCGCGCTTTGTCGTGGACGGGCGGACCCAAGGCATCGTGACCTGGGACCGAGGCGACAACACGTACGAGGAAAAAATGGTGCCGGGAATCATCCCGCAGGGGCGGCACACGCTGGCCGTCCGCCTCGTCCGGGACATCTTCCGGTGCTCCCGCGCCCAGATCCGACGCGGGGACACCGCCGCCTGTGACCGGAACCTGTACTTGAACCGGATCATCGTCGTTCCCACCCAGGGCGTGACGGTCCGACCGGCGGCGGAACCAAGGCGGACGCGGTAAAGGCGGCTCCCTTAAGTCAGGGGGGGAGAGTACAGCACTCTCTGGTGCCCCAAGTCGAAGCGCAGCGCGCGATCTCGACGCAGCCAGTCACAGCGTATACTCTCATCCAATGGTTGAACTACGCGCCCTCGTCGAACTCGTCGGGTACGCCGGAGTGGCCGTGATCGTCTTCGCTGAATCCGGTCTGCTCGTCGGCTTTTTTTTGCCCGGCGACAGCCTCCTCTTCACGGCGGGATTCCTCGCATCGCAGGAGATCTTTTCCCTCCCCACGCTTGCGTTCCTCTGCTTCATTGCTGCGGTCGCCGGGGATTCCGTCGGCTACGCCTTCGGTCACCGTATGGGTCGGAAGATCTTCACCAAGTCGGACTCGCTCTTCTTCCACCGTGAGAATCTCCTCCGCGCCGAGCGGTTCTACGCGAAGCATGGAGGGAAGACGATTGTCCTCGCGCGCTTCCTCCCCGTCGTCAGAACCTTCGCGCCTATCCTCGCCGGTGTTGGGTCGATGCGCTACTCGCGCTTCCTCACGTACAACGTCTTCGGGGGATTTCTCTGGGCGGTGGGACTCACGTTGCTTGGGTACTTCCTCGGCAGCGTCATTCCCGATGTCGATCGCTACCTGCTTCCCATCGTCGTAAGCATCATCGTTCTCTCGGTCCTCCCCACCGCGTTCCACGTGCTGCGCCACCGGGAGGATCGCCGCCGCATTGCCCGCAGCGCGTGGCGATTTCTCCAGCGTGCATCTCCCCGCACGAGTCCCGACGGATCCCGGTGACGCCGACGGCGCCAGCGCTTCCCCCACTTGACAGTCCGGTTCTTTCTCCCCTCGCGTTCTGGTACCGTACGAACTGAAAGGAGGGCTTACTCTTCACCGGTTCTTACATGACGGCATACATCATCGTCGGAGCGATTGCGACCTGGGTTCTCGGGTGGCTCTGGTACCAGTACCTCTTCCCAAAAGTCCGGGAGGAATTTGGCGTCCCTCCCAGTACCAGAACGTTCGTGATTACTGCCGTGGCGCTCCTGGTGCTCTCTGCCGCGGTGGGCACGTTCATTAAGAACCGCTCTGTGGTCGACATGGCGGATACGCTCCGCCTCGGCTTTAAGATCTGGGTTGGTTTCTTGCTCCCCGTGCTCGTCACGTTCTGGGCCTCGACCCGACAATCCCTCAACATTCTGGTGGCCACCGCGGGGTACTGGCTCGTCGCGGCGCTCCTCCTCGCGATCCTCGCCGACTGGATGCTTCTCTAGTCTGGAAGAGAAAATCCCGCGCGGGTTTCCTCTTCCATGCATCTCCTTCCTAAGTATGGTGTTCGCAAGTTTTTGGGCCTTATAACCCAAACTTGCTCACTGGGGACGGATCCTGTTCTCGCGACTGGATGACGGTTCTCTGCGGTTCTTAGCGTACACTGTCCTGGTATGCGGAAGGAGCTCGTACTGGTGAGCGGCGTGGTTGTGGGTTCGCTCACCTTGATCGTCGGATTGGCGTTTGTCGGCACGCGCCCGAAGAAGCCGATCGCAGACGTCTTGTCTGCCTGCGTGCAGCACGCGGGCGTCGGGATGCATATCCATCCCCAGCTCCAGATCGTCATTGATGGCACAGAGAGAACCATTCCTTCCGATATCGGGATCTCTCCCGGCTGCATGCGGCCGGTGCACACGCACGACGATACGGGCCGGATTCATCTGGAGTTTCCAAGTCCGCAGGACGTCCGCTTGGGGCAGTTCTTCGCCGTCTGGGAGCAGCCCTTTTCCAAGACCCAGATTCTCGATCGCGCCGTCGGATCAGACGATCTCCTCCGGGTGACGGTGAACGGAGAGGAAACGTCGGAATTGGAGAATCTGCTTCTCCATGACGGCGATAGCCTTGTCATTGATATTCGGAAGAAGACTGCGGATGGGGGGAGCGAGAACTAAAAAGGGGCACGTCATGCCCTCCGCCGTGTTCTGGGTTGTGGTCAGTTGCAACAGTGCGGAGGAGGCGACGACGATTGGCGATCAGGCGCTCCAGGCCCGCCACGCGGCGTGCTTCGATGTCTTTCCGAAGCAGCGCACTCGCTACTTCTGGCCGCCGACGAAGGGCACGATCGAGGAGGGGAATGGGGCGCTTCTGGTTTTGGAAACCCTCGAGGATCACCTTGCTCCGCTCACGGCCATGATCCGGGCGCACCACAGCGATGCGCTGCCGTTTATCGGTGCTTTGCGTCTCGAGCACGTCGATGAGCGGGTCCGAAACTGGATCGCCGGTGAGCTGGAAGCCCCTTAAGTTGAAGTCTTGGAGACCCGCGCCGTACGCTGCCCCTACCATGAGAGTCAGGGGTCACCGCGGTACCGGCGCTTCTCCTTCCGGAGAACGGGGGAGGCAGCGCCGCGAGACGCACGAGACGGCGGCTTCGACGCTGTCGCTCTACCTTCGCGAAATCGGCGAACGAAAACTCCTCACGGCCGATGAGGAAAAAGAGCTGGCCGTCCGCCTGCGCCAGGGAGACGAGGAGGCCCGGCAGAAGCTCATTGAGGCCAACCTCCGCCTTGTTGTCCATGTCGCGAAACGGTATGCGCGTCGGGGTGATCCTGAACTTTTCCTCGATCTCATCCAGGAGGGGAATCTCGGACTCTTCCGGGCGGTGGAACGGTTTGATCCGACCATGGGGACGCGCTTCTCGACCTACGCGACCTACTGGATCCGCCAAGCGATCCAGCGTGCGCTCACCAAGAGCCGGACCATCCGCATCCCCGAACACGTCCTCGAAGATATCTCCCGGATGCGGAAGACGCGTCATCGTCTCACCCAAGAGCTCGGTCGGCAGCCCACGTTCGCAGAGCTCGCAGCCGAACTCGAACTCTCCGAAGGCGAACTCCTTAAACTCGAGGAAGCCGCCTTGGAAACCATCTCCCTCGAGAAGCCGATCCGGAGCGGCGAGGAAGGGGAGGAAGCGGAACTTGGCGCGGTGCTTGCCGACCTCGATTCGCCGCAGCCGGAATTCATCGCGAACCAGCGGATTCTCCGACGCCAGGTACGGGAAATCGTGGACGAACTCCCGCCGCGGGATCGGACCATCGTGACCCTGCGCTTTGGGCTCACCACGGGTGTTCCCAAGACGCTGGCGGAAGTCGCTAAGGATTTCGGGATCAGCCGCGAGCGCGTCCGACAGATTCAAGAGCGGGCGCTCGAGCGCATCCGCGCCAAAGAAACCTCGACGTCCCGCCTCCGGTAGGCGGCTTACGGCTGCTCTTGGAACCGCGGCGGCGGCACCCCAGGGAACGGCGGGGGGGTCGGTGACGTCACCGTAAAGTTGATTGCTCCGCAGTTATTGTCCTCCCGCGATTCCGCGACGCGATTTTCTGCGTCTGCACAGAAGGCGAAGCGATGCGAGCCTGGGGTCGCAATCCAGGGCAGCGTGAGTCCCACCGTCCCCCCCGCGGGGAGGGGCGGAGTGAGGCGCAGCCCCACGCGCTGCTCACCGATGAGGAATGCTGCGTCGGAGGCTCCAGCGGGGGCCAGGCTGCTGCGAACCGCCGCGGAGAGCGTGAGGGTTTGCCCGGAGACGAGGACTCCCGACACATTCAGGTTCTCGACCGTGAGGTCGGGTAGCACGGGGGCCGGTGGCGTCACCGTGATGGTTCTGCGGCAGATGTCCCCGAACCAGCGGATGCCCTCTTGCAGCATGGCCCAGTCAAACGGATACGAGCCTGCTACGAAGGGAGCCTGCAACGGTAAGGAGAACGAGACCGATTCTCCCGGATTCACGGGGGACCGGGGGAGCCCAGCCCGGCTGTGGACCCAACGGGTGTTGTCCCGCGGGTTTTCCGAACCGAGGCGGAAGGGGTTTGCACCGTCGGACGTCCAGGGAACGCCCCCAGTGTTCCGCATGGTTACTTGTGCCTGAAACTGCTCTCCAACCGCGACACGTGTTGGAGAAGTCGAACCGACACAGGAAGCGTTACTCCGAGGCTCAAAACGAATCCAGAGGTTCCAGACATCTGTTCCCGATGGGGGACGACGCGTTCTTCTTGCCTCCGTACTCTCCCAGACGTGTCCGACAAATTGGAGCGTGGTCTGCAAATGCGGGAATGATCCAAACGATACGGGCCCGGTGATGTTATTGATGGTGAAATAGCAGTGGTGACGTCCCGGAGGGCAACCGGGAGGAGCGTCATAATGCGCACTACTGATGAGGGTAGAATGTGGGAGAGGGAAGAGGCCGCTTAGGACCCCGTTTGATTCGTACAGAAGGTTCACCTCGGCAGCCGTGGGAGCGTTCTCGCAGGCAATAAAGGTCAGATCAAAGGTCACGGTAAGAGCGGTGCCATAGGTTCCGTTATGCCGCGGTTCGTTAATGAACAGGGCAATCAAGGCTGGCTGCGGGTGTTGAAGGACGTGAATGCCGTTCGCTGCTGCCGTTCGAGAACGGAGAATCAGTCCAGACGCCAGAAGGAGAAGTACGATGCAGAGCATCCGGGTTCTGGAAGGTGCGCGTCCGCGCATGATGCCCCACAGGATGAAGGCGGCCAGTACGGCAACCAGCGCCAGCAGAATTCCCAGAATCACCGGTGAGTCAATGCCCGGAATGCGCTTGGGAGGGTGCGCAACGCTCTGGAGTTCCTCCGAAGAAAGATTGACGTTGTGTTCGTACTGATCAAGAACGTCTCCACGATCACTTAAGAGACGCACGCGAAAGCCGGGAGCAGCGATGTCCTTCGAGAGGGTGAAGGTCGTGTTGATGACGGTCGCGGCCGCGCCCAAGGGAAGCATCCGAGCTTCCTCGGCCACGACGCGCGATCCATCAAGAAGTTCCACACGCGCGGTCACGTTCGCTTCGGTTTCTCGATCGGCCGGCCCCACGAGCGTTGTCGAGATAACGGCTTGTGACCCTCGTGCGGTAGCGATCCGGTCAAAGCTTGCGGTGACGACCTTGGCGGAAATGCCCTTCACCACAAAACGAAAGGCCGCCTGACCCGAGATACGTCTCTCCTCCTGATCCCGCAACGTCAAAACGGCGTGATAGGCATCGGGTACGGTGCCCGCGGTCACCGGTACTTCAACAACCACGGTCTCTTTTGACCTCACGGTGACGGGATCGAATGTCTGTTCGTCAACCTTTTGGCCGCTGATGTCCCAGCGGTACACTTCGCGATGCGGCCGCACGGATATGGCGGCACTCCCCACGTTCTCCGCCAACGCCTGGAGGGTGAAAGTACTGCCCCCTTCGACATTGGGACCTTCTTGAGGACCCGCGGTCTTCTTGTCCGGAAGAAGGATCGCGTTCGAGCGCAAGACGATGAAAGAGGCATTCGGAACGCCGAGATGCACTGTCGCATCGTGCCACCCGAGTTTTCGCCCCTGTGAGGTGACGACGCGGATACGGAGGCGATAGTCTCCCTTCGGCAGCAGGGGAGCCTGGTAGCGAAATGGGACCGTTTTCGTGCTTCCAGGAAGGAGCGTAAGGTTGAGTGGATCGATCACGCGGTCATACTGCGGAGCGGTATCCGCCTCGAGCTTCCCCGTCTCCACCTCGGGAGCGGGACCTAACACCTCAACCTGGTACTGGAGACCGCCCTGGACGTTCTGGTCGCGGTTCTCCACAGTGAACGTTCCTTGTACCGCACCGTCCGTAGAGATCGACTCAACGTTGATCGCGGTTACAAACACGCTGGGGAGGCGGAGAAACCGACTCGCATCCGCTCCCGACGTCAACTGCTGAAGAACGGCAGGATCCAGTGTCGGTTGCGGAGGAGCGGGAGACGGAGCCTGCGCCTGCGCCGAGATCGACATGCCGAGGAGGATTCCCACGCCAAGGACAGGCACCATGGCAAACCTCCGCATATCCCGCATGGTTGTGCTCCTCTCAAGCATCTTTTTGTATTTCTATCATTCTTCCTTATGAGCATACCATGGGGCAGCGTTTCAGTGAGAATCAGCCCTGTGGGAAAGTCCTCCCCAGCATGCGAGGCTGACTCCTGGCTCCAGAACTTCCGGAGGCTCCTCGTGCGGCACCTGGGACTTCTCGCTGTCTCTGATGGCTTCTTTTACGTACGGCTCGGCTGCGTGCTCCTGTGCGTGAGTACAATGCTGAAATAGGGCCTCTCGGAATTACAACGCTACGCCGCGCATGGCGCGGCGTAGGCTCTCTCGTGGAGAGAGTCAGGTTTACATCCAGCCAAGGAGCGTCTGAACGGTGACGCCGACGTTCACCGCGACGTTTTGGGCGCTTGGCCACCAGACCCACGGATTCCAGGTCGGCTGGGGCCGGGAGAACTGGAGCGACGCGTTCAGCTGTTGGTTCTGACCGAAATCCCCCGCTCCCATTCCTCGGAGCTGCTGTTCACCACTGACCCATGCCCGGAGATTGTCCGGTCCCGCGATGTCAATCATCCCCGACTGCTTCATGTCGACCTGGTGAGTCCAGGCCATCTGACTTTGGTTGACTGATGCGCTGACCGAACCACTGACTGCTGGCGTGACAAAGCACCAGCCGCCACATCCGGACGCGAATGCCGGGACAGCCGGTAACGCTGCGATCGCAATGGCCGCAAGCGCTCTCGCCACGTTTTTGAGTGCGGTACGCATGAGAAGCATTTCACCTCCTTTCGCATGAACATCGCGAGTTTCGCAGGCAACATTTTTGACGTACGTAACAATGAAGGTCTTAAAAAGCCCTCCACGTATCCACGACTCTCTGCCGCGTTCCCCCTTCCCGCATCGTCTACAGTGTATGGTTCGCGTCGCAGGGCGACAAGAGGTTTTGGCGCTCTTCCCATTGGTTGCTGAAGTCTCGAGCGAGCACCGCGCTTCTGTACGGTGCCGGCTTCTTGCAGAAACCGGGCCAGGGAGATAGGCTGGCTTTAGTAACATCTTGGGGGATCTTCATGCAGATACCAGTTCGCATGGCGGCGGGAGGGCTGCTCCTCGCAGGCGTAGCGTTGTTTTCCGGCTTTGCTCTTGGAACTCGCACGAGAAGGGAAGTGACCGCTGGTCCGTCGGCGACGTCATCGGCGTTGATGACGCCATCAGTTCGATTCGTACGCACTGTTACACGAGCCAGCAGGCGTTTGGAGGCGTTCCAGCTCCCCACTCTTTTCCGCCACCTTGAGCGTTGGAGGGAACTCTCCCTTCATCTTCCTCTCCGTGACAGCGGTCATTGACGGGTCAGCCCCGTTTGTTGGTCCCGTCTCGCTTCCGCTCGTGCCGTGAAGACGCCCCACGGTCCGTGGGGAAGGCGCGGGCGCGCGGGCGCGTTAGGCGGATTTCTTGAAGAGGTATGCGCCGATTCCCGAGAGCATTCCTCCGAACGTCAGGAGGAGCGTCTTTGCATCCATGCCGGTCTCCACGCCGAGAGGAACCGCCCGAGGCGCCGAGACTGTTATCGCGCCTTTCACCCGGGGAGCACTGACCGTGGTCGTATCTGCCGCGCTTGCGGAAAAGCCGGGCGCAACCGCCTCTACGGCGTTGCGGATGATGAACCCATGTGGAGCTGCCGGATCCACCTGCGCGGAGAAGGTGAATCGCTTGATCGTGTGCGGCGGGATCGTCTTGGCGTCCCACACGATCGTCCGCGTCGCGGCGTCATCCGCTCCAGCCGGTGTGATGGAGTTTGGATCCGGCCGCAGGTGTTGAGGGACGCGGTCTACTATCCGAAGATTGGTTGCCGGTGCATCGCCATCATTTTTAAGAGTGATCCGGTAGGTGAGAAATTCTCCTGGGGCAACGGTGTCCCGCTGATCTGTTTTCACGATGGCGGTGAGGCGCGGCATGGATGTCGGTTCAACGGGTGCCGGGGTCGGGACGTTTACCACGGTGGTCTGTCCCTGAATGACCTGGACGAGGGTCAGGACGCCCGGAGTCGGAGATGGTGTCGCAGTGGACGTCGGTAAAGGCGTCGGCGTGAGCGAGGAGGTGGAAGTTGCCGCCACCACGGTGATTGCACTCTCACAGGGAGCACCAAAATGCTCGAGGAGTTCTTCCAGCATGCCCCACGCGAAGGAGTACGTCCCTGCCGTGCTCGGGGCGCGGGCCGTAAAGATAAACGAGGCAAGACCACCGGGCGCTACCTGGAAGACCGGAAGCTCAATACGCCTGACGCCCCACGTGAGGTTATCAGTCGGATTGCGGGATCCCAGTCGGTGCGGGCTGATGATGGGCGACGCGTGCCATGGCCGCGTTCCCGTGTTCTGAAGCGTCACGCGCGCCTGGAACTCTTGTCCGAGTTGTACCGTTCGGGGGACGTCCACCGACACGCACGATGCATTGTTCACGAGCGGTGGGCAGAACCCGCCGCGCGTCACGATGCGGCCAGCGAGGTGCGGTCCCGCAAATGGCCCATACGCGGCGTCAATCTGGTACGCGCAGGGGGGGATGTTTCCGGTAATAGTCTTCGTCTCTCCCGGTTGAATAAGGGTAGGTTCCTGGATGTCCACCGGAACCTGGGTGAGATAGAGAAGCGGCGGGTCGGGACGGAATACACGGTAGATCTCGAGTCGAATCGGCACAGCACATCCGGCCGAGTTCGTTACCGTCACTGCGGCGTCGGTCAGATTCAGGGTGATGGATCCATTCGCGATATCGCTCTGGACCTCCTCCAGAGAGCACGTCTCCGCGCCATGGGCAACGGTTACGGAGAACATAGCCCAGGCGATTCCTCCGACCAGCAGCATCCCCAGCACGGCGGAGATAGATGTTCGTGCGGTGTTCGTGGTCTGCCAGCGTGAGAACATGGGATTCGAGTTCCGAGGTTTAACGATGAAGGAAAGTTGACTTTCTCTCCTTTTTATGACGTTCCCTGTACCGGAAGTCAGAGGGTTGGAGAATGCGGTTTCATACCACCCCCCGCTGGAGGCTGTCAAGGTGAAGAGGGGTTCTTGCGGCCGGTCAGTCTGCTCCGGCCTTACTTGGAAGGGCGTGCTCTTTGGGCCAGCCCGAGAGGCGCTTATGAGGCGTTCCGCGGTTGTACCGCGAGGGTAGCGGTGTCCACGAGTTCCGCATCCACCACAAGGCGCTGCTGCGTGGTCCAGAGCGGCCAGCAAGTGATGATGGACAGACGAGGCTGGTCAGCAGCCGAGTCTAAGAACGGCGTCTGGCGGGGGTTGACGAGCCGCTGATCGGTGACGCGGTACGTGTATCGGGACCCGTTGTGGTCCACGGAGATGGTGTCGCCCGGACGCAACTTCCCGGCGTGGAGGAAGGCGAAGCGGTACGGGCCTTTCCAGGGCTCGCCGGTGGAGTGCCCTGCGATGACGACCACGCCGCGCTGGCCGGGAGCAACGCCATTCGGGTACCGGACAACACCGACCTGCAGTGTTCGCAGGACATCAGCATTGTTGAGCGTTGGGGCCAGTGCGAGCGGGAGGTTCAGCGAGAGGGCCGGAATGCGAATCCAATTTCCCCGCTCATGGGTTTCCACCACTATCTGGACAAGTGGTACTTCTGCCGGCGACGTGCGCGCGGGAGAGGATCCTCGGGCTGGCGCGAGGCGGGCCCGATAGAGCGCAGGAGAGACCGTAGCGGCAACGGGAAATGTGGGGCGGTAGCGCGGCTGCGTGAGCAGTTCTTCAACTCCCCGTCCAGCGAAGAACGTCAGGAGACCCGCGGCCGCCGCCGCGAGGAGGAATCCGAGAAGTAGGCCCTGGTCAGTGGGGGAGAGAGCGCGGACTCTCTCGGTGAGATGCCTCATGGGGGGGTCCTATCATGAGCGTCCCCCTTCGTCAATACTTCTCGACCCTTAAGCATCACCAGGTTGACGCATCCATGGTTCCCCCAAGAGACGGTATGATGGAGTCACGGAGGATGAGGATGCCAGCAAAGGAGCAGTCCCAGGTTCGGGGACGTTCGCGTTCCCAAGGGGTGCGCACGACGCTCTTAACGCGCGTCGGCGACGGTCCACTCTTGCGACCCACGGACCGCTGGTGGGAGAACCAAGCGGTGTTCAACCCTGGTGCCGCCGAAGGGCCGGACGGCGTCATTCATCTGCTCTACCGCGCGCAGGGCCAAGATCACGTTTCCCGTTTCGGGCATGCAACCACTCGGGATGGCGTCACGATCGAGGAGCGCTGGCCGGAGCCGGTGTTCGAGCCTGACCTTCAGGACGAATTCGAGCGTCTCGGGACGGAAGACCCGCGCCTGGTCCGCATGGACCATACTTATTATGTGACGTATACGGCTGCTTCCCTCTATCGGGCGAGCGATCCGCATCCGGAGTGGCTTCCGCCCGGCAGTCCGCCCTGGCGTGTGCGCGTCTCGCTCGCGCTGACGGAAGATTTCCGCACGTTCACGAGGCTCGGCGTCGTCCTCCCCGAGATGGACAATAAGGACACCGTCCTCTTCCCGGAGAAAATCCGAGGGAAGTACGTCCTCCTGCACCGGCTGCCTCCCGATATGTGGATCGCCATGAGTGCAGATTTAAAAACCTGGGAGGATCACCGCGTGGTGCTTCGGACGCGGCCGGCGCTGTGGGACGAGTATAAACTGGGGGCGGGCCCTCCCCCTGTTCGCACCCCGTCCGGCTGGCTCGTCTGCTACCACGGGATCGATCACCACCACGTCTACCGCGCTGGCTTTGCCCTTCTCGACTTAGAGGACCCCAGTCAGGTCTTGGGTCGGTCGAGTGATCCGGCGCTCGAGCCCCGAGAGTCCTGGGAACTTCGTGGTCAGACGCCGCGGGTGGTGTTTCCCTCAGGAATGATCCTGCGGGGGGATGAGCTGCTCGTGTATTACGGTGCTGCGGATGCCGTCGTGGGAGTCGCCCAAGCATCGTTGCGGGCCGTTCTCGCCTCTCTCTGAATGGTCGCGACGCCCGGTCCTTGGTATGGTTTACCTAGACGGTGGAGCAGCAAGTCTTGTGCGTTCGGCGCACCACGTTCGAAGAGCGGCTCGGAGGAATTCCGCTGGGTCTGACCGTGGACGCGGACACTCTTACCGCGTTTCAGGAGGTGGTTCGATCGGCAGGCGAATTCCGGCCAAGGCCCGCGCTCGAGAAAGATCCTACGTACCTCCAGGTCATCGTGCAGGGTCTCGTGACCGATGGGACATCCGTCCTCGCCCTCTTCCGGAAATCCCGGAAGCCGCAGACGGGCCGCTTCGTGGAGACGCGTCACAATGCGCAGATCGCGCTCTCGTCGGGCGGGCACGTGGAACCGGTCGAGGCCCGCAGCGGGGATGTCCTCCGCGCTGCGTTGGAGCGCGAGTTGAGCGAAGAGTTGATCTTCACCCCCGTCCCGCCGCGGTCGGCACTGCTGCCGTTGGGACTGGTCTGCAACGCCGCACCCGACGCTTCGCTCTTTCACCGCGTGCACATTGGGGTGGTCTTCTTGGTGTCGGTTCCTGGAGCGGTTCGCCTCCCGGAGGGAAGCGATGAGTTCGAGCATATCGAGCTCGCCGGGCGCGATCGACTTCAAAAACTTCTGCCACGGATGGAGGGATGGGGACGGATTCTCGCCGACGCGATTCTTGGCGGGAGGCTCTCTCTCGACATTCCTGAGACCGTCGTCGCCCGGAAGCGGACGTAAACCAGACCTCCCAAGTGGCGCGTCTGCAGGCGGGGCCAGTCTTGGCTCTTAAGCATTCCTTCCTGTACCGTGGGGCTTCATGAACGCAGCAGGGAAGAAGCACGTTGCCGTCCGTGAGCCGAGCACCCGCGTCGCGGCGGAGACCGTCGCGATTGTGGGGCTCGGGTATGTCGGCATCCCGGTGGCTGCCGCGGCGCGCGAGAAAGGGTTTACAGTCCTCGGCTATGACGTGGACCAGGGAAAAGTGGCGCGCATCGCCACCGGAGTATTTCCGTTCCGTGATGCCGAGGTCGAGACCGCGTTTCGCGCTTTTCCCTTGGAGGCGACGAGCGATGCTCGTCGGCTGGCCGACGCCGACACCGTGATCGTGGCCGTGCCGACGCCCGTCGATCACGACTCACGGCCAGACTTCAGTCCGCTCCGGACTGCCGTCGAAACAGTCGCACTCCATGCCAAGCCCGGCGTGCTGCTCTCCATTGAATCCACCGTGAACCCCGGCGTGTGTGAGGAAATGCTCGTCCCGCTGCTCCGGTCGCGCGGGCGCGATCCTGACGGCGGCAACGTGTTGCTCGTGCACTGCCCGGAGCGCGTGAACCCCGGCGATACCCGCTGGACGATTCGTACCATTCCCCGCGTGCTCGGCGGATACACGGACGAGGCCGCGGAGCGGGGACTCTCCTTCTACACCCGACTCCTCGACGCGTCGGTCAAGCGGATGTCGTCTCTCCGCGCGGCAGAAGCAGTGAAAATGGTCGAGAACGCCTTCCGCGACGTGAACATCGCCTTCGTGAACGAACTGGCGCAGAGCTTTGATCGGCTCAAGATCGACGTGGCGGAGGTTCTCGATGGTGCGTCCACGAAGCCATTTGCCTTCCTTGCGCATTTTCCAGGGTGCGGGGTGGGCGGACACTGCATTCCCGTCGATCCGCACTACCTCATCGAGCACGCTTTAGCCCGCGGGTTCGAACACCGGTTCCTGAAATTGGCCCGGGAGATCAATCAGGCCATGCCGCGGTACACGGTTGAGAAGTTGCAGGCGGTCCTCGCCGCCTCAGGCGTGCAGAAGAACGGGGAAGGCGTGCACGGTGTGCGGGTAGCCTTGCTCGGCCTCGCGTACAAGCGCGATGTCAATGACCTCCGTGAAAGTCCGGCACTGGAGGTAGAGAAGATTCTCCGCGCCGAGGGTGCGGTCGTCACCGCCTTCGATCCGTACGTTCCCGAGCGGTCGTCCGTCGCGACACTCGACGAAGCCCTGCAGCAGGCAGAAGCCATCGTGCTCGCGACGGACCATACGGTCTTTCGGCAACTCATGCCGGATGATCTGGCTGGGACACCCGTCCGAGTCATTGTCGACGGCCGGAACTGTCTCGACCACGAGGCGTTTCGCAAGGCCAGGTACGCGATTACGGGCATTGGACGGTGAAATCTCCCCGCCGCAAGCGGCGGGGCAGAAAGGGGGCTTCGCTGTGCGGAGGAGAAGCTCTCGGTCTCTCGGGACTCCGTGATACGATACGGCCATGCCCGCCACGGTTGATGCGCTCGTCGTTACCTGTGTGGATTCCCCGCTCCACCGGGCGGACAAGCCTGCCCTCGCGGAGTATCTCCGCGGGAAGCACGTGGGCATCAACACCTGGGACCTTCTGACGGCTTCCGGCGGGATCCGCGATCTCGTGGCTGCAGACGCGGGGGGTCGGAAAGAGGCGCTCCTGCATGCCATCCGGGTGGTCCACGATGCGCACGGAGTGTCGAAGATCCTGTTCGTGAATCACTCCGCGTGTACGGCGTACGGGGGCAGCGCGCGCTTCCGTACCCTGACCGAGGAGTACCGGGAGCACGCCGACGACCTCCAGGCCGCCCGTGCGGCAGTGCGCCAACTGCTCCCGAACCTCGACATCCGACTCTTTTTTGCGACCGTGGAAGAGCGCGCGGACGGTCATTTTGTCACGATTGACGAAGTGCGATAAACTCATTGCGAGAGCGCGTGACCGGTCAACACCAACCCGCACGTTCGCCTCGGTCTCGCCGACCGGTCTTCGCCGTCTCCCTACTGCTTGTGATCGCTCTCGTGGCGGGGATCTGCGTTCACTCTTCCTCGGCGCAGGTTCTCGTCCCTTCACCGGCGGCGAGTCCGCTCCCGACGGTGACTCCTTCTCCGGTGAGTCCGCAGCTCCTCCCGACGCCATCCGTTTCACCCTCGCCGCTCCCCGTCCGTCCTCCGCAGATCATTGCGGAAGCGGGGATTCTTCCCACGAGCGTGTTCTCCGCCTTCGATCGACTCAGTGAGTTGTTTGACCGGAGCCTCTTCAGTTTCGGCATCCCCACGCTGCGCGCGCGTATCGCTCTCACCCAGGCGGCGGAGCGCATCGCGGAATTACAAGCGCTCGAGCGGGCCGGACGGCTGACGCCCGCATCTGCCCGCGGCCTCTTACAAGCACATGAGCGACTCCTGACGATCGCAGACCGAATCGTGGCGCGTCAACTTGCGGCCGGCGCGGTGCCTCCCGATCTTCTCTTCCTCCTCATCCGCACGCGGCTCGCCGCCGCCGGGGTGCTCGAAGAGCTCGAGGAAGAAGCGGCGGCGGAACGTGAGCTCGACAAGGAGGAATTTTCGTCTCCTGCTCCCACCGGCGCGTTTCCCGAAGCGGCCACCCTCGATCCCGTCGACGATGAGGTCAAAGATCTCGCGGAACTCCTCGACGAGGAAATCGAGGAGCTCGTGGAGTTCGAAGATGGCATGATTCCTCCCGGGGCTTCGGCGATTCCCCCGAACGTTCTCCGCTTCCTTGCCGAGCAGAAGGTCGCCAAGGCCGAGCGGGATCTTCTCCGGGCGGTTCGAAAGGTCGAGGAGCGCCTCGCGCAGGGGAAGGTCCTCATTGCCGATACCGAATTGCGTGCAAGCGCGGATGCCGCCCTCGTGACCGCTCGCCAGTTGTTCGCTGCGGAGAACTTTGCAGAGGCGCTGCGGATTGCTCGGGACGTGCGACGCATTGCCGACCGTTTGAAGAGTGGACAGATTGCTCTCGAATCGAACGCGCTCCGGTCGGGAGACGCGGAGCGCCGGGTTGAGCGGATTCTCCAGCAGCTCGTCGAGCACGGGTTCCTCGGGGTCGATGCGCAGAGCGCGGCGCTCCTTCGTGCGCGGCAGGCCATTGAGCAGGTGCGGAGGAATTCCGGGACTGCATTCCCGACTCCGCGCCCCGGAGAGAACGGTGCGGATCGCGACGAGGATGACGATAAGGATAAAAAAGAGAAGAAAGAAGAGGATAAGGATGGGTCGCGGGGCTCTGACTCGGGATCTTCCGGCTCTGAAGGCGGTTCATCTAGGAGCGGGTCCTCGGGGAGTGGATCTTCCGGCAGCGGACGGTAGGTCTCTGCTTTTCGTTCTCGTCGGTCCCCGTGGTCTTACGGGGTTGATGTTCCAAAAGGCTCGGGCGTGACGGTTCGACCGATGCTGTGATAGCATGGAGCGCAGGTTTTCTCCGATGAATTTCCGCGATCCCGAGCGGCCGCGTGTTTCCCGTCGAGTCTCGAGCGTGACGCTTCCACTGCCGCCGCGGGGGAAGCGGATTGCCTACCTCTCGACCTATCTCCCCAGGGAGTGCGGATTGTCGACGTTCACCCGCGACCTCTCCTCTGCCGTTGACACACTCGGAGTCTTCTCGCACCCCACGATCATCGCCGTCCACGATCCGGACATTTACAGCGGTCCCTATGCCCACGAGGTCCGCTTCCTGCTTCTCCAGCACGATCGGAACAGCTACGCGCAGGCGGCGACGTTTGTGAACCAGAGCGATGTCGCCCTCGTGAACGTCCAGCACGAATTCGGCATTTTCGGAACCGACAGTCCGCGCGGGACGTGGGACGGCACATACGTTCTCGATTTCCTCCGGGCTCTGCGGAAGCCGGCCGTCGTCACCCTCCACACCGTGCTCGAGCATCCGAATCCGCGGCAGGCGGCGGCATTCCGAGAGTTGGGAAAGTTGAGTGCCCGCTTGGTCGTCATGGCCGGGAACGTTTCTGAGATTCTCGAGCGGGTCTACCGGATCCCGGCGGAGAAGATCTTCTTCATCCACCACGGCGCACCCGATGTTCCCTTCCACGGGAGCGACTACTTCAAGCGCGTGTTCAGTCTTTCCGGAAGAGAAGTACTCATGACCTTTGGACTTCTCTCACCGAATAAGGGGGTCGAGTACGTCTTGGACGCTCTCCCCGAGGTGGTTGCCAAACACCCCGAGGTGATCTACCTCATTGTCGGCGCCACGCACCCCGTTGTTCGGAAAGAGGCGGGAGAGGTCTACCGCAAGATGCTCCGTCGCCGCGTGCGGGAACACAAGCTCAACGAGCATGTCCGCTTCGTGAACCAGTACCTCACCCTCAACCAACTCATCCTTTTTCTGCGCGCGACGAACATCTACCTTGCTCCCCAGCTCGATCTCTCTCAATATGTCTCGGGTACCCTGGCGTACGCGGCGGCTTTCGGGAAAGCGATCATCGCCACGGGATCTCGCTACGCGCAGTACCTTCTGGCCGATGATCGCGGGCTGCTCGTTCCCGCCCGCGATGCGCGCGCGCTCGCCGTCGCTCTCGAGGCGCTCTTGGGCAACCCGCAGCGGAAGCGGGACGTCGAGGAGGCGATCTATATCTATTCTCGGGCAATGACCTGGCCCTCGGTGGCCAGCCAGTACGCGGATTTGTTCCGGAAGGTGATCGCGGAGCACAACGGTCTGTTCAACAGCGCCGGTGCGGTCAAACCCGTACCGCGCAGAGTTCAGAAGAGCGAGGAAGTCGGCGTGGCGTAAAGGGAACATCGTTATCTCGTGTGGCCTCGTATGGTGAGCGGGCTTCAGTCTCTGGACTCTTGCCAGCCGCCGGACCTTCGGCACCTCCGGAGGCTCACCGACGAGTTCGGCGTTCTTCAGCACACGCGGCGCGAACATCCTCTCCCGGAATTCGGGTATGCCATCGATGACGTCGCCCGCGCCTTGATCGTGGTCGTGGAAACCGGGCGCCTGTTCCCCACGCTGGACGAGCGCGAACAGCGATCCGTGAAGCAACTTGCAGATCTCTACCTCCGCTTCATTGCCTACTGTCAACTTCCGGACGGGAGATTTCACAACGGCGTGGCCACCGACCGCACGTTTCAGGATGGCGCTGGGTCGCAGGACTCGTACGGGAGGGCCGTGTGGGCGCTCGGCATTACCTCCGCACGCGGCGGAGACGCGGCAATGCGAGCGGCTGCCAGCACCCTGCTCACGAAGGCGCTCCCGCATGCCGGGGATCTCTCCTATCTGCGCTCACGGGCATTCGCACTCCTGGGGCTTCTCGCCGTGCTCACGCCCGAGGATCCGCTCTCGGTTCGCGCGGGGGTGGAGCAGCTCCTCTCCCACCTGTTGCACGCCTTCGACGATACGGCAACCGAGACCTGGGCCTGGTTTGAAGAGACGCTCTGGTACTCGAACGGGGCGATCCCGTACGCGGTGCTCTCCGCGGCCCGTCACGCCGTCCTAGTGCAGCAACGTTCCTCGCTGGCGGAGCGGGCACGCACGGTGGGGCTGAACAGCCTTCATTTCCTCCTGCGCGCGCTTACGCAGGATGGCGTTCCCTGTCCCGTTGGGAACCGCGGCTGGTACACGCGCGGCGGAGAGCGACCTCTCTATGATCAGCAGGGCGTGGACGCTGCGGCCATGGTCGTCGCGTGCGCCGAAGCCTTCCGACTGACGGCCGAGGTTCGCTATCGGGAAGCTGCAGAAACCTGGTGGGGATGGTTCTTCGGTCAGAATATTCAACGCGGCGCGCTCTACCGCCCGGAAGACGGTGCCGTGTACGACGGGATCAACCCCGAAGGTCTCAACGAAAACCGCGGCGCCGAGAGCATCGTCGCATTCCTCATTGCGCACCTGGCACTCGCGGACGCGTTCTGTCCGCACGCGTGAGCGCATCCCAAGGACATCGGTGATCGTGGTCTTGAACGCTTCCGCACTCCGCGCTCTACTCTTTGAGGATCGGTATGCTCACCATGAACGACCTTCGTTCCGGCGTGACCATCATTGAGGATGGTGACCCCTGGATCATCCTGGAGACCGATTTCATGAGGAAGGCACAGCGGCGGCCGGTCATGCGCACCAAGATTCGCAATCTCCGGAGCGGTCAAGTGCGGGAGCGAACCTTCAAGCAAGGGGACAGTATCCCCGAGGCCGACGTGGGGAAGGCGAAGGCCCGGTTCCTCTACGCGGCCGATCGTCGCTACACCTTTATGGATGAGACCACCTACGAGCAGTACACTCTCTCAGAAGATGCACTCGGCACCGCGGCGGCGTTTCTCCGGGAAGGAATGCTGGTTGACCTCCTCACCTTTGAAGGGAATCCGGTCGTGGTGCAGCTCCCGATCAAGGTCGGGGCGAAGGTCATCTCCGCTCCCCCCGGCCTCCGCGGAGACTCGGCGACGAACATCATGAAAGAGGTCGTGGTCGAGGGAAATGTAAAGGTGAAGGTCCCGCTCTTCGTTAAAGAAGGGGACACGATCATTGTTGATACGCGGACAGGGGAATACGTGAGCAGAGCGGGGGAGTAAAGGGGGCATCCCTCGCGCTGCCCTATGAGGAGGAAGGAATACGCATGGCATTGCTTGTGGACAACCACGCGTTGCTCTTGCTCTTCGACCTGGTGTACTCTGGAGTGCAGCATATGGCCATGAAAGGAGGCGAGGTGAAGGCGTGAAGGGACTCCAGTTGTCAGGAGCTGTACTCCTCCTGGTGAGCGGTGTCATTCTTCTCATTCCCGCGCTCTACCAGGGCTTAAGTGCCGTGACCGCGGGGAGGCCGTGGATTCAGATCATCGTGGGGATTGTGGGGATCATCGTGTCGCTGGCGTTGTTTGCCGGCAAACCGGAGAGCGCATCATAACGGCGCAGAGGAGAGAGTGGTCCTTGAGCACATCATTTCCCTTCCGACTTTTCCGTTTTTCCCATGATCGACGCCCGCCTTCGCTCTTCGTTCATGCCGAGAACTGGCTCGTGCGTCGCACATTCTGCCCCGCTTCCTCGGCGGCGCTGTCGGGGACCGGGTACGAAGCAGGAGAGGAGGTGACGCACATGGCCAAGACACTGACCTGGGTGCTCGGCGTGGTGCTGACGATCCTTGGTATCTGGGGCTATCTCACCGGTGGCGCACCGGTCCTGGGAATCTTCGCCGTTGATGGAACCCATAACTTCGTCCATCTCGTGTCCGGCATTGTGGGGATCCTCGCCGCTCTCGGTGGTGAGAAGTACTCGAAGACGTATCTTCAGGTCTTCGGGGTAATTTACGCCATTGTCTTTCTTCTCGGCATCTTCACTCCAGGCGAGGGCCTGATTCTCGGTTTGTTCACCTCGAACCTCGCGGATGACATTCTCCACCTCGTGATTGCCGCAGTCGCCCTGTACGGTGGGTTTGGGAAAGGCAAAGGTATGAGCATGCCCGCGATGTCTTCCCCCACGACCTGACAAGCGTCGCCCATAGAACACGTGTGAGTAGCGGCACGGACCGCGGTGCAGCGTCCGTGCCGCTACCGGTGGGGCTTGACGACGAGAGACGCGCGAGGTAAAACTCCTTGTACCTTACTAGGAGTTTTGTGTTTGGATTCTCGCGGAAAACGGATTACGCTCTGCTGCTCGTCACGGCGCTCGCCCGGCGTCCGCAGGAATTCGTGTCTGTGCGCGCGCTCGCTCGTACCTACCACCTCCCGTACCGATTCTCCTCCCAGATCGTGAGCGACTTAGCTCGCGCCAACGTCCTCGAAGCGCGTGAGGGTGTGAAGGGTGGCTACCGGTTAGCGCGGGAGCCCAAAGCGGTGACCGTCGCAGACATTCTCCACGCCACAGAGAGGGGGACAGCGCTCGTTTCCTGTGTGGACCAAAGCAAGCACTACGCCTGTCCGCAGAAGGCGTGGTGTGGGGCGAAGGCTGGCGTCCGCCTCCTCCAGCGCGATCTCCTCAGCGTTCTTGGACGGACGACCATCGCGGACTTTCTCCGCGCGCAGTCTGGGACGTCTTTGTCTCTCTCGCCTTGGTATGCCGCGCGTCCCTAGTGCGACCGTCGCCGAGGTTGACCGCACCCGCTACGATCAGCGAGACGCAGTTCCTCTGCGGTATACCACTCCCCCAGGCATCAGCCGGCGGGTCGTCGAGGAGATTTCGCACCGGAAGAATGAACCCCCGTGGGTTCTGGAGAAGCGCCTGCAGGCACTCACGTATTTCGAGGCGCGTCCCGTGCCTACCTGGGGGCCAGACCTCTCCGGCCTGCGCTTGGAAGAGATTCGGTACTATGCGGAACCCGATATGGAGGAGCAGCGATCGTGGGATGCGGTGCCTCAGGAAATTCGCAATGCCTTCGACCGCCTGGGCATCCCGGAGGCCGAGCGGAAGTATCTCGCCGGTTCCGGAGCGCAGATGGAATCGGCGATGGCGTACCACCATCTCAAGGAGGAGTGGGAGAAGAAAGGTGTCATCTTTGAGAACTTCGACGTGGCCATTCAGAAGTACCCGGATCTCGTCCGCGAGTACTTTATGACCCGCTGTGTGCCGTTGAACGACCATAAGTTCGCTGCGCTCCACGGCGCCGTCTTTTCGGGCGGCACGTTCATCTACGTCCCGCCCGGCGTGCACGTCACGATGCCACTGCAGGCGTACTTTCGCATGAACGAAGCGGGCATGGGGCAATTCGAACACACTCTCATCGTCGTCGATGAAGGTGCCCAGGTGCACTATCTCGAAGCGTGCTCTGCTCCGCGGTATAACCGTGCCAACCTGCACGCGGGGTGCGTTGAGGTGTACGTGAAGAAAGGCGCCCGGGCGCGGTACACAAGCATCGAGAACTGGTCGAAAAACACGTACAATCTCAACACGAAGCGCGCCATCGTGGAGCAGGATGGCGTGATGGAGTGGATCAATGGAAACCTCGGCAGCGGCGTCACCATGCTGTACCCCTCGAGCATGTTGAAAGGGAAGGGAGCCAAGACCGATTTTATCGGTATCGCGGTGGCCGCCGAAGGTCAGAACCAGGACACCGGCAGCAAAGCCTACCACCTCGCGCCGTACACGAAGTCCACAATCACGGCGAAGAGCATCTCGAAGGACGGGGGAATCACGACGTACCGTGGATTGCTGAAAGTGAATCCCGGCGCAAATGGGTGTTCCTCAAAGGTGCAATGCGACGCGCTCCTCCTTGATGAACAGTCGGTCTCCAATACGATCCCATGTATGGAAATCAAGGGGAACGACGTCGAGGTGGCGCATGAAGCAACCGTCGGCCGCATCGGGGAAGAACAGCTCTTCTACCTCCAGTCCCGCGGGCTTTCTGCCGCGCAGGCCACCCAAATGATTGTGGCGGGGTTCATCGAACCAGTGACGAAGCAGCTCCCGCTCGAGTACGCGGTCGAGCTCAACCGGTTGGTCGAACTAGAAATGGAGGGATCTGTGGGATGAGAAAAGCCCTGCATGTCATTGCGAGGAACGAAGTGACGAAGCAATCTCGGGTATTGCTTCGCTTCGCCTGCCTGCCGGCAGGCAGGGCTCGCAATGACAATAAGAAACGCCCCGCACCGGAATGGTGGGGGCGAGAGTGCTACGGTGGGGAAGAGTCGGGGGGAAGTATTTTTCTCACGACGCGCTCGGCGGCACGTTCCATCGCTCTGTTGAGCCCAATGATAAAACTACCAAACATCACGACGGCGAATACGGAAACCCCAAGTGCCACCAAGAACCACCATCCCCATGGGTGGAACATGTCCAGGATGGTTATCACAACCATTCCAAGCGCGCTGAAAACAGCGAGCACCGCAAAGGAAAGGAGGCAATGGGCGAAGATGTTCGTAACCTTTGGGTGCCGAGCCCAGGTTATCTTCTTAAACCATCGGTCGAAAAGGTTCTCAAGCATGAGATTCTCCCTTCGTGAGCCCCTTTTTTGAAAGACCAAACCAGGAAGTAACTCTTGTGTATGAACCCCGATTTGTCAACTACTGCCCGGGCCCGTCTCGCCGCCGCATCTATTCCCCCGCAGCGCTACGGGTTGAGTGTGTTTTTGCGGAAGGCGTATCCTGCCGTGGGCAATGGACAACAAAGCACAGGCGACAGGGAGCCCGAACTCCGCCTGCGAGGCGCGCCGGTTGAGCTGGTGACGTGGGATGACATCCCTGCCGACGTTGGGGAGCTCGTGCGGCGGAAGGTGTCGGATGATACCTTCGCTGCGTTCCACGTGCTGCAGTCGGCGGCGGTGCACCGAGTAAATGTCGAGGGCGCTCGCACGCTTGGTCTGTCTGTGGTTCCCGACGCGACCATTCTGGTAGATGTGTCTCCAGGCTCGCAGCTCGTCGTCACCGAGCGCGAGGGCGCGGCGGAGCGCGATCGGGACCTTCGCTCTTCTCTCGTTGCGCTTCGCGTTGGCGAGGGTGCGCGCGTCCAATGGTTCGGGCACTCCGTGCGCGCGCCGGGATTCGCTGTGGTTGAACGGCTCGCAATCCTCGCGCGGGACGCCGTGCTCGAACACCATTCCGTTCTCCTTGCAGCGAATGCGATGCGGGAAAACGTCCATGTGGTCCTCGGCGCTCCCGGCGCGACGGCGCGGGTCAACACGCTCTTTGTCGGTAACCACGAGCACCAGTTCGATCTCGGTATCACCGCAGAGCACCAAGCGCCACACACTGTCTCAAACCTCGCGGCGAAAGGCGTGCTTTCCGGAAAGGCGCAGGCAGTGGTTCGGGGTCTCGTTCGCGTCGAGCGCGAGGCGCCGGGCTCGGACGGCTACCAGCGTTGCGACACCTTGCTGCTTTCGCCGACGGCTGAGGTAGACCCCGTGCCGAACCTTGAGATTCGCACCAATGACGTTCGGTGTACGCACGGCGTCGCTACCGGCCATCTGAACCCCGAGCAGCTTTTCTACCTTCAGTCTCGGGGATTCTCGGATGCGGCTGCCTGCGATCTCTTGGTTACGGGGTTTGTCGGCGGAATGCTGCGCGCGTGGCCTGAAGTACAGCGCGAGGACTTGGGCGCCGCTGTCAGCGAGATCCTGCGGGGATCACCATGAATCGCGACGCCCTATCGAGCAGCGCAAAGGGACTCGCGCGGGTCGCGGCGAGAGACACTTCGGCTTCGCCTCCGCATGACAAACGGGCAGCGGATGTCGCAGGACTGCGTGCGCAGTTCCCCATCCTGTCCCGGAACATGCGCGGGCAGCCGCTCGTGTATCTTGACAATGCATCCACGACGCAGAAGCCCCAGCGCGTCATTGACGCCGAGGCGCAGCTCTACGAAACGCTGAACGCGAACGTCCACCGCGGCGTCTATGAGCTCTCCGAACAGGCGACGGAAGCATATGTGGCCGCACACGAGGCCGTCGCGCGGTTCATCAATGCGCGGAGTGCCGAGGAAATCGTCTTTGTCAGGAACGCGACCGAGGCCATCAACCTCGTTGCCTCGTCCTGGGGAGTGGAGCACCTCAAACGCGGCGATCAGATTCTTCTCACGGCCATGGAACACCACAGCAACATCGTGCCGTGGCAAGAAGTTGCGCGGCGGACAGGCGCGGAACTTCGGTGGGTGGAGTGCACCGCGGACGGCCGTCTCGACCTCGACGATCTTCATTCGAAGCTCACTGACCGTGTGCGGCTCGTCGCCGTCACGCACGTCTCGAACGTCCTGGGCACAGTGAATCCGATTGCGGAGATCATCCGAGAGGCTCATCAGGTCGGCGCGCGTGTCCTTGTGGACGCCGCACAAAGTATCTCGAGACTGCCGATTGACGTGCAGGCCTTCGACGCCGACTTTCTGGTGTTCTCCGGGCACAAGATGTACGGGCCCACCGGTATCGGCGTGCTCTTTGGGAGGCGGGAGCTTCTCGAGGCAATGCCGCCGTACATCCGGGGCGGTGATATGGTGAAAACTGTCACGCGCGAGCAGGCGACGTGGAACGACCTCCCGTGGAAGTTTGAAGCGGGCACGCCGAACATCGCGGGTGGCGTGGCGCTCGAGGAAACCATCCGGTTTCTTTCCGAGATCGGGATGGAGCGCCTCTGGGCACACGAGCAGGCGCTGGTTGCACACGCTCTCCCCCGGCTGCGGAACGTTCCCGGGCTTACGGTGCTTGGTCCGCAAGCGCGCGTGGGGATTTTCTCCTTCACCATGAACAGCATTCACTCCCACGATCTCGCCTCTTTCCTCGATGAGCGTGGAATCGCAGTTCGCGGGGGACACCACTGTGCCCAGCCGCTCCTTACGAGCCTTGGTCTTACCGAGTGTGCCCGCGCAAGTGTGGGGCTCTACAACACGGCGGAAGATCTCAACCGACTCGTCAGCGCTCTGGAGGAGGCGCATCGTCTCCTCCGATGATGAACGAGAAACCATCATCCACTGCCGGATTTCAGCCGGTAGGTCTGTTGGCGCGGGCAGAGCTCCTCGAGCACGCGAAGCACCCGCGGAATCGGGGCGCGCTTGAAACAGCGGATATGGTGTCGGAGGAAGCCAACCCGCTGTGCGGGGATGTGGTGACCGTGTACGCCGCGCTTGATTCTGGCGCGGATCACCGATCGCGGATTACGCGTCTATCGTTCACCGGACACGGGTGCCTCATTTCTCAGGCGGCTGCCTCGATGCTCACCGAATATGTGGTCGGTAAATCCGTGGAGGAGTTCCTCCGGATGGGACGCGGCGACATGGAGCGACTCCTCGGTGGTGTCCTCTCGCCATCGCGGGTGAAGTGCGCGATGCTGCCGCTCCTTGCGGTGCGCAATGGTCTTGCACGGTTCTCGCATGCTGTCCATCCGTAACCTTCACGCCTCTGTTGAGGGGAAGGAAATCCTCCGCGGCGTCTCGCTCGACGTTCGCCCAGGCGAAGTGGTTGCCCTGATGGGCCCGAACGGCTCTGGGAAGAGCACGCTCGCCTTCGCCCTCATGGGGCACCCAAACGTTCACGTCACCGGCGGAACCGCGACGTACCAAGGCCGAGATCTCCTTGCGCTCAAACCCGAGGAACGAGCAAAACTTGGCCTGTTTCTCTCCTTTCAGTATCCCCACGAGATTCCGGGGGTGCCGTTGAGCCAGATGCTCCGGACGGCTGTTGGACAGCGGAGCGGCACGCTCCCGCCGGTGCGCGAATTCCTCCAGACGCTCGACGGAAAACTTGCCCTCCTGAAGATGGATCCGTCCTTCGCGGAGCGGAATGTGAACGAAGGGTTCTCCGGCGGAGAGAAAAAGCGGGCGGAAATTCTCCAGCTTGCGGTGCTCGAACCAACCTTGGCCATGCTCGATGAGACCGACTCCGGGCTGGACGTGGACGCCCTCCGGACGGTCGCAGAAGGCATCCAGACCATCAAGCGGGAGCGCCCGGAGATGGCCGTTCTGCTCATCACTCACTACGAGCGATTCCTCGACTTCCTCACGCCGAACCGCGTACTCGTCATGAAGGAGGGGAAGATCGTGGCGGAAGGTGGGAAAGATCTTGCGGATCGCATCCAGCAGGAGGGGTACGAACCACTCTAAAGCGCATCGTTTCTTCCTTCCGAAAACCAAGTACAATAGTCTTGCTTCGAACCTAAAGTCTCAAACACACACCGTGACCCTGGCCTTTTTTGAGGAGGAAGCTGTTGATCGCGAGAAGCTCCGCACGCTCTTTCCCCGTGAAGAACTTCTCTTCATTCCCGAGCTGCTGGGAGTGGAAACGGCTCCCGCGGCGCAGAGTGCCGAGGTGGTCTCGACGTTTGTCCGCTCGGCGGTGAACACCGAGGTCTTGCGCGAGCTTCCGAAACTGAAATTTCTCACCTCGCGTTCCATGGGGACCGACCATATTGACCTGAAGACCTGTGCCGAGCGCGGGATTATCGTCTCGCGCGTGCCAGCCTACGGCGAGAACACCGTGGCCGAGCACACCTTCGCGCTCATCCTGGCCCTCTCCCGCAAGATCTTCCAGTCGTACGAGCGGACGGAGCGCATGAAGTTCAATCGTGAGGGCTTGCGCGGCTTTGATCTGGCAGGGAAGACTCTCGGGGTCATCGGGGTGGGGAAGATCGGGCGGAACGTCTGCCGGATTGCACGGCAGGGATTTCAGATGCAGATCCTGGCGTACGACGTGCAGCAAGATCCGGCCCTCGCAGCCGAGCTCGGCTTTACGTACGTCGCGAATCTCGATGAGCTGCTGTCCCAGAGCGATGTCATCACACTCCACGCGCCGTACCTCCCCTCCACGCATCACCTTATCTCCTTGGAGAACATCGCAAAGGTGAAAAAGGGCGCGGTCCTCGTAAACACGGCGCGGGGCGCGCTCGTGGATACGCAGGCGCTCCTCTGGGCACTCAACGAGGGCATCCTCCAGGGGGCTGGCCTCGATGTCCTGGAGGAGGAGAACTTCGTCTACGAGGAGGCTGAACTTCTTATCAATGACGTTCCGGCGGGGGAGGATCTTGCCACTGTCTTGCGGAATCACATCCTCGTCGAGCGGGACGACGTGATCGTCACTCCCCATAACGCGTTCAACAGCCACGAAGCGGTCGCGCGCATTTTCGACACTACCGTGGAGAACATCCAAGCGTTCCTCGCGGGGAAACCGGTGAATGTGGTGAAGGCGAAGGACTAGCGGAAGGGTCGCTTGGATATTCCAAGCAGGGTAGGCTCACGTGTGTGCCCTTAAGCTTGAAGGACGTATCGCAGGTCCAGCGTGCGCTCGTACGCTGGTTCCGGCAGTACCAGCGGGATCTCCCCTGGCGTCGCACCAAGGATCCGTACCGCATCCTCGTGTCCGAAATCATGCTCCAGCAGACGCAGGTGGACCGAGTGATTCCGAAGTACCGCGCGTTCCTCCGCCGTTTCCCCATCGTCCAGGCGCTTGCACGCGCCACGCCGCGTGACATCCTCCTGGCGTGGGCCGGCATGGGCTACAACCGGCGCGCACTGTACTTGCGCAGGGCGGCACAGGAAATTGTCGCGCAGTATGGAGGCACCGTCCCGACGGACCCGGCGCTCCTGCAGACCCTCCCCGGCGTCGGCGCCTACACCGCTGCGGCGGTTGCGACCTTCGCCACCGGCATTCCCCGTGCGCTGGCCGATACGAATGTGCGTCGGGTGATCGGGCGAATCTTCCTCGGGGCGCCGCACGGGAAGTGGCGTGAGTCCCGCCTCCGTCAGATGGTGGAGCGCGCCACGCCGCGCCAGCCGGTGTCTGGCGTGCACCCGTCCCTCTGGGGACATGCCCTCATGGACTTTGGTGCGCTCGTCTGCAAGGCCACGCCCCGCTGCGCGGTCTGTCCCGTCCGACAGTGGTGCAAAGCGTATCCGCAGATTCAACGTGACAACGCACAAAAACGTCTTCGGCGAGCGAATCGCGGGTCTCGCGGGTTCCTGCGATTCGCGAGCACCATGAGCGGGAGGGGGGAGCATGGGAGGGGGAACCGAAGCGGTTCCCACCCCAGAATTCCCGACCGCATCTACCGGGGGCGGATTCTCCAAGCGCTCCGCGAACGGGATCCTGCGCCCGTGTCCCTTTTGGAGCTCGCGGTGCTTCTGTGCGAGGTTTCTCGGCCGCGCCTCCATCGTCTGGTTCGCGGACTTGCCGCCGAGGGCCTGTTGACGCTTTCCAGCGGCCAGCACGCCCAGTTGCCGCGCGGGGAAACGGTTCAGGGTTCTGCCCGACGGGAGGGGGCTTGACAGGTCCGTTTCTTCCGTCTCCTTGGTTCCGTACACTGTTGGTATATGCGTATGTGGCATTGGACCTCCGCGCTCGTTGTTGTGGCGGCACTCGCTGTCCCGCTGCCCGGGTTGGCGCTCTACCACCAAGTAACCGCGCCGGGACGTTCGGAGCTTGCGCCTGGGCAGGCGCGGCGTGCGCAGGTCACCCAGGAAAGCCCAAGTCCCAGTCCCACAGCGACCTTGGAAGTCCGCCCACGTGGGCTGCTCCGGCAGGCCAAACACGCCGAGCGCCTCGACCGGGTGCTCGGTCATATCCGCGGCATGACGAACAAGCTCACGAACCTCTCGAGCCGTCTCGACAAGCACCTGGCGAACGTCGAGCGCCGCATTGCCGCACTCCGCGCCGCCGGGCACGACATTACCGTGGAGGAAGAACTCAACGCGGCGCGCACGGCGGTTCGCGCACTTCAGGACAAGATCGCTTCCGCGGTGCGTGAACTCGATGCGCTGGCCGATAGCGATCGGCCGCGCACGGCCATGCCCACGGTCCGACGTCTGGTTCGTGAAATTCGTGCCGACCTCCGCACGGTGCAGGCCGCCTTCCAGAAGTTGCGGCTGGCGATCCGCGCCGATGTTCGGGCGAATCCGTCGCCGTCGCCCACTGCGGGCGCACCGTCTCCAAGTCCCTCACCCGTCGACACTCCCGTGACGAGTCCTTCACCTACACCTACGCCATGAGCAAAGCCCTCACCTGGATCCTCATCGCACTCCTCGTCATCATCGTGCTGATTATCTTCGCCGCCCTTCCGGTGCGGAGGTCCGCGGAGGGGACGCCGAGCCCCACCGTTCCTGGGTTCGCGACGCCCTTCCCGACGGTGATCCCGACACCTGCGCCTACGCCCGAAGTGCTGACTTCCCAGCAGGAACGACTGGCTGATCTCGAAGCAGCGGAATCCACCGAGCTGGCGCTCGAGCAGGACGTCGACAGCGACTTCAATAAACTCGACAGCGAACTGCGCGGCCTGTAAGCAACTGGGCTGGGCAGAGCGAGTAACACTCCGTATACCCCGTTAGAAGCATGGCTTCTAACGGGGTATAGTCGGAAGGAATCTTCTGCTCGTACAGTGGCCATGCCTCCCGCTGATAATCTCCTGTCGCGCCTGACGTGGCTGAAGCACGCGAGTTTTCTCTATGACGGAAGTGTTCGGATTGCCTTTGATCCCTGGCAGGTACTCCTCGATCGCCCCGTCGACCTCGTGCTTGTCACGCACGGACATTATGATCACTGTGATCCCGAAACTGTCAGCCGCATCACCGCGGAGAGCAGCGTGGTGGTCGCCGCGGGCGCCTGCGCCGATCAGCTCGTTGGCGACGTGCGTCCGATCCGCCCTGGGGAAGTCGTGAAGGTTGGCGATGTCGTGATTACGGCGACTGACGCCTACAACCTCCAGAAGAAATTCCACCCCCGCGGGGAAGGGGCAGGGTTCCTCGTGGCAGTGGACGGCGGCACGATCTTCCACGCGGGTGATACGGATGACATCCCCGAAACCCACGGATTGAAACCGGACCTGGCACTGCTTCCGGTGGGCGGAACGTACACCATGGATGTTCCCGAAGCGGTGCGCGCGGCTGCGGCCATCGGCGCGGGCATCACCGTCCCGATGCACTATGGTTTCATCGTCGGCTCAAAGGGAGACGGGGAGCGTTTCGCGAAGGAAGCCAGCGGATCGACGAAAGTCCTCACGCCGGTCGAGCCGTTCCCGTGAACGGAAAACGCATCCGTCCGAGGCGAGCGCGAGAAGCCGTCTGCGTTCGCTCGCGCATCAGGGAGGCATCGGGAAAATCACCCGAAGCCCTGGGCTTCGGGTGATACCGTCATGACGAAGCAGGCTGCAGATGCTGGATTTTCCCCAACAGCGCCATCAGTGTCTCACGTTCCGCTGGTGCGAGATCGCTCAAGAGACGATGACAGGCTTTTCGCAGAGAGCGATCCACGCGTTCCATGAGCTCTCTCCCCTGCGGGGTCAGTCTCACTCCGATCCGGCGACGATCCACTCGTGTGAGCGCTCGCTCGATGAGCAATCGTGTTTCCAGATACGCGAGGATCCGGCTCGCTGCTGGGGGTTTGATCCTGAGCTGTGTTTTGATCGTTTGCACGCTCACCAGCTCCGGGTCGGTTTCCTGAGCCGCACGTAACACGTAGTGGTGATGAGGACGGAGCTTATACTCCGTGAGTACCTCGGCATGGATGCTCGTCAAGATCCGCTGCTGGGCGCCCCACGCCCGCCAGAAGATGCGGACGGACAGTTCCTCTGCCGCAACACGCCCCGATTCCATAGCAGGTCCTCCTCATAGAAAGGATCAGTCCTGTTGTTTTAGTTCCGGAAGCCCACCGTAGTGCAACCATACTCCACACTCCGCAGTTCAACCAGGGACCAAGAGACCTTGGGGGGGGGCCGTCTCCGGATTTTCACAGAGTCAGGCGCGCTCCGTGCGCCGTGCTGTCGCTCTGGACCGCGAGGTGTTGCGCACTGAGCGGCAGGGACGTAGGCTAAAAGGTTACCGATGTCTGTGCCCCTCTCTGTGCGTCCAGTACGTCGCGGTCTTCCAGCAGCCGAAGTCATTACCGTATTTTCCGACGGGAAGACGTTCTCGCTTCCGGAAGCGGCGGCCCGCCCCGTTAGAAGCCGGGCTTCTAACGGGGCCCGCGTCGCCCGCGAACACCTCCAGCGGGCGGCGTTCAAGGGCGAGGCGCACGAAACGCACGCGCTCCCGCTGCCCGGACGGACGGCCCGAACGCTCTTTATTGTTGGAACCGGCAAGGCCCTGACGCTCGACGTGATCCGCCGGGGCGTTGCCGCTGCCGTCCAGCACGCAAAGGCGGAAGGGCTGCGAACGGTCTCCATCATTGCGCCATTCGCGGCTGTGTTTGGCTCCGAGCTCGGTCGAGCATTTGCCGAAGGCGCCTTGCTCGCCAACTACCGCTTTACTGCGTACTCCGCCGAGACTGCGAAGCGGGAAAAGCGCCTGGCATTGCAGCGCGTCGAACTGCTAGTGCCGCCGCAAGAACGGAAGGCCGTCGAAGAAGGCGTGCAGCGCGGGACGATTGACGCCAGCGCGACAATGCTCGCGCGCGATCTCGTGAACGAGCCGGCTTCGCGCATGACGCCGCAGTCTCTCGTTGAAGAGGCGCAGAAGATCGCGAAAGCCTCACGAGGCGCGATCGAGCTGACCATCTTGGACCGCGCGCAGTGCGCCGAGCGCGGCATGGGCGCGTTCCTTGCAGTGGCACAAGGCTCAACCGCCGAACCGGCATTTCTCCACGTGGTCTATCGGCCGGCGCCAAAGCTTCCCATCGTCGCGCTCGTCGGGAAGGGCATCACCTTCGATTCCGGCGGCTTGAGCTTAAAGCCCGCGGACGGCATGGAAACCATGAAGATCGACATGGCGGGGGCGGCCTCGGTTCTCGGCGTGTTCTCCGCGCTGCCGAAGCTGAAGTTTCCGATCGAAGTCCACGGCTTCATTGCCGCGTGCGAAAATATGCCGTCGGGATCTGCCGTAAAGCCGGGGGATATTGTCCGCACCGCATCCGGCAAAACCGTGGAGATTCTGAATACGGACGCGGAGGGACGCCTCACGCTCGCCGACGCCATAGCCGAAGCGCGCAAGGTTCGCCCGCAGGTCATTCTGGACCTGGCGACACTCACCGGCGCTTGCGTCGTTGCGCTTGGTGAAGAAGTCACCGGTCTCTTTAGCAATGACGAAGCGACCGCCGGAAAAGTGTTGCGGGCGGCGGAATCCGCGGGCGAGTACGTTTGGCGTCTTCCCTTGATTCCGGAATACCGCTCCAATCTCAAAAGCTCGGTCGCCGACATGAAAAACATCACGGGCAAGCGGTGGGGTGGAGCCATTACCGCCGCGCTCTTCCTCAAGGAATTTATCGGCAACACGCCGTGGGCGCACCTCGACATCGCGGGGCCCAGTTACGCCGAGAAGCAAACGCACCCCGCTATCCCCGTCGGCGGCACCGGCGTCGGCGTCCGCACCGTCCTCCGCTACCTCGAATCGCTGCCCACAAGATAGTTTTGAGTCCGATACGGGGACGATCTGCAGTTGATTCGGTACACTCCTATGAACCAAGAAGGGAACGAGCAAGGAAACAAAGCTCAGCAATCTGGTACTGACGAGCTTCGCCGACAAATAACAGAAGCGGAATCGTCTTTGAGTGACATCAAAAACAAAATAGAGGAAATTCAGAAGTATTATCAGCAATTTCAGGAGCTCAAAAGCAAAATTGACGATGGGACCGTTGGCCTGAATGCCGTTTTTAAGTTTTCTCAAGACAAGAAAACCGAGCTTGAGCAGCTTTCGGCAACTGCCAACGAGAAGTTAGCAGCTATTACCCAAGCACTTGAGCGCGTTCAACAACATACTGACGAAATCAATAGAGCATACGAAGCGTTTCAAGCAAGCCGAGACAAAGTGAATGATCCAGGAAGTGGGTTACAAGCGGTTTTGGGACAAGCTCAAAACCTTCGTGATAATGTTGCAGAATTTAAAGCAAAGGCGGAGCAAGTATTTGAGCAAATCCAAACACAATTAAACCAAGTTCGAGACAGCACTTCCAGGATGGAAGAAGCGTATAGACAGTTTGAAGTTACTAAACAACAAATTGATGATCCAAATAGCGGTTTAGGGGCGTTACTGCAGACAGCTTCTGATTTAAGAGCCAAGATTCAGGAGGCGCAGAAATCCGCTAGTAATACGCTCGTGGAGATACAAACACTTCATGAGAACGCGAAACAAGTACTTGGCTCTACCACGGATATTAGGAATAGGATGGATGTGCTGGAAAAAGAGAGCGTGAGCTTGAAAGAAAGCATCGCCCAGATATTATCTTTGGTAACCGATAGCAGTTTAGACGATGCCTTTAAAAGGCGTAGTCAAGCGGTTCGCGATGAAACAAAGGAGTGGCGCAGGCGCCTTGAGTGGAGCATTGGACTTTTAGTTTTTGCGATAATTTTAATATACATTCTGCAATCACTGGCACCGAACGGTTGGCAGAATTGGAAACATTGGTATCGCTATTTGTTTACCTCGCCACTTATTTTTGCTGTCATTTTCTACACAAGGCAATATACGCTTACTCGTTCTTACGCCGAGAAATACGCTTTTAAGTCAGTTGTGGCCACAACATTGACTTCTTATGTGAAGCTTTTAAACGATAGGTTCCCGGAGCGAAAGGATGAGTTACTGGACTTTACACTAAAGACAACAGATTTGATTTACGAGCGTCCGTTTGTCGAGAAAGACACACGGCGCAAAGCACATCTATCGCTCTTCAATATTTTCCGGGGCAAGTTGGAGCTTGACGAGAAGACGACAGCAAAGATTGCCAGCAGGATAGGCCATAAGAAACCAGAGTTGGAAGCGAGCGGAGACACTCAGGAATAATCCCCTTAGGTAGTTTCCCATACTACGTTCGGCGATGGCGATGCTTCTCTTCGGAAAGTTCGTACGGAGCTCAATTGGGGGTTGTTTTAGACGGTCACAGCGGCTATCCTAAACTTGTTCTGTGAATGAAAAATAGACTGCCAAATGGTTATAGCAGTTAAGCAAAGAATAAAGTCCAGAATCGCAAACGAAGCGGAAACGCGTAGGTTTCCGGGGGACTTTGTTAATAAAATTGTCTGTGGTGACGTCCTCGAGATTATGAAAAAAATCCCGAATGGAGCTGTAGATTTGATTGTGACTTCTCCCCCATACAACATTAAGAACTCAACAGGTAATGGTCTAAAGGACGGGCGTGGCGGAAAATGGGCGAACGCAAGTTTGCAAAAGGGATATGCGAACTATGACGACTGTATGCCGCACGAAGAATATGTGAAGTGGCAAAGAGAATGCATAACCGAAATGTTACGTATTATCCCGGAAGACGGTGCAATTTTCTACAACCACAAATGGCGTGTACAAGGCGGCTTATTGCAGGATCGTGAAGATATTGTTGGTGGCTTTCCTATTCGCCAGATTATTATCTGGAAGCGTAAAGGTGGATTCAATTTCAATCCCGGCTATTTCTTGCCGACGTACGAGGTTATCTATCTGATTGCGAAACCGAAGTTCAAGCTTACGCCAAAAGCGAATGCTCACGGTGATGTGTGGGAATTTACACAGGAGATGAACAATGATCATCCGGCTGCATTTCCATTGAATCTGATAGATCGAATCATTTCTTCAACAAGCGCAAAGATCGTTCTTGATCCATTCATGGGTTCTGGCACAACAGCAATTTCTGCTCTTAATTTTGACAGAGATTACATCGGAATTGATATTTCGCCTGAATATTGCGAGATAGCACGAAAAAGAATTGAGAACTACCGGTCCCAAAGTAGGTTCCTCTAACCAATGCCAAAACAGCCAATTGTTTATACCAAGCAGGCATTGGTAGAAAAACTTAAGGAAATTGCTGCTGCAGACTGGATTCCAAATGCGCGGCGAGGGAATCAAGGAGGCGTTGGAAATACGCTTGAGGATTTGCTTGGACTTGAAGAGAACAATTTACCATTGCCGAATGCTGGAGAATGGGAATTGAAAGTACAAAGGCTAAATTCAACTGCTCTTTGTACGCTCTTTCATATTGAACCTTCGCCTCGCGCTATTCGTTTTGTGCCACAAGTTCTTTTACCGAAATATGGCTGGGCGCACGGGGAGGACGGTAAGAGGTATGCAAAGGGCGAGATGAGCTTCAGACAAACTATCCACGGTCTTGCTCGAAGCGATCGAGGGTTCATGGTGAAAATTGACCGCGAGGAAAGGAAAGTCTTGATTTCATTTGATGCCAAAAGCGTGGATGTACGGCATAAAGACTGGCTTGGGTCTGTACAAAAGCGCGCTGGTCTTGGGGAACTCAACCCGCAACCATATTGGGGCTTTGATGATTTAGAACATAAAGCCGGAACAAAATTATCCAATGCTTTTTATGTTCAAGCTGAGGTTAAAACTGTACGAGGAAAGGAACACTACAAATACAGCAAAGTTATGATGCTTCAGAAGTTTAGTTTTAGGGGATTTTTAGAGGCGATTGAGGAAGCCAAAATTCTTGTGGATTTTGATGCACGCACAGGGCATAACCATGGAACAAAATTCAGAATGCGGCAGGACTGCTTGCCGATGTTATACGAAAGAAAAACTGTAGTTCTCTAATCTTTGACCAAGGCGGAGAGCAAAGTCGAAGAAAAAAATAGGAAGCCCGGGACGGATGGTTTTGGACGAGGTCTTTTGTTTTAGCTCTTCTGGATCTCCACGACGACTTTTCCGCGGGGGTGGCCGGCTTGGAGATAGGTGAGCGCTGCTCCGGCCTGCTCTAACGGGAACGTCTTGTCCAGGCGTACCTTGATGACTCCTTGCTCCACCAATTCCGCGAGTTTCGAAAGGCGCTCGGTGGTGACCTGGGTGAATTGCGAGATCGCGGTCACGCCGTATTGCTGCATGAGTTCTGCGTTTGGTTGCTCCACCATCGAGACGATGACGCCGCCTTTCCGCAAGACCTTGAAGGATCGCGCGTAGGTTTCACCGCCGACCGTGTCAAATACGGCGTCGTAGTCATGGAGGAGATCTTCGAACTTTTGTGTTTTGTAGTCAATGACCTGATCTGCGCCCAGGTCTTTGACATACTGTGCATCATCCGCGCTGGCCGTGGCCGCCACGGTGGCGCCCAGGTGCTTCGCGAGTTGGATTGCGAAGGAGCCGATGCCGCCCGCGCCGCCATGGATGAGAATGGTTTGCTTGCCCGTCGAAGCTGTAGCGGAGGCGGGGCCCTTCCCGAGCTGTATGTGTTCCGTGAGTGCCTGCAGAGCGCTGACGCCTGCGAGTGGCAGGGCAGCGGCCTCCGTGTGGCTGACGTTCTTCGACTTCCGGGCAACGGCTGTTGGGTTAGCGGAGAGGAACTCCGCGAAGGATCCCGACCCGCCGCCCAGAACGCTTGCTTGCCCGTAGACTTCGTCGCCCTTCGTGAAGCCAGACACGCCGTCGCCCACGTCCATGACGATACCCGAAAAGTCACCTCCCAGCGTTACAGGGAACTGCAACGGGGCCATCTGCTGCATATAGCCTTCGCGGATTTTCCAGTCGATGGGATTCACACCGGCCGCGTGAACCTCGATGAGAAGATGTCCTTGAGACACCGTTGGCGTAGGCGCGTTTTCGTTGATCTCGACAACCTCACCGCCTCCGTAGCGGTTGATTTGTGCTGCTTTCATTGTGTTCTTCATGGTTTCGTGATGGTTAAAGGTTTAAAAACCGAGTTTTTCTCCAACGAGGACCATGGTGATTCTCCCGGGTTGAACTTCGCGGTTGACAATGAGGATCTTGTTCACCGAACTGCCGGGGACGCCATACGCTTTCTTCGCACGCTCGCTTTCCAGTGGCAGAGCGTACGCGTAAATTCTCCGCATTCCCTCATCGAGATTTTTTACGAGTTTCTGAGCGCCAACGACCCAGATGATGTTGCCAGCACCAAAGGCATAGGCGGGAAGCTGACTACCCGTGTTGGACGCGATCAGGACTTCTCCTCGTTCAGTTACCGCATGGACACTTCCCAGCACATAGTCGGGAGCAGCACCGAGTTTTCGCATTTCGCGCCCTTCTTTGGTCCGGTCCATACTCATGAGCTTTCGGCGAACAGAGTCATATTTTCCCGATTCATTGACTTCTTTGGGTATGCCGATCGTCTCCAGCGTAACTGAAGTCATCGTCATCACTTCAGCACCCTCCGGCAAAAGCTCGAACACTTTCTTTTTCGCTTCCGCGCCGCTTGCCACAAAGTGTGCTTCGATACCGTTCTGCTTGAGAGCAGCCAGCGCACGTTCCATGGTCTCCTTTGAAGCCAACATTGAAAAGTTCGTTGCAGTCATCGTTAGAGTGCTCTGGTTATTGTCGTTTTGTTCTGTCCAGAATGTCCCGGATCGCGTCCAACCGTCGTGAGAGGTGCGTCGCGAAACGCTCGACGTTCGAGAGTTTGGTAAAGACGAGCATGTCGCATTCTTTCCCCAACCCTTTTCCGAAGACGAGGAGCTTCTCGCCCTTCTCCACGCTCATGGCTTCCCGAGCCTCCGCGGGAATCACCACTTGCCCTTTCTCCCCGACCGTGGTCGTGCCAAAGAAGCTCTGGTCCTTGTGTCCCTTTGTCATGTGGTGCGGAAAATCTTACAAGTTGCAAAGGTATGAATCCAATATACCACTCGTTCCGCGTCTGTCAAGGGGAAGGAGATTCCCACGCGGGAGCGTTTCCTGATACCCTATGAGCATGACGGCACTCGACGTGCACCACCTCACGGTGAAGCTTGGCGGGCGCACGATTGTCGATGATATTTCCCTGTCGGTGGAAGAAGGGGAGACGGTTGCGCTCATTGGGCCGAACGGCGCGGGAAAGAGCGTGCTCGTGAAAACTATCCTTCGGCTCTTGCCGAAAACCTCAGGCGAGGTGCGCATTTTTGGTACGCCGCACGAGAACTACGCGAAGGTCGCGCCGATGGTTTCTTACGTGCCGCAATTTATTTCCGTGGAGCGGACGTTCCCGCTCACTGTGGAGGAACTCTTTGCCTTAAAGAGCGGGAGCGATCCGAAGCGGCGGGTGCATTGCCTGGAGATCGTCGGCGCGCAGGGCCTCGAGCGACAGCGCTTGGGGACGCTCTCGGGCGGACAGCTTCAGCGAATTTTCCTTGCCTTTGCGCTCGTGGATCGCCCCCGCATTCTGTTTCTCGACGAGCCGAGTTCCGGCATCGACATCGGCGGGGAAGAAACCATCTACAACCTCATCCGCCGCGTGAGCGCCGAGGAGAAGATGACCGTCGTGCTCATCTCGCACGACATCGACATCGTCGCGGGGTTTGCGCAGCACGTGTTCTGCGTTAACCGCCAGCTGCTCTGCTCCGGGCCGCCGGCGGCGGTGCTCACCGAAGAAACGCTCCGTCGCGCCTACGGCCCGCACGTCGGCATTTACCCGCACCACCCCGAGCCGCATCATCCCGCGCACCCCGATGTCTGAATTTCTCGAGCTCCTCAGTTTGCCCTTTGCGCAACGCGCCATCGCTGCGGGGATTGCGATTGCCGTGGTCAGCGGCGTGCTCGGCGTCTTCATTGTCCTTCGCGGGATGGCCTTTTTCTCCGATGCCATCGCGCATGCCTCGCTGCTCGGCGTAGGGCTTGCACTCTTGTTTACCGCTCCGCCACTCGTGGGCGCGCTCCTGCTGGCGGTCGTGGCCGCGGTGGTCATTGCCACTCTCCGCGGTCGAACAGTGTTGTCGCTCGATACCCTCATCGGCGTCTTTTTCTCCGCGGCGGTGGCGCTCGGCGTTATCACCATCGGATTCTTGAAAGGCTACCGGGCCGACTTGCTGGCCTTCTTGTTCGGCGATGTTCTGGCGCTTGGTCCGCTCGACGTGGTGCTCGCATGGGTGCTTTCTGTGGTCGTCCTCATCGCGCTGTTTTTCTCCTGGCGGGCCGTCGTCTTGAGCACGTTACACCGTGACCTCGCGGCAGTGGAGGGGGTCCCGGTCGTGCGCACGGATCTGCTGTTCTTGGTTCTCGTCGCGCTCGTCGTGGCGGTTGCCATCCGCATCGTGGGTGTCATTTTGGTGACGGCGCTCCTCATTGTGCCCGCGGCGACTGCCCAGAACCTTGCCCGGAACTTCCAGGCGATGGTGGCGTGGTCCGTTGGGGTGAGCGTGGTGTCCTTGTTCGGCGGCCTGGCGCTCTCCTTTGCGACGAATTTGCCCAGCGGACCCACGATTGTCGTGGTCGCGTCCGCGCTGTTTCTTCTTTCTCTCGTCGCACGGCCAACGCGGTAACACTAGGTTTTTCACAGAGTTGACAGAGAGGACTTGGAACAGCCATGATGCGGCGGCGTTTTGGTGTTCCTTACACTTTGTGGAGGCTCTATCATGGATACGGGCAGCAGCGTGCTCGATGGAACCGCCCTGGGGCAGCACGTCCTAAAACTCACGCGTGAGTTTGACACGAATGAGCCGGATCGGCGTCGGATCCTCCGCTTCGTACTCTCGAACTGCTACTGGGCACTGTGCGACGAGAACCTTTCGCCAGAGCAGGCAAGCCAGAAGCTTAACGAGTGGGTCGGTACCGTGTACTGGCGCGAGGTCACGTTGGGCTACCTCGCGTATCTCCTCTATCTTCAGGAGCGCCTGTGGTCCGCAGGTGGCATCGTCACGCCGGCGACCGTCGGCATGACCGTGGGGCTCGATGCGCTTCGAAGCGAGTGGTACGGCTCCTCCGCTCTCCAACAGGCCGTTACAGGTCTTGTGGCGGCACTCCACGACAAGGCGGCATTCTGGTTCAACGTCCAATTCGTCGCATCGCTTGTGCAGCGGGTGGTCGGACGCGTGGACAAAGAAGCGCACACATACTACTGGCCGCCGGATGCGTTGCAGTCAGATACCGAGAAGGTTTCCGGAAGCGCCCGTACGACGCTTGTGGCAATCGACGACGAGGCATACACGCGAGGAATGCGAGAACTCCAAGAATCAGTGAGCGCCGCGCATGACCGCGTCCGGCAGTGTGGCGAGCATTCCTGGATGTTTCTCTTCGATCGTGAGCAGCTCCATCAGTTCTTCGTGAGCCGCACCGGGCGGTCAGCCCCGCGCCTCGACCTGTTCGGAAATTCAAAACAGGATGCCGCACTTCGGGAACAGGTCGCCAAACCGGCATGGACACGCACGAAAGGCGGGATTCTCATCCCACGTCACGGCTAGCCGTTCTTCCCCGGAATCAATACCGGGGAAGCTTTTCTCTGCGCCTCCAAGGAGACCGCTCCCTTGACGCTCGAGGAAGTCTCTGCTATGGTGTGGATAAGTACGAGAACACACAGCATGGTATTGGCACTTGCCCTGATATTCGTCGGCGCGTTGTTTCTGTTGCGGAACACGGGCATTCTTCCGTTGGCAGCCTGGGACTTTACCTGGCCGCTGGTCCTTATCGTTCTCGGCGTGGCAATTCTCGTTGGTCGCGAGTCAGGGCTCGACCTGTTGCGTTTCGGGTCTTCGCGCAAAGCGCGCTCGTAACGTACGTCAGCGAGGGGCGCAATGGCGTTTGACGTTGAAGAAAAAATTGTTGGGGCGTTCCTCAAGAAGACGCTTTGGCTGTGGCTGTTTCCGTACATCTTCTGGTTCTTCGGGCGACGGATGTACCGCTTTCTCTACGACTGGGTGACCGAGCCAGAGCCCGTGCCCGTCGAGCAAGGCGAGCAGCTGCCACAAACCTGACACGGTACGCGGTGGAGGCCGCTCTTGGTTTCGAGCGGCGTTCGGCGTATGCTGCGTCAATATGCCGTCCGAACGAACGGCGGTTGTCGTTGAAAAGCGCCCGCTGACGCCGGAGGTCCGGCATGTGGTGCTCCGCTTGGACGAGCCGGAGACGTTTTCCTTTCAGTCCGGCCAGATTGTCCAGTTCGTGTTGGATCCGAAAACGCTTCGGCTGTTTTCGCTGGCCTCCGCGCCGGCGGCGCTGCCGCTCATCGAACTCTGCGTGGATATTACGCCCGGCGGACGCGGATCGCAATTTATCGAGAGACTTCGTCTTGGTGACCGCGTCCAGTTTCGCGGGCCCTTCGGGGTGTTTACGGTCCCGCCTGCGGAAACGCGTCCCCTCGAATTCGTGGCGACGGGCGCGGGCATTGCGCCGATCCGGGGGATGCTCCGCGGACTGTTCGAGGCGGGGAACCGTTTCGAACGGCCGGTGGCACTCACGTTCGGGAATCGCAGAGCGTCCGACATCCTCTATCACGACGAATGGCTCGCGCTGAACGCGCGCGAGCCGGCGTTTCGCTATCACGCGACCCTGTCGCAGCCGGACGCCGGGTGGACGGGGTTGCACGGGCGCGTGACCGATGCGCTCCCCTCCCGGAAAGACGAGTTCCAGAACCGGGTATTCTTTCTCTGTGGCAGTCCCCAGATGGTCGACGATACCCGGAAGGTGCTCGAAGAGATCGGCATTCCCGAGCGCGATATTCACTTCGAGAAATTCTTCTGATGCGGATTGAAGTCAAGCGCGACCTCTGTATTGGCGCTTCGTCATGCGTGATCGTGGCGCCCGGCGTCTTCGAACTCGACAGCGAGTTGAAAGCCATCGTGAAGGATCCCAACGGCGCCGATGCGCACACGATTCTCGAAGCAGCCCGGGCGTGCCCGACGCTCGCCATCTACCTGTACGATGACGACGGAAAACAGATCTTTCCGCTCCCACCGGCGCCCACGTCTTGACACGCGGGGTTCCGTTCGGCGCAGCCGGGCGATTGTCCGCGCTCTCGAGCGGGAGATCCCAACGTACGCGGAGCCCGTCGTCGGGAAGCGGCGCGTGACCGGGCGTGACCCGTTCAAAATTCTCATTGCCGCAGTGCTCAGCGCACGGACTCGAGACGCAGCGACCGAACGCGCGGCGCGGCAGTTGTTTCGCCGCGCGGCAACGCCGGAGGCGCTGTTGCGGCTCTCCGAGCGCGAGATCGCTCGCCTCATCGCGCCGGTCGGCATGTACCCAACGAAGGCGCGGTGGCTGCGGGAGATCGCCCATCTCCTCCGCGAGCGACACGGCGGCCGCGTCCCGCGCACCATGACCGCGCTTCTGGGACTCCCGGGGGTCGGGCGGAAGGTTGCCAACCTCGTTCTTGGGCTCGCGTTCGGAATCCCGTCGATCTGCGTGGATACGCACGTCCATCGCATCAGCAATCGGTTGGGACTCGCGCGCACGCGAACCCGCGAAGACACCGAGCGGGCATTGGCGCGCGTCCTCCCACGCGATCTCTGGATCCGCTGGAACAACCTCCTCGTGACGTGGGGACAGAACGTGTGCGTTCCCGTCTCGCCATGGTGCTCACGCTGTGTGTTGAATCACCGGAAACTCTGCCCGCGCGTTGGAGTTCGGAAATCGCGCTGACACCGGTACACTAGGGTGGTGATACAGACGCCACGGGTGGTCATTCTCGGTGGGGGCTTGGCGGGCGTGCGCATCGCGCTCTGGTTGTCACGGCACCAAGCACCGGAGGAGTGCATTGTGACGCTCGTGGACCGTGCGTCGGAGCACGTGTACCCTCCCGTGCTCTATGAAGTGGCGACGGCGTTCAACCCGTTCGAGCGCGAAGCGGTGGGGAAGGTGCTCCATGAGACGGCGGCCGTTCCGTTCTCACGGATCTTCGACGGGAGCCGCGTGGTGTTCCTCCAGCGCTCTGTGGAGCGGATTGTGTCCGCAACCAGAACGGTCCACTTCACGAACGGTGAAACGCTCCCAGCCGAGATCTTGGTGTTCGCCCTCGGGTCTCAGCTGGCGATCTTTGGCGTTCCCGGCGTGGACACGAACGCCTTCTCGATCAAGACTCTTCCGGAAGCCGCTGAGCTTCGTCACCACCTCGTCCGCCAGTTCCTGCGGTATCGTTCGGCGAGCAGAAATCGTCAGGAGCGCGCCTTCTGCGTGGCGGTCGTCGGTGGCGGCTCGGCGGGTGTGGAACTCGCCGCGGAATTCGCCGTGTTCCTGCGCCGGTTGGCATGGCTCCATCGCGTCGATCCCGACGTCTGCCGCGTGTTTCTCTTCGAAGCGGGCGACACCATCCTCCGCGAATGTCCTCCACAGCTCCGCGAACGCGGACTCGCGCGACTCCGCACTCTCGGGGTTCAGCTGCTCCCTCGAGAGAGTGTCTGTGCGGTCGGGCCGGATCACCTCTCGTGTTCCGGAGGTATGTTTCTCCAGACGGACACAATCGTTTGGCTCGCCGGGATCCGGACCCACGATGTGCTGCTCCGCTCTGGTCTTCCCGTCCATGCGCGCGGGGGGCTGTACGCTGACCACACGCTGGCGGTCCGGGGATTTCCCGACATCTTTGCTGCCGGCGACTGCGTGTACGCCGCGGATCCACAGACCGGGCGCATCGTCCCCGACGTCGCCTACGCCGCGGTTCAGCAGGGGGCGGTCGTCGCGCAGAACATTCTCCGGAAGCTCCGGGGACAACCGCTCATCTCCTACATTGATCATCCGCGTCCCACGTATACGACCGTGGGTGGGAAATTTGCTCTCGTGCACCTGCCGCCCTGGCAGTTCGCCGGACGTGTTGGCTGGACCGTGAAGCAGCTGGCGGATCTCCGTTATCTGTTCTCCGTGCTCCCGAATGACGTGGCGTTCCGGGCGTGGGGGAAGAGCGTGCGCGTCCGGGTGGCCAATGATTAGCGGAAACCTTTGGTCCCGAGCAGAACGCCGACAGCGGTGAGCGCTGCGCCCGCGAGGAAGGCGATCCACCCAAAGCGGACTCTCCCCGTCTTCGGGTCACGCCAGAACGGGAACACGATGAGCAGCGGGAATAAGAAGAATCCTGCGGGGAGCCGGATGGATGCCAGCAGCGGCGGGAGCAGCAAGCCGAGAACGATCCCGACGAGAATTCCCACGAGAAACCCCACGAACGGTTGCATGCTGCTTGCAGCATACGGTACCGTGCAGTGGTATGGCAGAAGCCCGTTTCTCCTGTCCGCACTGTGGGAGAGAACAGAGCGTGGAGGTTCCCACGGATCGGTGCTTGGCGCTCCACCAGTGCACCGCGTGCGGTGCCTTCGTTACCCCGAAAGCCGGTGACTGCTGCATCGTCTGCTCCTACTCCAAGGCGCGCTGTCCCGTCTCGGTCCGCGCCTAAGGATATACCAATCTTCCGCACCACGTGTTCTTGACGTAGCACGCAGTCCGCTCAACCCTGTTTGGGAGTATGGCACGAATCTTCACGGGCGGCGGGTGGTGGGGCGCGCTGATCCCCTTCGCCATTCTGGGCGCGGTCCTCATTGCCGTCCTCCGCTCAACATCCGGACCCGAGCCTTCGCCGACGCCGGTCGCCGCCACCGTCTTCGTCCCCGTCTTTGAGCGGTTACCGCCGGTGAGCGGCGGGCACTACGAACTCTGGTTTGAACATCCCGACGGTGGCGCTGGGCGCGTCGCCGCATTCACCGTTCTTCCCCGCGGGGCACTCTTTACCCTGACGGGAGAGCCGGTGCAGGACTTCTTGGTCACGGAGCTGCCCCCACTCGGCTCAACGCTTCTCCTCACGGTAGAGCCGGGAGAGACGCCAGTGGAGAAACGGAGCGCTCGTGTGCTGCTCCGTGGGGCGCTCCAAGGCCTTGAGGTGACGTTTGAGCCTGTACTTCCCGACGTTGGCGGAAAGCACGTTGCCATGCTTGTCGCGCCGACCGACGCAAAGGCTCCCGATACGACTGGGGTGTGGTTTGTTCGACCTGCTGGTGGTACAGACAGAACGAGCGCGGGTCTTCAACTGAAGGCGCTCGGGGAGGGATGGGCCTACGGCGGATTTCTCACCACGTCCGCCGGCACCGTGTTGTACATGGGACTGTTTCCTGACCCCAAGAAAGCAGACGGGAGCGTATCTTTCAGCGGATCGAAAAAAGGACTGCCGTTTCCCGGAGAAGATTTTGTCCGGAATCCTCCCGAGGGCGTGAAGTTTCCTCTGAACCTGGCCGACGGCCGGACAACGGTCACCGTCAGTTTGGAGCCCGATTTTTCCAAAGCTATTGTCGCTGCCGAAGGTTCTTTCGAGCCGTTCCTCCCCCTCCTCACTCTCCGCATTCCCTACCAACAGAAGCCCGGCGAGGCGTTTACCCTCTCCCCGGTTTCTCCCGATACGTTTCCGGGCGGCACAGGGAAGTTCGAGCAACGGACACTCTAGCAGCAGATGCAGAAACTGAAACCGAGACGATCGTCCCACGGCGTTCACGTGGTTGCCGCGGGAACGTTCGACGGCCTTCACGATGGGCATCGGTATTACCTCCGCGCCGCCAAACGTCTCGGGAGTCGCCTCACGGTCATCGTGGCGCGCGACCGCACGGTGCCGCTCATCAAGGGAAAAGTGGCTCGTCGGCGCGAGCGAAAACGGTTGGCGGCGGTGGCGGCACTTCCCTGGGTGGATCGTGCACTGCTCGGTGAGCCGGTGCGTCCCGGACATCCCGAAGATCGGTTTAAAATTCTCCTCCGCCTGAAACCCGGCATGATCTGCCTCGGCTACGACCAGCCGGTGAAAACCGTCACCCTCCGAAAATTTCTCAACACACGCGGGCTTCGCCGAACCCGCATCGTGCGCGCTCGGCAAGCGCCGGAGTTTCGTCGTCTCCCGTAAATCATTTTTACCGCGTTCGCGACGCCCCTGAACCTATTTGAAAAAACTCAAGAAGGTTGATACGGTGCGACAGGGGAAAGGGTTGTTTTGACAATTGCATACAACGGAGGACACATGAAAGAACGCGACCAGTTCGACAGTCTCTCGCCTCTTGACTACCGGTACTGGGACGAGGAAGTGGCGAAGGATCTCTCCGAGAACGGGTTTACCCGCTACAAACTCTGTATGGAGCTTGCGCTCGTGAGAGTACTCCATCGCCGCGGAATTTGTCCCGAAGTCGTCGTCAGAGAAGTTGAGACGGCTTGTGGTCAAGTAACGACCGCGGAAGTGTACGCGGAAGAAGACCGGATTCGGCACGACATCCGCGCGTTCGTGAACTGCATCCGCGCCAAGGTGAGCGAGAGTGCGAAGCCGTATGTTCACATGACGGCGACTTCGTATGACATCATTGATTCGGCGAATGCCGCTCGCTACCGAGACGTTGTCGTGAAGGTGCTCGTTCCTTCGCTCACAAAGCTGGAAGGAGTGCTCATTGGTATCACGCTCCGCGAAGCGGAGACAGTCCAAGTCGGCAGGACGCATGGCCAGCACGCGGTTCCGATTACATTCGGCTTCGCGCTCGCCGGATATGTCAGTCGTCTCGGCGGTTCCATTGAAGCATTGAAAGTACTCGCCGTTGAACTTCCAGGTAAGTTTTCGGGAGCAGTCGGAGCGTACAACGCTTCCTCGCTGTTCTTCGATGACCCCGAAAGTTTCGAGGCGGAAGTGCTTGCAGAGTTGAGACTCGCTCCAGCCGAACACTCGACACAAATCGTGCCGCCGGAGGCGTTGACACGCCTTTTCTGCGAAGTCACGATCACGGCTGGCATTCTCGCCAACTTGTCCGACGACATGCGGAATCTCCAACGGACGGAAATCGGAGAAGTAGGCGAGGAATTTGAAGCGGCGCAAGTCGGTTCCTCGACCATGCCGCAGAAACGCAACCCCATCAACTTCGAGAACAGCAAGAGTTTCTGGAAGATCGTCATGCCGCGTATCATGACGGTGTTCATGGACCAGATCAGCGAACACCAACGCGACCTTACCAATTCTGCGTCCGCGCGGACGTATGGCGAGGTTATCGCCTATGTGGTTTCGACCGCGAAGCGACTGACGCGAACGATGCGGACGCTCACCGTCGATCATGAAAACCTCAAGCGCAATCTCAATGCCAGCAAGAGCGGGATTGCTGAGCCGCTTCAGCTCATGCTCTCCGCGCTCGGGCATCCTGACGCATACGAGGAGGTACGGAAACTCACGCTCCAGGCCCAGCGCATGCGGCGACCGCTTGAAGAAGTTGTTGCCGGCAATGCGGAGATGCAAGGCTACCTCGCAAGGATGACGCCGCGCCAACGGCAGATTCTCTCGAATCCGTCTCTCTATACGGGCATCGCCGCCAAGAAAGCACGAGCAGTGGCGGAACGATGGCGGGAGAGACTCAACCTACAACACGGAAAGGAGGGTTGATACGAAGGTCATCCCAAGAACGCGGTTCTTTCGGCGCTCCAAATCCTTGCAATGCGGAACCCTCGGCTGTACGCCGAACTCCGCAGCAGGCAGGAGGAGCGTCTGTGTAACATCGTTAGGATCTAACACAGTTCTGACGCCTGGACGTCACCAAGTACTGGTGACGTCCTTTTCTTTTACCGTCGCTCTGGCCTAATTTTTCTCGCACACCGACCTGTACTTGCTGGTACCCAGACAGGAAAAAGCCGCCAGGAGGCTGGCGGCTTAGATTTGGACGAGCCACGGTCGTGATTTACGGCGCTTTCGAATTCGCTCAATAAAGTCGCTTCCCGTAAGACCACGTGTCACTTCTGCTGCCTGCTCTTTGCGAGTCCGATGTAATGGTATTGCGCCAAACATCATCGTTCGTGAGAAGAAACATTCCGTGCAATCTTCATCAACGAAGACATCCAGACCTTGTTTGTGCGCGTATTCCGCCAGCGTGTCGATACAATCCCACTGGTGAAATCCGCCAAGCACCAGATGGTCGATCGGGACGGGTAACTGCGTGAGGATACTCGCCGGATCAGGGTAGCGCTTTTCCCGAACATGCTCTTCGAATGTCACTCCACACGAGATCGCCGCGTCTTCGCCAAGGTAGATCGTTACCAGAGGCGATAGGTTTCTCATATTCGGCTGGTCTGGTGCGTGTGGTTCACCGAAGAGCACCCAAACAACCTGGTAGTCCTTCTCTCGATACCGAGCGTCAATCAGCTCGTTCAATCGCCCCGGGTCGTATCCTTTCTTGCGCAGGTCTTGATGCCACCTGCCCACCTGTCCTTCCCGGATGTATTCCCGGATTGGATACAAAAACAGAAACACCTTCATTCGATTCTCCTGTGAAAAGAGCCTCTGTAACTTTCTCTTCTCCTGGTACCCCCACGAGGAATCGAACCTCGATCTCAGGCTCCGCCCCGCACTATTTGGTATCCCTGGCAGGAATTGAACCCGCATCTTAGGCTCCGGAGGCCTACGCTCTATCCATTGAGCTACAGGGACACAGAAATAGTGCGGGGCAGGGAGGCCTGCTTGCCCCGCACTGAATGCTCGCGCGTTCTAGTGCGGGGCGCCCTGTCCGTTGAGCTATGGAGGCAGAAAACGCCCCCGAGGAAGATTATACCGCCAGCCCCATCATCCGGAGTTCGCGGCGGAGCGGTTCGGTAATCCGCTCCGGACCCCAGGGAGGATCAAACGTCAGGGTCAGCGTGACGTCCAAAATCCCTGGCAGGTGGGAAAGAGCATTCCGCAGATCACGCTCCAAGACGTCGCCGAGGGGACATGCGGGGGAGGTGAGCGTGTACCGGAGCTCGCATGCTCCGGTGTTGGATACCGTGACGTCGTAGACGAGACCGAGATCCACCACCGAGTAGCCCAACTCCGGGTCTTTGATCGGACGGAGTGCATTGAGCGCTTGTTCTCTCGTGACGATGGAAACCATACACCGCTATCGTGACGGGAAATAGCGTTGCCATGGTACGGAGTTTTTCCTATGCTGTCAACTGAAGGATGTTGATCGCCAACTCCGACGCGATCGCGCTCACCGTGCTGGCCGGGCTGCTCTCGCTCCTGCCCGTCGTCGTCCTTTTCTGGGTGTACTATCTCAAAGAAGGGGAGCCGAGTGTGCCTGGGCGCGTCGTGCTCCGATTTTTTGCCACGGGGATGCTCACGGTCCTCCCGGCGATCCTGCTCGAGCGAGGAGTCTACCTGGTTTCCCGACAGATCTCGCCGATCGCAGCGAGTGCGTTCTTCACGGAGTTCTTCACGCTGGAACGCGTGACCGAACTCTTCGTCGCCTTCGCCTTGGCGTTTGGCGTGGTGGCGTTGGTCGAGGAAGGCGTACGGTACGTCCTTCTCCGCGTCCTCTTTCAGCGCGCGGTTGAGATTGACCAGATTGTGGACGGCGTCCAAGTGGGGATGGCTGCCGGCCTCGGCTTCGCCTTCGTTGAGAACACCCTGTACTTCCTCCGTCTCTTCCAAGGATTCGAGTTCGGGACCCTCGCCGTCGTCTTTTTCCTGCGCTTTCTCATCTCTACCTTCGGGCACATCGCCTTCGGCGGCCTCATGGGATATGAGCTCGCGAAAGCATTCTCACACCCCCTGGGGCGATCCGCGCATCTCCGGCGCGCTTTCTGGATCCCGTGGGTCACGCATGGACTCTTCGATTTCCTCTTGAGCATCCGACTCTCTGCCTACACCGTGGTCTTCCTGATCCTCCCGCTCCTCTACCTGTGGTTTCTGTATCACACCCCGCAGTTCTCTGAACGGTTCCGTCTCTCCGGTCGCGTTCTCCGCGCACCGATCCGGGGTCGCCCGTGGTTCTTTCCGCGTTGGCGCCGCCCGCCGGTGGACGTGCTCCCGATGATGCCGTGGTGTCCCACGTGCCTGCAACCACTGCCCGAGCAAACTCCACCACGCTCGATGCTCCGGCGCTTGAGCGGGTTCAGCCTCCAGTGTCCATCCTGCGGTGTTACGCTCTACCGGCGACCAGGCTGGTCTCCGGGGCACCACACGCGTGCGCATCCTTCACTCTCTGCTCCATGAACCAGCGCTCGCTCTTCCTGCTCGCGCTCACGGTGGTGAGCATCGTTCTCTTGGGCCTCGTGTCACAATTCTACGCGCCCGCTCTCGCCACGCGCGTCTTCCTGCTGTTCTAGTGGTTCGGCAGCGCGGGAGCTTTCCCCCACGCCGCATCGCTAGGAAGCCCGGACCTCCCGGACGACTTTCGCGAAGAGTTCTGGATAGTCCTTGGCGAGCTGCGCGAGCATCTTCCGGTTCAAGCGCACTTGCTTCTGCCGCAGGGCGTGCGCAAATGCGCTGTAGGAGAGACCGAGCGGGCGGAGCGCCGCATTGAGCTGCACGTGCCAGAGCCCGCGAAAGATTGCTTTCTTCTTCCGTCGGTCGCGGTACGCGTACTGCCCAGCTTTGAAGAGCGCTTGGCGCGCCTCGCGAAGGTGGCTCTTCCGGTGGTGGGAAAACCCTTTCGTCTGCCGGAGGATCCGCCGGCGGCGCTTCGTGTGGATGGTTCCGCGTTTAACGCGAGGCATTGGGCGAGAGGGTGCTAGGGACTAGGTGCTAGCGTATGTTCTCTAGACCCGAGTCCCTAGTCCCCTTAGGAAAGTCCGAAGGGCAGCTGCCGCGTCAGTCGGTGAACGTCGGATGCGGCGACCGTGCGGTCCCGTCGTCGGCCGCGGAGCGTCTTCTTCGACCGTCCGACGTTGAAGTGATCCTGCTGCGTGTAGCGGCGCAGGAACTTTCCGCGCTTCGTCCGCACGAAGCGCTTCGCCGCCGCTTTATGCGTCTTCTGCTTGACCATGGCTTTGCAGGCTAGCATTCTCCGCCTCCGCCGCGCAAGACACCAAGGAGTGTTCTTTGGTACCCCTAGCCGCGCGGGGCAAGGATAGCGGACAAGCCGCCTCGCGGCGTTGCAGTCACAGCCTCCTCCACCAAGGCGATTTCTTGGAGGGACTCGAGGAATGACTCGAGCGCCTGTTTTCCTACCTGCCGGAGTGCCTTCTCCCGTCCGCGCAACGGCAGTTCCACCCGTACCTTGTGGCCCTCCTTCAGGAACTTTTCCGCAAGGACTCTCCGGAGCCGGCGGTCGTGTTCGCCCATCTTGAAGGAAATCCGGACCCCTTTCACCTCCACTTTCTTCCGCTTCTTCCGGAACTCGCGCTCTTTCTTGTCCTGCTCGTACTGGTATTTTCCGTAATCGAGGAGCCGGCAGACCGGCGGGGTAGAGGTCGCATCTACCTCCACGAGGTCAAGTTCCGCGACTCGAGCTTGCCGGAGTGCTTCCTCCAGTGGTACGACGCCCACCTGTTTCCCGTCGGCATCAATGAGACGCACGTCCCGGGAACGGATTCGCTCGTTCACCCGGTGCGCCGGTTCAGGAACAAACCGCCGACCAAAGCGGGGACGCCCAGGAATGGGAAGTGTGACTCACGGCTGAATTGCATGCGAAGGCTACCAAGCGAACGGCTCGATGTCAATCGCGCTCTTGACATTGCGCATTAGCCACCCCCGGGTCCGTGGTGTATAGTGAGCAGGCCCATGAACAAAACCTGGCTGTTTTTCGGAGTAGGCGTCGTGGCGCTTCTCGTGGTCATCGCGGCGTTTGCCTTGCGTCCCACGACACCGACTGCGCCGGCACCCACGGTCGAGGACGAACTTCAGTCCGAGCCCGCCGGGCTCGGACAGGCTCCTCTTACTGAAGTCTCCCCCACACCAGCAGCCTCCCTGGTGACCTTCGGTACCCCAAAGAAGAGCGCGCATTTCGAGAGCAGCACGCCCGCCCACGGCACGACGCTTCCCGCGCCCCCGATCAACGTCGTGCTCGATTTCAACTTTGACCTTGCGCCGCAATCCTTCATTGCCATCGAGCGCAACGGTGGGGACAACGGTAACGCTCGCGACGCGCTCGAGAGAGATTACGGTATGGATCTCACGACGATTGACGCCAACAAGCTTTCCATGCGGCGGAAGATGGATCCGTCCGCGCCTGACGGGCTCTACACGGTGACGTATCAAGCCTGCTGGCCGGACGGGTCCTGTCACGATGGGCACTTCCAATTCGCGATCAACCGCACGAAAGCCTCCGCTGCCCTCGACCTCCGAGGACAGTCGGCTGTTACGGTGAATCTCAAAGATATCGCCTTTGCGCCGCCGGTCATTCGGATTCGCCAGGGCACGCGGGTGACCTGGCGGAATGACGACTCCGTCGAACATTACGTCAACACCGATGCCCACCCCAGCCACACCTACTTCCTGGCACAGAATTCCCGAGCGCTCAAGAACGGTGACACCTATGCCGTTACCTTCTCCACGCCTGGGGCGTACCCCTATCACTGCAGCGCGCATGCGGATACGATGCGCGGTTTGATTCTCGTCGAATAACTCCGTCGGACCAAAACGAGCGTTCGGATTTCCTCCCACTGTACGCGGGTGGGCTTGACACAAGACTCCGGTACCGAATACTGAACATTTCCTGGGTGAAAGGGTGAAACGATGACACCAACGTCTCCAACATCGGAAGCTGCAACCGCAACGCAGCAACGAGCAGAAGTGCTCGATGCCTATTCCCGCGCTGTGATCGGTGTCGTGGAGCGCGTGGGTCCAGCCGTGGTGAGTATGGGCGTACGCAAGCGCATGCCAACACAGCGCGTGTTGATGCCCGGCGCCGGTTCCGGTGTGCTTCTCACTCCCGACGGTTTCATTCTCACGAATCACCACGTGGTCGAAGGTGCTCGGGATATGAAAGTCCAGCTCACCGATGGACGCGCGCTCTCCGCGCAGACGGTGGGGGTAGACCCGACCACCGACCTCGCCGTCGTGCGGGTGTCCGCGAACGGTCTCCCTTTCGCGGAGCTCGGCGATTCCGATGTCCTCCAGGTGGGGCAACTCGTCATCGCCATCGGAAACCCATTCGGGTTCCAGAGCTCTGTCTCCGCCGGAGTCGTTTCCGCGCTCGGGCGCGCGCTCCGCGGCCCCTCCGGCAGACTCATCGAGAACATGATCCAAACGGATGCCTCCTTAAACCCGGGGAATTCCGGCGGTCCGCTCGTGGATACGCAGGGTCGCGTGGTCGGCATCAACGCGGCGATCAATTCGATGGCGCAGGGTATCGGTCTCGCCATCCCCGCGACGACTGCAAACTGGGTCGTGGGGGAATTGATCGCACGCGGGAAGGTCCGACGGGCGTACTTCGGCATCGCAGGCCAGACCGTGACGCTTCCTCGCAGTCTCCTACGCGCCCTCGGGCGTGAGGCAGAGGCAGCGGTCGGAATTGTCGGCATCGAAGAGGATGGTCCGGCCGAGGATGTTGGTCTCCAGGAAGGGGATCTTCTTCTCTCCCTCAACGGCATCCCGGTCACCAGCGTGGATCACTTACACCAACTTCTGACGAAGGAACGGACAGGTTCTCCTTTGCGCGTCACGATCTTTCGCGACGGTCAGCAGCGAGACGTTCAACTTACGCCCGGCGAGCTCTAACACTGTTCCCTCCACTTCTTCGTGGACAGGTCATTTGGTATACTCGGAATACCGAACGAAAAGTGAACGTCCCCGATGTCGCGCATCATTGGCCACCTCGATATGGACGCGTTCTTCGCGGCGATTGAAGAGCGGGATACGCCGCGGTTTCAGGGGCTTCCCATCGTCGTGGGCGCGGACCCGCGTGGCGGCGCGGGGCGCGGCGTCGTCTCGACTGCCAATTATCGAGCGCGTGCGTATGGGATTCATTCGGCAATGCCGATCACGATTGCCTGGCGGCTCTCTCAAGCCGCAGTTCGAAGAGGGGACCCGGCAGCGATCTTCTTACCCGGCAATTACCATCGGTACGAAGACATCTCGCGCCGCATCATGGCTCTCCTCCGCGCCGCTGTCCCGCTCGTACAGCAGCGGAGCGTGGACGAAGCGTATTTCGATCTTAGTCACACCGGTTCTGTGCAGCGCGCCGTCGCTCTCTGCCGACGCCTCAAAGAGGAAATTCGCCAGCAGGAGCGACTGACGGCGTCAGTTGGGGTTGGCCCCAACAAGCTCATTGCGAAAATCGCCTCCGACCTGCAGAAGCCGGATGGGTTCACGGTCGTGGAGGAGAAGGACGCCGAGGCGTTCCTTGCACCGCTCCCGATTCGGAAGGTTCCCGGCGTCGGGCCGAAAACCGAAGCCTTCTTTCATGCGAACGGCGTTCACCTCGTGCGTGACGCGCGAGCGTACTCGCGGAGTGATCTGGAAACCCTCCTCGGAAAATGGGGCCTCGACCTGTACGAGAAACTCTGGGGACGGGACACCTCTCCCGTCCACGAAGCGTACACCGCGAAGTCTGTCGGCACGCAGGAAACGTTTAACGTCGATACGCTCGACTCCCGCATCATTGGCGAGCATCTCTCCACTCTCTGTGCGCGCGTCCTGCGCCGACTGGAAGCCGAGGGCTTTCACCGGTTTCGTACCGTCGTGCTCACCGTTCGGTTTGCGAATTTCCGAACGGTCTCTCGCGCTTCAACATCCACACCATCACTCCACACGCTTCAAGAGTTGCACCAGCAGGCATTGCGACTCCTCCTGCCGTTCTTTGATGCGCGCGAAAATCCCCGTCGCGAACCTCTCCGGCTCATCGGGGTCCGCGTCGAAAAGCTGGAGTGAAAGAACGAACGTGGTGGATTCGCAGCCTCTCTACGGATCAGGATCGGTTCTGTCCACGGACATTCCGACGTTGCCAAGAAATCTTTTGAGCTCGGACGGTTGTCGTTCGAGCTTTTTTCTGTAACCACTGTTCAGCAAGAAGGAGGGCTGTCAGGGACGTCAAATCTGATGTCCGATTTTTCGCGGTTGGAATGTCCATCTTCTTCACGTTGGCTGCCTCTTGAATGTCTCTTGCCTGTGACCGGACACCTTTTGTACAATACGTAAGATATATGTGCGCTTTTGTGGTAAGAAAACTCGGTGCACGCCAGTAGGATCCGAGTTCGATCCATGTTTCTGCGGTATATCCAATTTCTTCTTCAAACTCTCGTTGCGCTGCTGCAAGGGGAGACGAATCCGTTGGCTCAACGAAACCCATTGGAAGGTTATAAATGGGGGACTGAGGGATTGGGCGCCATTGGTGCAACATCAGCACCTCTTTCGTTTTGAGGAGCGGTACAATTATTACGAAGTCGGGCTTCTGGACAAAATAATATTCAGGAATAAATGTGCCATTTGGAAGGTAAAAAGATTCCTTCCACACGGTGATCCATTTATTAGAGAGAAGTATCTTCTTGTTCTCTCCTTTTCTCTCTCCCAGTACCATGCGGAGCAGTATGAGAGAGATGTGGTATTTCATCAAGGAGTTTGCGTCGCCCTGGACGACGAAAGCACCCATTCAACTGTGGAGCAAGTACACCTAATGTGGAACCCGCTGATGCTGGAAATCCACGTGTTTTCGCGCCTGTCGGAGAACACGAGACTACCAGCACAACTTACGCGGTGAGGGGTTTGGAACCGCACTGGCTGTGGAAGTTTCCTGCCTTGCGTGGTAGGGTTTTTGCATGGCAAGCCTTCCTGTAACATTCGCGCCGGCTCGCGGACGCGCCGTCGCATCCTCCGCATTGAGGTTGATGCCGGGAAGTTCGAGCGTCTCGCGGCCGACTTCGGCTTCTTCGGGCCGGAGTTTCTCGCAAGTCTCGAACGCGCGGAAGCGGATGTACGCGCGGGACGCGCACGGAAGATTTCCTCTCTTCGCGCACTGAAGCTTCCTTAAGACCGCGGAAATGCAGGAAAGGGAAGTCCAACAACATCTGAAGACCATCACGGACACGATCGTCCGGGAATTTCAACCCGAAAAGATCATCCTGTTCGGTTCGTGGGCATGGGGGACACCGGGGCCGGACAGCGACGTAGACTTGTTTGTCATAAAAGAGACGACACAATCAACTCGCGGCGTCGCGCGGGATATTGATGGCGCACTCTGGGGTAGGCGTGTGCCGCTGGACATCCTCGTGTATACGCCCACGGGCGTCAAGCGTCGCCTGGATCGCGGAGATTTCTTTGTTCGTGATGTGATCCAAAAAGGCAAAGTTCTCTATGAACGTTCCTGAACGTGTAGAAGACGAATGGATCCGCAAAGCCGAAGAAGACGAACTTTCCGCGAAAGCAGTTCTCAAGGAAGGCGCGCCGAGTACAGGATGTTTTCTTGCGCAGCAAATAGCCGAGAAGTACCTGAAGGCGCTCCTCATTCGGCATCGTCTGGAGTTTCCAAAGACGCACGATCTCATTGCGCTTGCCAGTCTTGTTGAACCGCGCGTGCAAGGCGTGCGGGTCCTGCAGGACGATCTAAAAACACTCGGTCGCTACTACGTGGAGACGAGGTACCCAGGAGACTACTCGCCGTTCACCCGCGAGGAGTGCCAGCATGCCCTCGAAGCGGCACTCCGTGTGAAAGACTTTGTGATGAAGAGATTATCAAGCGGCTGATCAAATCTGCGTCGCGCAGCTCCTCACAAATGTGGGAAGTGAATCGGAGTAGGTCGGGAAAATCTGGAACCCGCTGGTGGAGAAATACATACGTTTTCGCGCTTGTCGGATCGTGTGAGGTGCTGGTGCATCTTTCGAGCTGAGGGATTTGGAGCTGTTCCTTACCGGGCGGGAATAAGAAAAAAGAGGCCGGTCATCCATCCCGGCCTCAAACGTCACGAAAGACATCCAATGACTTCCTTCACGCGAGCGCTCACCGCTTCGTTCAAGGATGCGTGCTCCGGGTACAAGTAGGCTTGCACCATCCAGGCTGGCTTCAGTGGCGTCACTGGCGCGGGAATATCTGCATCCGGAGAGAGAAGCGGGAGGTCTATGCTCTTCCACGCGCGGCTTTTCCCGCAGTACACGCAGATGTCTTCCTGAGGAATCCTGAATGCTGTTGACAGGTCGTCCGGCAGGGAGCTGCGGGTCTCGAGGTTCTCAACGAACTCCCGAAGTTTTTCGCTGGGCGCGTGTGTCCGAAAGTTGAAAACCAGGGCGTAAAACTGCCATCGCATCGCCCGCTGGGCAAGCACCTGCGTACGGGGGTTGCACTGTTCCAAAAGGTACCGATACGCCTCTCCATCCGTCATCGTGAAGTAGCTCTTCGGGACTTCCCCCGCCCGCGCCGCGAAATCCAGTGCGCGATAGAGCATCATCCCTCCCACAATATTCGGCGGCGAGTGAACGTATCGGTAGACCTTCTTTCGGCACACTGCCCACTGGTAGACTTCCGTGGAGACGGACCCATCGAGATAGAGGCGCCCGTTGTGAAGAAGATACTTGCGCGCAATGCTCTCAGGCGAGTAGGACAGTGACGTTTCACGAAGAATCCCCATGCTGTGTCCGTAGCGCAGCGTGTTGTCGAGGTTATCGATATCGATCGAGCCGTTGAGAAGGTCGCTAACGGGGATTCTTTCCCCGTGACGAAACGAAGGATGCGATCAACAGAACCGCCTTGCCTCAAGACCTCCTCCGCAAACTCTGACCCATCGATGACTTCCTCGGCAAACTCTTCATGATTTCGCTTGAGGAGACGTTTCAAGAAGTGCTCGCTGATGTGCGAGAACGGCGGTGTTCCGAGATCGTGCGCGAGCGCCGCGAAATAGAGGTCGCGCGCAATTGCTCGAAACTCGGGGACTGTCCCCGCGATGCGTGCGAGGTGTCCGACGGCGACCGTGTGCTCGAACTTGTTCGCGCAGACACCTGTCGGTGTCAGCCAGGTCGGGACAGCGGAGAGCGAGACGCGGCGAAGCCGCGTCAGCTCTGGTGTCTGGAAAAGCCGTTCATCGTCGTGCGAACAGGAGAGTTTCCCGTACAGTCGGTCGTAGATGCGCATATAAAACTCCCAGTGAACTCTTCGGGCATTGATCCGTGGTAAAAGAACGCGTCGCTTCCTTAAGGAAGCCTCGTCAGTCTAGCAGCAGTGGTCTTTCTGCACAAACGACTTTCTTTGCTCAGCCTGGATCCAGTAAGCTTGCTGCGAGGCTATTTTTTGTTCTGTTGCTGGTGGAGCAAGTCGGTCTACTTTGGAATCCTCTTGTGCTCGACATACACACGTTTTCACAGCTAGCGGAGAGTGCGAAACTTCCCGAGCAATTCGTGCGCTGAGAGATTTGGAACCAAGAAAAAACCGCCGCGGCCGAAGCGTTGGCGGTTACTGTCTTTTCGTGAACAACTTATCGGTAGACTGTTTGTTCTCGATCAGGGCCTACGGAAATGAGTCTGACCCGAGCTTCACATTCCCTTTCTACGCATGTGATGAGCTCTTCCAACGCAGGCGGCAACTCGGTTGACGAGATAAGCTCACTCGTTTGTGCCCGCCAACCGGTAAACCGCCGATACACTGGCTCGCAGTACCTTAGGATGTCTGGGTCCACGATGGCACAGGTGATGTGGTCACTCGGCTGAAGGTGCGCTCCCGCCCAATAGCGCGGCGGTCCTCGATAGATATACGCCATGCAGACCTGAATCGTGTCGCATTCATCAAGCACATCGACTTTAGTCAGCGCCAGTTGTGGTCCATGGTGACGCACTGCATACCGTAGCAGTGGTAAGTCCAGCCAGCCTATACGTCGCGGTCTGCCGGTGGTGGCGCCATACTCATCACCAATGCGGCGAATAGCGACACCTTGCTGGAATGGATCATCGCTGTTGAGAGACGCGGTAGCATACAGAAGCGCTTCAGTGGTACGGTCGGCCCTTGGCTGTCCGCACCACGTAGCGGACGAAACGCCGCCCAATTCTGTGGGCAAGGGCCCTTCACCGACACGCGTCATGTAGAAGGCCTTCGTCACTCCCAGCGTGAAGTCCACTGCACCTTCCGGCAACCCGACACCTCGGGTAAGACCTCGGATGGAACAGTCAGAAGCAGTCACGTATGGATACGTTCCGTAGTCGATAGACAACAGGAGTCCCTGGGCGCCTTCAAGCAAAATCCGTTTACCTTGAGCTAGCGAAGTTCGGACCAGGTGATCGGTATCGCCGATAAAGGGTTGCAGGCGTTTCCCCCAATCTCGGTAACACTCGACAATGGCCGCGACATCCAACACAGTGTCCGGTCGATAGAAGCGACCCTGTTCGAGCAACTCATGCATCATCACCTCCTTCACCACGGCAGGATCAGAGTGACGCAGAAAAGGGAGAAGGGAGGCGACATTCCGTTGAACCTTGGGGGCCAGTATGTCGGGGTTGAAAAGGTCGTTCACAATCAATCCATTCCGATCATAGTGGTCGCGATACGCCGGGCCGATACCACGTTTGGTCGTGCCGATCCGATCCAGCACCCCTGGTTGGTTTTTGAGATGATCCACCAAGACATGCTGGGGGAGAACGAGTTTGGCGTTGTACGCGATGCGCAAACTGTCACAGGAGACGCCAGCCTGTGTCAGACCATCGATCTCCTGACAGGCCGTGCGCGGGTTAAGCGCTACGCCACTCCCAATCACATTCAGCTTACCGTCTGCACGTAGAATGCCGGATGGTAGTACATGGAGTGTGTAGCGTCGGGCATTGTGATACACCGTGTGACCAGCATTGTCTCCGCCGGTGCCACGGGCGATGATGTCGGCCCACTCCGTCATCAGGTCGACCATCTTGCCTTTCCCAGTATCGCCGAACTGATTGTCGACGATCGCTACCACCCGATGATTGGAGAGGAGCGAAGCAAGCGAGTGTTTCATGTGTCACCTCGTTGGTAGTTGGGAGCTTCTTTGGTAATCACTACGTCATGAGGATGTGACTCATCTTCACCGGCTACAGTAATCCGAATGAAGTCAGCCTTAGCCTGCAATTCAGCTACACTGGCGGCACCGACATATCCCATGCCGTTCCGTAAGCCACCAATGTACTGCGGGAGAATCTCCGCAAGCTCACCCTTGTAGGGCACCAAGCCTTCAATTCCTTCCGGAACGAAGTGCTTGCCAGTCTGCCGGTATCGTTCGCGGGAAGCGGCGTTCGCCTCCAGCGCTCCGAGCGATCCCATGCCTCGGTATCCTTTCCACTGTCGTCCTTGGTAGAACGTCACTGGTCCAGGCGCTTCCTTGGTGCCAGCCAGGAGATTACCGAGCATCACAGAATCAGCTCCGGCTGCCAGAGCAATCGGAATGTCGCCGGAATACCGGATGCCTCCATCGGCACAGACCGGTACATCATACTCGGCGGCTACCCGGGCGCAGTTGTAGACGGCTGTGACTTGAGGGCAACCAACACCAGCAATCTTGCGCGTGGTGCAAATGGACCCCGGTCCTTGACCGACTTTGATGCCATCGGCTCCGGCCTCAAGTAAACGGGCTGCACTGTCGGGTTCGGAGATGTTTCCAGCCACGACATCCAAGTGGGGAAACGCTGCTTTGATGTTTCGTAAAGTAACGAGAACCGGCTCGCTATCGCCATGTGCTGAATCAATGACGATCACGTCGACGTTCTCTTGGTGCAGCATTTCTACCCGTTGCAAGGCTTCTTCGCCCGTACCGACGGCTGCACCGACGCGTAACTGCCCGCGCGCATCCACATTATTGGTCTTGTCGAGGCCGGACAGAATCCGTTTGACGTCGGACAGGGTGTACAAGCCAACGACGCGTCCTTCGCCGTCGACAATGGGTAACACCTTGCAGCGATGTTTCTTCATGTGCTGGTGGGCTTGCTCCAGGGTCGTTCCTTCTGGAGCATAAATCACCTGCTGCGTCATCACTTTTTCCGCGGGCAGGGAGTCATCATCACAGAGATCAAAGTCGTTACCCGTCAGCACGCCGACGAGCTTGTCATTTCCGTCGGTGACTGGAAAGCTGTGAAAGGTCCAGCCCTTTTTCTCGCGTCGAGCGAGAATCGAATGAACGGTATCCTCTGGTTTGACACAGATCGGTCGTACGATCATGCCATTCAGGTGGTATTTCACCCGGGCCACTTCCGCAGCTTGATCCTCCGCAGAAAGACCGCGGTGGAGAATGCCGAGACCGCCCTGTTTGGCCATTGCAATAGCCAACGCATGTTCCGTCACGGTATCCATTGCTGCGCTGACCAGTGGTACCGGCAGCGGAACGGAGCGCGAAAAACGGCTCTCGACCGACACTTGATTGGGCATCACTTGGGCGTGACCCGTTCTCAAACGGACATCATCAAACGTCACAGCCAGTCCTAATGCCTCCATTCTGGCAAAGAAGGCGTCTTTTTTGGTGCTATGCATAGCACGCTCCTTGCTTTGAAGACCCGTTGGATTGTGAAAAAACACGCCGATCTTCTTTTTCAAGAAGAAAGGTCCTCCTCCACTACGTAAAACGCATGCGGAGCGCAAATGGATCTCCGAGAGCCCAGAAACGACGAGAGTTTGGTCTGGCTAAGAGCTTTGAAACGAAAAAAAGACCGCCGCGGCGGCCCGCGTTAAAAAAGTGGCCTATGTAGGCCACTTTTACTGGTGGAGATGGTGTCTCAGGTTTAGAACCGTTTCAAGCCATTCTGGAGGCGTTCCGGGTGCTCTCTGGAAATCTTGCGGCTCGTTAGTCACGCGGAAGTATAGTGGGAAGTCTTGGTGTGGAGCCTAGGGGTACCCCCCGCGAGGAAAATGGGGGAAGAACTATACTGGCCCTAATGTAATTCGTCCTTTCTTTTACTACCACCCCTTTATTCGGGCAGCATGGGTCCCATCCTCGGGAGCTTAGGGGGAGAAAATGCGCGAACCTTCGTGCTAGAGTGTGCCAGCCATGAGCGAAACAGAGGTTCTAGAGAACGTTAGGAAAATTCTTGATGTCATTCTCGAACTCGGCGTGCGACAGCAGGCGGCGTACAAGTCCCTGCATTTGAAAGGCAGTGGGCTTTATGTTCCGAAAGTAATCCATGAAGGATGGGTGTTGAAGAAGCCGAAAGTACATCAGCACCTCCTTCTTGAGGCATTCTGGGACGCCTATGCAGAAGTGGCGGCTAGCATCGAGCGCCCGATTGTGAGCTTTGCCATTCGCCCGCTTCTTGAACTTTCGTTTGGCAAAGCAATTTTCTTTGGAGAACTGAAGAATGAGAAGGAGCGGGAGGAAAAGGCGCTCAAATACCATTTGCTCGGCCTGGCTTTCTCTATACCCCACAGTGACGATTCTTCGTTGCGTGCACAATATAAAGCTTTGCTTCCATTTCTTTCACCACAGGATCGTCATGTCTATGAACAAATACGGGAAAAGGGGTTCCCACCGGATGAAGTGTCGGATCGCCTTTACCGTTTGTATCCTTCAGTGAGAAGCGAAAGGGTTATAAGCATGGTGAAGAAATACTGGCTCAATATCTACGGAAGGCCGATAGATGAGGAAGCCATCGCCGGAGTCTTCCGCATATACTCCGGGTTTGTGCATCCGTATGTTTACCATCTCACCAGTCTGGAGGAACAAGCGAAGCACAAAATGCATCTCTTCCGGTCCGCCTCACTCTTATTTCTCCTCGGCATATCAACCGTCATCTTCGCGAATACCCTCACGCACAACGCTGTCACGGCAGAGGAGATCGCGAATATTCGTGCGGAGGTCCAATCCCTATTTCCTTCCTTACTTCAATATACTGCGCGTGGTCATAGGCAAAGAGCCGCAAAATCAGCATCATCGGAACACGCCGAATAACTCCCCAAGCGATACGTTGAGTGCTTTCGCAATGCGCTCGATGTTCAGGATGGAGATGTTCTGCTCGCCACGTTCTACCGCACCGATGTACGTACGGTGAATCTCCGCACGGTAGCCGAGTGTCTCTTGAGACAGCCCGCGTTGCTCTCGCAGTGTGCGGATACGTTGCCCCAGCCGCGCTCGAACATCCCTGCTTGCCATGCGCCAAACGTGAGGCACATGCAGACAATGGTTCTACAGTCAATAACTAGCGTTTTCTCTCCCTTGATGTATGCTCTTCTCTGAAGAGACCATGTTTCGCGCCCCGCTTCCCGTGGTGATCGTCTTAGGCGGCGTCCTCGTCGCGACAGGAGTACTGTTCGCGGGACGCCAGAATCAGCTTCTCCCCAAACCATCGCCGGTTCAGGAACAAGGGATTCCGTTTGTCGCTCCGAGCTCCGCTTTGTACGACGGTCCTCTTCTGCAACCGACGCCGGAGCCAGCGGTGCGAGCAGCTAGCGGAGAGAAGGACCCCATCGTGGATTGTCAATTCCCACACAGCGGTCCAATCCCGATGCGCGAAAGCAAGTGCGCGAAAATGACCGATTGTGAAGTAGAGTCGGGGAAGTGGCAGGCGGTGTGGGTGACGGATTGCGAGAGGCTGTACGGGAAGCTGGCCGCGCCTTCCGCCACGCCGGAGCGGAAAAGGGTGTTGTTTCATGTGACAGAAGCGCACACAAGCGGAATTCACTCCTGCTACGAGGATCGGGTAAATGAACTGACGAGATTCGAGAGCCGTCTCAAAACGCAGCAGCCGATTATTGGTACGTGCATGTTTGATGCGGACATGGAAGCGAAACGGTGTACTGAATCGAACAGGTGTGCCTTCTCCCCGACGGTGGACGACGTGGCTTCCTGTATCAAGCAATGTTATGAGAAGGCTCAAGCCGGATGCTTGGCAAAGGCCTCCGAATTCGGTAAAGAGAGGGAGAAATATACCAAGCTAGTTTACGAGGTTTGCCCGTAGGGAGGAGTGAATTTTCTTCGCATGAACCACGGCGACCACGATTGGAATGCCGTTCACGCAGAACGCCAAAGGGCTGCAGCAACGTTCTTGCTCAGCGTTGCGATAATTCTGCTACTCCTCCTTTTGTGGACGCAGCGGTTTCAGTATGCGCACCAGCCGGAGCACTCATTTACGAGGATTGATACCTGGACAGGAAGAGGGTGCCTTATTGACCCGCACTTCATACCAACCACGGTTACCGAAGGGTACGCCCTTGGCAGCGGTCTGGATGAAGATGACCCGAGAGTGAACTTCCGCCGTGCTCCGTGCCTCTACCTGAAGCGGTAGAAGAATAGAAGGGCGAAACCTAGTTCACTACCTGGCGTTCCACCGGGTATGGTGGGTCTTGCATGAAACCTCCGAAGGTAACTCTGCCCCATCCCGCAAAAGTCGCAGCCTCTCACGCGCTGCGCGACTTAGATTTTACCGTCGTCCAGATCGCCACAGCTCTCGGATTCAGCGAGCGGAGCACCGCCCGGTACCTGAAGGAGCCGACGCCGGAGGAATGGCAGTCTTTTGCCTCCCAAATAAAAAAGCTCGTCCTTCTCAAGGAGGAGGAAATCGCGGCGAAGACCCTCGGCCTCATCGAAGAGAAACTTCCCAAGGCAAGCTTCTACCAGCTTGTCGGCTTGTACAAAACCATTCGGGACGGGCAGCGTGCTGGTCCCGGGCAGGGGCTCGCCATCCAGCAGGTCGGCGGAGACTTGAAAGTGGAGTTCGTCAGGCGGACGGAACCCGGCAGCCAAAGCTGACGCAGCGCCTCAAAAGAGGAAGGGGACGTTCGCGTATAGCACCGAAGGAAGAGCGCACCCGGCACCCCCCTCGCCAGAAATGTCCGGGGAGTAAGTAGCCGAGGAAATATCACCGACCTTCTTCCAAGAAGAGGGTCTCCTCTTTCGGAGGGGAAAGGGTTCCAATCGTTCTGGGAAGACGATTCTTCCTTGTTTGTTGAGCCTGACAGAATCGGGGAGGGAGACAACGCTCCGCTCGCGCTCAATGAGTGTACCCCCGTGACTACTTGTGTTTTGTAGTTACAAAGACTCTCTTGGGTCTGTCAGAAAAGATTGATGTCCTTTCACGAACAGTCTGTAACAGAAGTGATGAGACGTGACAAGTTGTAGCCCTTGCGGAGCACTGAACGGTTTCTGGACGCTGATGATATGGACGAAAACGAAGCAGAATACCGGACTGACTCTCTCGGTCTCGCCGCAGTGCTGGTCACCGCTGGATTTCCCCTCGTTCGGATTGAGGGTGATCTTCCCCGTCACGGGGAATTTGTCTTCCGTCGCGAAGCATCACTGGAGGAGATGGTCTCGGCCTACCGAAACGGAACCCTGAAACTCCCAGCGTTTCACCTCGTTGTGCAACTCAAGGCCATAAAGGACCGCCTCTACGAAGAGGCGCGGATTCGACAGCCGTGATCACACTCAAGGAAGCCCGGCAGTTCTTCTCTGAGGAGGAAATGTCCGACGCGGAACTAATGACTGTTGTCGAGGAAATTGATCGCGTTCAGTTGCAGATTCTCGACGGCCTGAAAGGAGGCACCAATGAGTGACGCCATAAAAAGCGCGCCCCGAGGAAACGAAGCGCAGCTTTCACGTACCAGCGTACCGACTTCGGCACCGGGAGCGCAAGGTATGCTCTCCGCCGCCCTCCGCTACTGGGATGCCGGATTCTGCCCGCTGCCGATCAACCCTGGCAACAAGCGTCCTCACTTCCGCCTGTTGCCGGAGAGCAAGTGGGAGTCGTTCAAGACGGAGCGCCCGAAGCGGGAAGAGATCATCCGCTGGTTTCAGGAAGCGCCGGACGCAAACCTCGCCTTGCTCGGCGGCTGGGGCGGCCTCGCCTTTGTGGATATTGACGATCCTGGCCTGGCGGAGAAAGCGGACAACGTTCCCACGTTGCAGTCGGCCACGCCGAACGGGGGACGGCATCTCTGGTTTCGGGAGCGGCGTCCTTCCGAAAACTCCCCCGTGAAAGCAGGGGTCCTAGACATCAAGGCGGCGGGAGGCTATGTGCTCGTTCCCCCGTCGGTGATTCCCAATGAGCTTGGGGAGAGGCGTCCGTACCGATTCCTGAACAAGCATCCAATACTGGAAGTGGAGAACGCGCGTTCCTGGGGAGAAGAGTTCGGACGCGCTTGGGGTCTCCAAGGAGAGTCCCTCTCGTCCTCAGGGTACCAAGCGCTCAAAGAGGGCGTGGTCTCGGAAGGGGCGAGGAATGTGTCAGCCTTCTCTTTTGCCGCGCACCTGCGGGACAAGGGGTTCGACGAACAGTTCATCTACGCGAGCTTGAAAGGCATCAACAACGACGGGAGGTTCTCTCCGCCGCTCCACGAGAGAGAGTTGCGCTCTATTGCCCGCTCCGCCGCTCGCTACCAACCTTCGGAGCAGGAGACGAAAGGAGGGAGGGCCGAGCAAAGTGAACCCATACTCACCCGCTTGTCGGATGTTGAACGTGAGGAAGTCCGCTGGCTCTGGACGAATCGCATTGCGCTCGGGAAACTCTGCGTCATTCAGGGCGACCCGGGGACGTATAAATCGTGGCTCTCCCTCGCGCTCGCTACCGCAGTCACCCTCGGGAATCCTCTGCCAGGGGACGACGCGAAACGTGATCCTGCAAAGGTTCTTCTTCTGACGGCGGAAGACGGGCTCGCGGATACCGTGCGGCCCCGCCTTGAAGACATGGGAGCGGACCTTACGAAGGTCGAAGCGTTCTCCGCTGTCCGGGACTCCCAAGGAAACGAACGACAGCCGTCACTTGTAGACGACCTCGCCAAAATAGAGATCATTCTCGCCTCCGGCGGGTATGCGCTGGTGGTCATTGATCCCATCAGCGCCTATCTCGGAGCAAAGCTAGACACCTACCGAGACGCGGCGGTGCGGTCGGTACTCGCTCCGCTCGCACGCCTCGCGGAACGCTATGGAGTCGCCATCGTCTGCATCCTTCACCTTACGAAGTCACAGCGAGATAGGGCGATCTACCGTGGTCAAGCTTCCATCGCCTTTGTAGGTGCGGCACGCACTGTGCATCTCGTAGGAGCGAACCCAGGGGATGAGCGAGAACGGGTTATTGCGTGTTTGAAGAATAATCTTGCACCTATGCCCCCAGCTCTGACGTTCGCAGTCACCAACGGCCAGTTTCTCTGGGGGAAGGAAACCGGGGTGACTCCCCAAGCCCTCTTACAACCGGATGCCTCCGAGGACGAACGAGCCGAACTCGATGAAGCTAAAGAGTTTTTGCTTGAGCAACTTTCAGGAGAGCCAGTAGAAGCAGACGAAACGAAGAAGAAGGCGCGGTCGGTTGGTCTTTCAGAACGAACCCTCCGCCGCGCAAAGAAGGTCCTGGGAGTTGTCTCAGTGCGTGAGGGCTTTGGACAGGATGGCAGGTGGGTATGGAGTCTCCCAAAGGGGGCCAACACCAGACCCTCCAAAGGGTTGGCCACCTATGAGGTGAGCACGAATCCGCGAGAGACGCCCTCCATACATGACCAACCCACCTTACAGAGAAGTTTGGCCACCTATGGGTCGGGAACACCTGAGAGGACACCACCGTACTCCAATACGACCAAAGCTCCATGCGAAGATACCAATTGGTGTCTCGACGAGACGATGGAGAGTCGGTTCGTGTGCGGGGTCTGTCGGGCCGTGTGGGATTACCCCTCACGATAACCTACCGCCATGGAGACGGGAAGCGCCAAAGGTGATCCCTGAAACACCATTTGACTTGTCTTGCTAGTCGGGTACACTACAGTTATGCCGATGCCTAAGCTGGTCTTCAGCCTCACGCAGCAGCAGGTTGCTTTCCTTCAGAAGGAAGCGAAAAAACTTGGGATCACGGTGGCTGAACTGGTGCGGCGGATTGTGGATCAGTACCGAGGGGCAACGAGGGACATAAATAAAAAACGATGAACACGGAGAAACTCACAGCTGTCATCTATACGCGGGTATCGAGCAAGAGCCAGCTTGCTGACGGCCACGGGAACGACGCGCAGGAACATATCTGCCGGAAGTTCGCCAGTGAGAAAGGCTACACGATCCTTAGCGTCTTTCAGGAACCAGGAATATCCGGCGCGAAAACCGACCGACCGGCGATGAGGAAAATGATTTCATTCCTACAAGAGCGCAAAGAGCAGCGTGAGAAAACCGCCGTCATTATTGACGACCTAAAACGGTTCAGTCGCGAAGTGGGTGGGTACTGGGAACTAAAGCAGTTGATTGGAGACTGCGACGCGCAGCTCATATCTCCCAAGCACGATTTTTCCGAAACACCGGAAGGGAAGTTTATTCAGACGATGCTTGTTGCCAGCGGCCAGTTGGAAAGGGAACAGAACGCGCGTCAGGTGGTAGACAAAATGAAAGCGAGATTAGAGCGCGGATACTGGACGTTCCCCGACACGCTCCCCGGCTTGAAGTTCGTCAAAGAACCCGAGCACGGGAAAGTTATGCGTCGCAAGGAACCGGAGGCGTCTATCGTGGCAGAGGCACTGGAGGGATATGCGAGCGGACGTTTTGACACGCAAGCGGACGTAATGAGGTTCTTAGCGGAGCGGCGATTTTACAGAGAGCCGCGCATCGAGCATGTCAGTAGGCTGCTGAACCGCGCCATCTTTTACGCGGGGTATTTGGAATATCCGAAGTGGAACGTGCAGCGCGTGAAAGGCAAGCACGATGCGCTGATCTCGCTCGCCACGTATGAGCGCATCCAAGAAAGGTTGAAGGCGACTGTCGGCACCCACGACCGCATCTATCATCGTCCCGAGTTTCCATTGCGGGGCTATGTCCGCTGCGTATGTGGGGGGAAGCTGACGGCGGGACACTCTCGGGGAAGGAGCAGCAGCTATCCCTATTACTACTGCTTCAGAAAGGACTGTGCGTTTTACGGGAAAGCAGTTCGTGCACAGAAGCTGGAAGAGGACTTTACGGCGCTCCTCCGCGATATCACACCAACGAAAAAGATGCTGGCACTCTCGAAAGCAAACCTTCAGAAGCGGTGGGAGGAGCGACTGGAGAATCTCAGCGTGTACCAGGAAAGCCTCCGGCAGAAAGACGCGGAGATTGGGAGACAGGTCGAGCAACTCGCCACTCGTGCCGCAAGCACCACCAGCACGGCAGCCGCGAGAGCCTATGAAGCGAGAATTGAGGCACTAGAGAAAGACCGCGTTGCTGTCCGTCAGGAACTACGCCGGTACGTTGATGAGCAAATTGATTTTAGAACCGCCCTCGAACAGGTCACGGATTACCTCTCCAAGCCCGTTTTACGCTGGGAAAGCGGCGATTTAGCCACTCGGCAGACCCTCATTCGTCTCTGCTTCACGAAAAATCCTGTCTACTACAAAGCCACCGGATTTAGAACCGATGGTTTGTCGCTTACCTATGCCATAATTACAGGCCGGAAAGCACTCGAAAACGTTGATGGTGGACCTGGTGGGAGTTGAACCCACGTCCAGAAGGGAAGTCGTGATCCCGCTCTACGCGCGTAGTCCGCTCGAGCGTTGACGATCACCGGAAGCAGGGAGCGGACGAGATTCCGGGACCGTCCTATGTGCGAGGTCAGGCGCTCTGTACAGGAACCAGGACGACTCAAGCCTTGTGAATGGCACCGGACTCTCCCCCCAAGGCGATGGGAGGCCGATGGCGATCAGCAGTTACGCGATCGCAGGTGCGAATGCTGGCGCAAACGCTTGCGCGATTGCGGCCTTCACCCGCTGAAAGACGTTCGCATGTCTTTCGACGCACGCGAGAGATTTACGAGTGCCACGTGCGCACTCGACGCGCCGAGAACAGACCATCCTCCTGTCGAGACCCTGCAGGCCCTTACACTTTCCCGCGAACAAGGCGACGAATTTCGCGTTCCGCTTCGCGGGCTTGGATGGCTTCGCGTTGATCCGCTTTGGATTTTGAACGGGCGAGGCCGACTTCCACCTTGATTCGGCCGGAACGAGTATAGAGTCGAAGTGGCACCAATGTCAACCCTTCTCCGGCGCGTTTGCCGAGCAGTCGCTGGACCTCCTTCTTGTGGAGGAGGAGCGGCCGCGCCCGGCGAGGGTCGTATCCGGACGGAGCGTTTTTCGGCTGAAAGCTCCCGATGTGCGCGTTAATGAGCATCGGCTGCTCTCCGCGCAGAACCACGAACGAGCCCTTGAGCGATACCGTGCCCCGCCTGGCGGACTTCGCTTCGTGTCCCGTGAGGGCAAGACCCGCTTCGAAGGTTTCAAGAATACGGTAGCGCCGAAGCGCTTCGCGATGCTCGGCGAGACTCATACGCACAGAGTACACTACCCCCATGGTGAATCTCCGTTCAGAACTCCGCGTGGCGATAGCCGATGCGATTCGGCGCGGGCAGGAAGCCGGTGATCTTCCGCGCGGCGACGTTCCCGACATTCCCGTCGAATATCCGCCCGACGTTGGGGGCAAGCGGCTTGGGGAGTACGCCTCGCCGGTCGCGCTGGGGTTGAGCAAGCAGTGGAAGATGCGACCGATGGATGTGCTCGGGGTCCTCACCCGACACGTTCAAGCGCCACCGTTTGTGGCGAAGATCGAAGCGACCGTCCCGGGCTTTCTCAATATGCACCTCAACCCAACCTGGCTTTCCGCCAAGGTTGACGATTTCATCGAGGCGGGGCCAACCCTTGGGCGTTCGGACGAAGGGCAGGGGATCAGCATTAACCTCGAGTTTGTCTCTGCGAACCCGACCGGCCTTCTCCACGTGGGCAACGGCCGGGCGCTCTTTGCAGCGGATGTCCTCGGGAATGTGCTTGCGAACGCCGGCTACGCGGTAACCCGCGAGTACTACGTGAATGACATGGGGCTGCAGGTTGCGCGGTACGGAGAATCGGTGCTGCGGCGCATCCTTCAGGCTGAAGGTCAAACCGTCGAGTACCCAGCAGAGCTGTACCAAGGGGAAGATATCCTCGCGATCGCGGGGCAGGTCCGGGAGGAGATGGTAGAAGATCGCGGGCATACCTTCTCACTCGAGGATCTCCAGAACGACGCGGTGAAAGCCGAGGTCGCGCGACGCGCCGTGGAGGTGGCGGTCCGTGAGATCCGCCGACTCCTTGAGGAAGTCGCCGGCGTGCGGTACGATGTCTGGTTCTTGGAGTCCACCCTCCACGAGCGGGGCGAGGTGCAAGACGTTCTTCAGACACTTCGGAGCCGCGGCTACGCGTACGAGCGCGACGGCGCTGTCTGGTTGAAAACCACCGCCTTCGGCGACAGCCAGGATCGCGTGCTCGTGAAGCAGGGCGGAGAGCTCACATACCTGGCCTCCGACATCTCCTATCACCGGGAGAAGCTCCGTCGCGGGTTCCAGCTCCTCGTAGACTTCTGGGGGGCGGACCACCAGGGACACATTCTTCCTCTCCAGGCCGGGCTCGCGGCGCTTGGCGAGGATCACCAGCGGCTCCGCGTGGTGCTCGCGCACCTCGTGCGGGTCGTGCGCGCGGGGGAGGCAAAGAAACTCTCGAAGCGCGCAGGGACCGCCGTGCCCCTCCATGAACTGTTGAATCTGATCGGCTTGTCCGCTGCGCGGTTCTTCCTCACCGCAAAGCCGCTCAGCAGTCCTTTGGATCTCGATCTGGATCTGGCCCGTGCGCAAAAGGAAGAAAACCCGGTGTACTACGTGCAGTACGCCTACGTTCGACTCGCCGGGATTCTCCGTAAGGCGAAGGAACGGAACCTCGTGTACGGGTCGTTGGAACTTGGGCGGCCCGAAACGAGCACGGCCTCTCTCCACGAGACGGAAGCACACCTGCTCGCGCTCGCGTTTCGACTTCCGGAGGTCCTCGAGGACATCGTGCGTACGTGGGAAATCCAGCGTCTCCCCCAGTACACGCTCGAGTTCGCGCGCGCCGTCCACCGGTTTTATGACACGGTATCGGTGCTTCGCACGGAGGAGCGCGATCTCCTCCGCATGCGCCTCGCACTCACCGTCACCGCACAGACCGTCCTGGCAAAAGTCTTTGACTTGCTTGGCGTGGAAAAGCGGGAAGTGATGTAACCTAAGGGTCCACGCTATGCGTATTGGCTTCGACGCCCACATTCTGGCTCCGGAGCACCACAAATACCATCCGGAAATCGCCGCCTACACGCGGGAGCTGCTCCGTCGGCTGGTCGCCGCGAACCAAGGCGACACCTTCGTCGTGTTCTTGGACGCCCGGACGCCTCCGAGCGAGGTGACCGAATTCGCGGGTCGCCCCAACGTTGAAATCCGTCACTTTCCGTTTACCCAATACCGGGCGTACCTTCCCTTCTTCTACTCACACATGCTCGTGTCGGCGTTTCTCTCTGCCGCAAAGCTCGATGTCTTTCACTCGCCCGAGGGACTCATCCCCTATCTCTACCCCGGGAACATCATTGCCACCTTCCATTGGGTGCCGCTCGGCGAACGAGGCACGAATGTGTTCTTGAAGACCTGGATGCTTGGAGCGCGGGTAGGGTTCAAGGCGCTCTGTCGAAAGGCCGGGCGGATTCTTCTGCGGCGCGAGGGGGACAAGAAGCTCCTCTGCGACGTGCACGGATATCCGGAGGCGCAGGCCGTTGTCGTCCATTGTGAGGATTTGGGAGAAGTGGATTGGAAGAAGCACACCGCCGACGTGCTCGCGGTCTACCGCGATGTCGTCGAAGAAAGTAAGAAGGGATGGCTGTCGCGGCTGCCCCGGCCGCGCTTGCCGCGCCTGCGGCGGAAGCCGCGTCCGCAAGCGGCCAAATGACGCCAGAGCGCGTTGACGTACCGAAGGCGCGGCACGCCGGCCCTGCGGCGTTCCAGCCTGACGCCATCGAGCAAGAGGTGCTGCGTTGGTGGAAAACCGAGAACACGTTTGAGGAAAGCCTGAAGCGGAGGGAGAACGTGAAGCGCTACTCCTTTTATGATGGGCCGCCGTACGCAACCGGCTATCCGCACTACGGACACGTCCTCCAAACGACTATTAAAGACACTGTCACGCGCTACTGGACGATGCGGGGATTCTTGGTGGATCGGCGCGTCGGGTGGGACTGTCACGGGCTTCCCGTAGAGAACATGGTAGAAGCGGAACTCGGAACCAAAACCAAGCGCGGGATTGAGGAATATGGCATCGAAAAGTTCAATGCGAAGTGCCGGTCTACTGTATTGAGCCGCGTCGAAGAATTCACCGCACTGCTGCATCGTCTTGGGCGATGGGCAGATTACAGCAAGGCCTACAGGACGATGGACGCCTCGTTCATGGAATCCGCCTGGTGGGTCTTCAAAACCGCGTGGGACCGAGGACTTGTGTACCGTGGTCTCCGTTCATCGCCGTATTGTCCGCGGTGTGAAACGCCGTTGTCGAATTTTGAAGCAGTACAGGGATACCAAGAAGTTACCGATCACTCGGTAACGGTAAAGTTCCCCCTTCAGGATGAAGAACATACGTATCTTCTCGTGTGGACAACAACACCGTGGACGCTCACCGCGAATGCCGCGATTGCTGTTCATCCAGATTTGCGCTATGTCCGCGCTCGCGTTGGTCCAGAAATTTGGATTGTCGCTAAAGACCGTCTGGCCGACGTTATTCGGGAGGAATACTCCGTCGAAGAGGAATTTACCGGCAGCACTCTCGTCGGGCACGCCTATCAACCCATCTATCGGTTTGTCGAACCTACTACTCCCGCCTTCCGCGTGGTCGCGGGGCCATTCGTGAGTCATAAGGAGGGTACGGGCCTTGTGCATATTGCTCCGGCGTTCGGAGACGAAGATTTTCGTCTGGGCCAGGATGAGCATCTTCCCCTTATTCAGACCGTAGACATCCGGGGGGGACACTTTCTTCCCGTTGTAGGGCCAGAGTCGTGGCGGAAGGGTGACGTGTGGGAAGCCGTTCCGGCAATCGTTGAGGATTTGGACGCGAAAGGCGTTCTGCTGCGGGACGAAACCATTCGGCACGACTACCCGCATTGTTGGAGATGCTCCAAGCGACTTCTGTACATGGCGGTGGATTCCTGGTTCATCGCGGTGACGAAGATGAAGGAGCAGCTTTTGAAGAACGCCGAACAGATTCAGTGGGTTCCGGCGCATTTGAAAGATGGACGTTTTGGGCAAGGGCTACGCGACGCCCCCGACTGGGCCATCTCCCGTACCCGCTACTGGGGAATCCCACTTCCGGTGTGGCAATGCGCAGCCTGCGAGGAATACGCGGTGGTGGGAAGCGTGCAAGAGCTTCAGAAGCTCGGTGGCGACCTGTCCGTGCTTACATCCCCGCACGCCAAGCAAGATTTGCATCGGCCATACGTGGATCGGGTGGTCTTGAAGTGCCCACACTGCGGTGGGGAAGCACGGCGGGTCCCCGAAGTCCTCGACGTTTGGTTCGATTCGGGAAGCATGCCGTACGGGCAGTGGCACTACCCGTTCGAGAATCGTGAGCTTGTCGAGTCCACCTTTCCCGCTGACTTCATTGGGGAGTCGCTGGAAATGACCCGGGGGTGGTTCTATACGCTCCACGTGCTTGCGGGGATCCTCACACTCAAGGACCTCGGACTTGGGACGGGGAAACCGGCGTTCAAGAACGTTGTCGCAAGCGGGCTTGTCCTTGCGGAGGACGGGCGAAAGTTGAGCAAACGGTTCGGGAACTACCCCGAGCCGGACGGGATGGTGTCGAAGTATGGGGCGGATACTCTTCGGTTGTATCTTCTCTCTTCGGCGAAGACCGGGGAGGATTATCGCTTTTCCGATCAGTTGGTCGGCGATCTCTATCGCCGCTTCACACTGATTCTCTGGAATGTTTGGCAGTATTACCGGACGTATGCAGGCAGTAGGCAAGAGGCAGTAGGCAATGGGGAACAACCGTCTCTCCTTGATCGCTGGATCCTTGCGCGCACCGCGCAGCTTGCTTCCGAGGTGCAGAGCGCCATGGACGCCTATCATCTCGACGACGCATCGCGCGCGCTGATTCCGTTCTTGGACGATCTTTCTTCATGGTATGTCCGCCGGAGTCGGGGAAGAACAGAAGCGCTTCCTGTGCTCGGCGAAGTCTTGCGGACTTTCTCGCTCGTCGCTGCTCCGTTTATTCCGTTCCTCGCCGAGGTTCTGTACCGAGGGCTCGCGAAGGAAAGCCCCCATCTCGGCGAGTTTCCATCCGATGTTTCGGCAGTGCTGGATACTAACACCCAGCGCCTTCTCGAGCACATGCAGACTCTCCGCGAGCTGGCCTCCGCTGGGCAGCGGGTGCGCGCGGAAGCGAAGATCAAAGTGCGGCAGCCGCTTGCCGAGGTGGTCTTGGTCGGCACATTTCCGGCGCTCGAGGCAACCGGCGAAGAAGGTCTCGCGCTCCTCCGTGACGAGCTGAACGTCAAGCGCATCCTATCTGCGCTCTCTCCGCCGGATGGCTCATATGTCTGGGTTGATGTGGTTGGCGGGAAGCTTGGGCTCGGGACCGAGCTCACACAGGAGCTGCGTGACGAGGGAATCGTTCGTGAGCTGATCCGTCAGGTCCAGGAGCTTCGGAAACAGGCCGGCTGTCGGTTTGATGAGGAGATCCTGTTGAGCCTCGACACGGACGACCGGAGCGTTCGCGCGGCGATTGAGCGATTTGCGTCCCTTCTTCGAGAGGAGACGAAGAGCGGCACCGTCCAGTTTCAGCGTGGGGCAACGGAGGTTGAGGCAACGGTGAACGTCGGCAAGGCGTCGGTCTGGCTGGGCGTGAAACGTCAGCGCTGATGATCCCGAGGCTTCGGAGAGTTCGCGCACTGATTCTCCACCGCACGTCCATTCGCGAGAAAGATCGGATCGTTGATGTCTTTTCGCTCGAGGAGGGCCGACTGCGGCTGCTTGCCGCCGGGGTACGAAGGTTTCCCTCGCGGCGCGCTGGGCATTTGGAGCCTCTTATGGAAAGCGAGATCGTCGTATCCGCGTCGCCGCGAGGCGACAGTATTCGTGATTCGCGTGTCCTGCGGGCATTTCCACGGGTGCGCGAGCACCTCGATCGTCTCCGGGTGGCCTATTATGTCCTCCGGCTTTTACGGGAAGGCACGCCCGAGCGATTGCCCGATGCCCGTCTGTACGACGCGTTGCTTGCGCTGCTCCGCGCGCTCGATCGTCCGGAGGCCAAGGTGACACTGCTGTTCGCGCTCTCCGCGGACCTTCAACTTCTTCGTCACCTCGGTGTACTTCCCGACACCGGAACGTGCGCGCACTGTCGGCAACGGCTGCGCGCGGGCGAGTTCGGGTTTGATTCCCGAGCCTCCGGATTTTTCTGTCGCGAGTGCGCGCCGTCGCTCGAACCCGCACCGCAGCTCACGAACACGGTGAAGCTGCTCCGAGTCCTGACACGGAACCCCGTGCCACCGCCGCGGCTGCGAGTTCCAGCAGAGGCCGTGTCCACTCTGGCCGCGCTCGTCCGAAGACTCCTTCGACCCGTGCACGCCCAGGTTGGCTGACCATTTCCAAGCGCGCCGTTCTCCCTTGAAAGAAGGGAGTACACTGCTAACGGGGGTATGCCCCGTTAGAAACCCTTATGGTGCCTCTTTTTCTTCATGCCGTACGCGGGAGCTACCTCCCAGGATTTTTCACGCACGGTTTCTAACGGGGTATGGCAGAACATCTCGCGGTCGTTTCGCCACGCACGCTCCGTCGGTTGCTCCGAACGAAGGTTCTCACATGGACGCGGCGCCGCCGTGAGGCGCCGGTTGGCAGGGTGCATATCGGTGATCAGGTGTTCTTCAAATATGCCGGCCAGAGGGTCATCGCGGCGGGAACCGTTGCGCGGGTAAAGGAAGGACGCGCAGGTGGGCGCTATGCGCTCACCCTCCGATTTCGGCAATTCCGCAAACTACCGGTCGCGTTTCCCATCGTGAAGCGCGACCGAAGGAGTTGGGTCGTCTGCGCGTCAGATGATCCGCGGCAGCAGCGGTTGCTCCGCGCTGCCGCGCTGACGATCACGGAACTTCTCCAGGCGATCCGCACGCGACACTCCCGTCTCCCGTCTCGTCAGGCCGTTAGGAAACTTCTCGCGGCGTACGCGACCCAGCCGGGTACCGATGCCAGTCTGTTAGTCTGGCTCGCGCTTCTCGCGGCGGCCCCGGGCAGCGGCGAGCTTGACGATGTCTTGCGCGGCTTTCTGAGGAAACCCACACGCCGCGTGTTCCCCCTTGCCGTTTTTTCCTGAACCCTCGGGCCGTGCTCGCGTGATACAATAAGGGCAACACCAACCATGGGATTTCTGGAGGACCTCAAGCGACGACTCACTACTCCTGGTGCGGAGGCCTTTAGCCGCGAGCGTTTTCGGGCTTCCCGACCGGAGTACCTGGAAGGGCAACCCGCAGGGTCGCAAACGACGGACATTACACCACCCACGTTTTTTGATGCTGCCGAGGCCGCGCGCCGACGCCGACGGCGCATTCTCTACGGTCTCGGCATCCTCGGCGCGATTCTCCTGATTGCGGGTGGAACATACGGCGGTGTTCGCTGGTATCGCGAGTCCCGCACAGTGCAGGCACATCACGTGCGTTTTTTGGTCAGCGGACCGGAACGGGTCATTTCCGGGGAAGACGCGCGCATTCAGTTGCATGTGGAGAACGGCAGCCGCGTTCCCTGGGAGAACGTCGCCGTTGAGCTCCGGATTCCTCAAGGATTCACATCGAAGACTATCAGTCCGTTACCCGCTGGCTCGCCCAGCGGCGGCGCGAAGAGTGCAGCTCCAATTCCAACGGAAGGAACATTTGTGTGGGCGCTTGGCGCGCTTCCACCCCGCGCTGCGGAAGACATCACCATCACCGGCCGGCTTCTCGGCGAGGAAGGAACCGCCACGCTCTTTAACGCGAAGATCACGCTCACGCCGGGAAATCGGCCGGGGACGAGCGTGGAGAAAGCAGCCTTTGGCTCCGTTTCGCTTGCCGGCATTCCGGTAGACTTGAGTATTGATGTTCCGCGCGCTGCCGCGAGCGGCACGCCGCTCACCGTTCGCGTGGTGTACCAGAATCGCACCACGAGTGATCTCACCGGGGCCCGCCTCGTGGTGGAGACTCCCTCCGGGTTTTCCGTAAGCTCCACGACGCCGGAGATCCGCGGACGCCAACTCGTCTGGGACCTTTCGCCGCTCCCCCCGCAGCAGCGGGGAGAAATCTCGATCGCGGGCAGTATTGAAGGTCAACCCGAGACTGCCAAGCCCTTCACGGCGAAGGTCGGCTTCGTGACGCCGGACGGACGCTTTGTTGTCCAGCGCACAGTCCAGCGGAGTTTGTCCATCGAGCGGGCAGCCTTCAGTTTGACCCAGGTGCTCAATACCGAGCGAGATCTTCTCAAAGTGAACCCGGGAGCGGAGATTGAGGGAGCGGTGCAGTATAAGAACACGGGGACCGCGGGATTACGAGAAGTGATTGTCCGACTCGGCTTCGAAGGGATCGGTCTTGACGCGGGGTCCGTGAAGGTGGAAGGCGGATTCTTCGATAGTCGCCAGAAGCAGATCACCTGGAGTGCTGCGAGCAGCCCTCCGCTCCGAGTGCTCCGTCCGGGAGATGCCGGCGAGCTGAAGTTCAAGTTTCGGATGTCGCCGCTGGAGGCACTGCCCTTCACGAGCCAAACCGACCAAAATTTCTCGCTCATCACCCGCGCGACGGGAGACAGCCCGGATATTCCTACTCCTCCCGGTGCGCCGAAACAGGTCGCCACGGACCGGTTCGAAATTCTTCTCAACACCGTGCCGAAGATCACCCTCGACGCGTTCTACGACGACGGCCGCGCCGGGATCCCGAAGTCCCAAGGCCCGCTTCCGCCCCAGGTCGGGCAGGAGACGATTCTGACCGTGCGCGCCCGGCTGACGAACACGACGAACGAAATTATTGACGCCACGTACAAGACCGTCTTGCCGGAGGGCGTCCGGTGGGTTGGGTCGGAGTACCACACCGTCGGACAGATTCGATTTAACGACCGAACCCGCGACGTGGTATGGACGATCCCGCTCATCCCGGCGCGCGCGGGCGTAGCGCTCCCCGAGCCGGACTTTGCCTTCCAAGTGGGTATGACGCCGTCGCTCAACCAGGTCGGGCAGGAAGTGGCCCTCACCCGCGGCCACACGCTTGAGGGGACCGACGCGTTCACGACCACGCGCGTGCGTGCCGAGGGCGACGCGGTGACCACTCGGCATGCGGACCCGAAGAAGGCCGAGGTCGTGCGATAAGAAAGCAGCGCGTGTGGCGTGCACACGCGCTGAGCATTACTTCAGAGTCCCTACGGCGCAGCGGATTCGGCGATCCGCAATGTGGTGGTAGAGGTAGATGGTGTCGCCGTCAACGAGCGCACCACTGCTGAACGCGATGTACTGGTTCTTCCAGCCGATTTCCTTCGGAGGAACGATAATCGGCTCTTCGGAGCGGTACTCGATGGCGAGTGTTGCCGGGTCAAAGATCACTTCTCCGATGCTCCAGATACGCTCGCCGCTCCGTCCGTTGTAGAACATGAGACGCTTGTCCCTCAGGCGAACGATCGGCCCCGTAGACACGTGATCGCTGTCCCACATCCCCGGACGCCGGTCGAGCCAGAGACGCGAGTTCCAGGTGAGGATGCGACCCAACGCGCCCAGGCCCGTTTCTGCTGCGGCGATCCGCGACCGCTCTCCATCAGCAAACTCGTAGAAGAGGACGTCGTTCTTCTCTCCCTTCCGGAGAAGAATTTCTCCCTCTTTGCACATGTCGAGCGGGCGCTCCCACCACCGCTGCTCTGTGGGTTCAAGGACGGTATCCGGGGTATGGTACTCGGGAGCTGCCCATCGGTCGTCGCGTTGTTCGAGTTGAAAGAGATGGCCGAGCGAGACGTAAACTCCTAGAGCTTCAGAGCTGGGTGTCTCCCCTGGAGGCTTTCTGCGCACTTGACTATAGAGCACCCCGCGTCCGAAGTGTGGGCGCCCGATGACCGTCGGATCTTCCACGCCGAGTTCATCCATACATCCGGGCGGTCCGGGAGAAAGCAGCGGCTCGGAACGGATGGTGAACTCGAGCGGATCCGTTCCATCCGCCAGGAAGAGGTGAGAAAACGTCACGGGTTCTGCTGCGGTGAACCCTCGTCCCACGACATGCCAGCCCTGGTCGTCTCGGTAGGGGGAGGCGGCCATGACGCCGTCCTGTGCCCAGGTCGGAATGTTGCGAAACACCACATCCCGAATGTCCAAAATCTGAAAGTACACGGCATGCTCCTTGGGGCTGCGCCCCGGTTTCCAGGATTGTCCAGAGAACAGGTCACCGCGTGACCCCAGCCCGAGAGTCTATAGTACTCCTGGGGCGTTCGTCAAGACTATGTATTGGGCCACCACATCCTGGACTGCTCGGGATGCTTTTCCACAAGGAACTGGATGGGGCTCTTGAGATCCAAGGCCCAGTGCGGCCGCTCGGCGT
>VMFP01000014.1 GCA_007376145.1 Parcubacteria group bacterium Gr01-1014_38
TCTGGCACCGCGGGCACCAGTTGATAATCCGCTCGCCGCGGTAGATGAGACCCTTCTGTGCGTAATGGAGAAATGCTTCCTGAACGGCGCGCGAGTAGCGCTCATCAAGCGTAAACCGTTCCCGGCTCCAGTCGAGCGAGCACCCGAGCATCCGGAGCTGCTCGGTAATCACCCTGCCGTACTTTTCCTTCCACGCCCAGACTCTCTCCACGAATTTCTCGCGTCCAAGATCGTGACGCGTCAGGCCTTCGCTCTTCAGTTCCCGCTCGACAACATTCTGCGTCGCAATGCCCGCATGGTCCGTGCCCGGAATCCAGATCGCGTCGTCTCCTTTCATCCGATGATACCGGATGAGCGCATCCTGCATCGTGCTGTTGAGCGCGTGGCCCATGTGCAGGGACCCCGTGATGTTCGGGGGCGGAATGACCATGGAGAACGGCTCCCGCCTTCGCCAAGGCTTCGGCGGGCTAGTCTTCCCGCGCAGCTTGGTTTTCGCGGGCCTGCCCGCCGGAGCCTTAGCGGAGGCGGGCGCAAAGGCTCCCGCCCGCTCCCAGCGGCGATAGATCTTTGCTTCTACGTCTGCGGGATTGTATGGTTTTGCCATAGGCGTTATTGCGAGCGAAGCGAAGCAATCTCCCTGAAAATTCCCACGGGATTGCTTCGTCGCTCACGCTCCTCGCAAAGACAGGTTCTTGACATCACATCTTTAAAGAATCAGCGTACACTACCCGTTCCGGTTCGTCCTTTCAACCAAGCTCAAAGGAGGATTCCATGACTGACCCGACGCCCGTCCAACAGCAGGTCCAACTGATTGAGCAGCAACGAGACCACGTGACTATTCCGACAGGCCAAGTGCCTGTACTGGAATACACTTCGCCCGGGAGCGTCGCCGCAATGGCGGTCAACTTTCTTCGCTGCGGCTGTCCCATGGTGCAAGTGTTGCTGGAAACCTGGGGTCTAGCCCAGGCAGAGGCATGCCAATCGAAAACTCGGTCTGTACTGCAGGCATTGGAGCTACCGGGAGAGGACCTGGAGAGCTCGCGCAGCAAGGATCGGCCGTTCGTCATCACCATCACGCGCTGGATACGGTAACGTCTCTACGCCCGCGACCCAAGTGGTTGCGGGCTTCTTTCTTTAATATGGGCCGCGGAATCTGCATCCCCAGCACCGCCGCCGCGCCGATCATCGCCGCGTTGTCGGGCAGAACTGCGGGTGCGGCACCAATCACTTGATCGGAGATTCGATGTGCCCTACGGTGGACCCCGATGCGGAAGGGTTCTTCGACCACCAAGAGGGCACGACGTCCTCAACCCCTCCCCCTCATTGTAGAAAAGGACGAGGACGGATATTACGTGGTGGAGTGCCCCACGCTTCCTGGTTGTTACACAGAAGGAAAAACACTGGATGAGGCGCTCAAAAACATCCAAGAAGTGATCGCGCTGGTGCTGGAAGAAAAGACCGCGCGAGAGATTCTCCAAGAGTACACGCCTCGCGACATCAGTTTCCATACCATCACGGTCTAACTCGGCATCGGGATCTCCAATTTCAACACCGCTGCCGCCCCGATCATGGCGGCGTTGTCGGTGCAGTATTGCGGGTGTGGAACGACGAGCGGCAGAGCGCCGAGCGCGTCACGCAGCCGACTACGCAGTCGCGCATTGGCGGCAACACCGCCCGTGAGAATCGCTTCAGCAGCTCCTTCGCGCGCGGCCGCATCCACCGTCTTTGCGACCAGCACGTCTACGATTGCTTCTTGAGCAGAGGCGGCGATATCTGCTCGTTCTTGTTCAGAAAGTTTCCTCCCACGGACCAGATAGAACACCGCGGTCTTCAAACCCGAGAAGCTGAAATAGAAATCCTTCGAATCAATCATCGGGCGCGGAAGCGCGACCTCGCACGCGTCCCCGCGCTCTGCGAGACGAGCGAGAGCCGCACCCCCCGGATACGGCAACCCGAGGAGTCTGGCGATCTTGTCAAAGGCTTCCCCAGCCGCATCGTCCCGAGTCTGCCCGAGGAGACGGAGTTGAAAGCCCTCACCCGCCTCCGCTGAAGCTTTGGCGGGTCTTCGATCGAGCCGCCACAACTGCGTATGCCCCCCGGAGACGACGAGGACGATTGCCGGAAAGCGATGGGAAACGGCAGACTGGGCGTCGGAGACCAGCCATGCTGCCGCGATGTGCCCCGCCAGGTGGTTCACGGGAATGAACGGCTTGCCCCATGCCACTGCGAGCGCCCGCGCTGCCGTTTCTCCGATGACAAGCGCCGGTCGCAGCCCCGGCTCCGTCGTCGCCGCTATTGCATCAATGTCCCCTGGGACGTGTCCCCGTTTGCCACCCGCCTCTCGAACCGCATCATCAATGACAAACGTGATCGCCTCCACATGTGCCCGAGCCGCAATTTCGGGCACCACACCGGCAGTCCGCGCATGAAGGTCCGCCTGAGACGCGACTACGCTCGACAGCACACGCACATTCGACCGTGTTTCCGGAGTGTTGGTCATGCGTTCCACAACCGCAGCGGCTGTCTCGTCGCACGAGGTTTCGATGGCCAAGATCCTCATCCTGCATGAGAAGTGTAACCGTAAAGTACCAACCGGAAGCGCGCAAGAAGCCCTCGCTCCAGCATTGACCGGCAAGCGTACAAACCCCTACACTGAAGCCCGCACAGACAACCCGGGCCCCATCGTCTCACCCGCGAGTACAGCGGGCCCGCCGAGCTGGCGGGTGGCATGTGAACCGCTCTGTACGACGTGTATCTCCTCATGTGAAGCGACAACACAATCTATACAGGGCGAAGTGATGACCTGCGATGCCGGATGCAAGAGCATGAGCAAGGACACGTGAAATCAACAAAACACAAACGCCCTGTACGACTCATCTACGACGAAGCATATGCCATCAGGAAGGATGCTGTAGCCCGGAAGTTGTATGTGAAAACCGGCGATGGTAGACGAGAAATTCGAAAGCAGCTACGACATACCATATCTGGCCCTATCGTCTAGCCCGGCCTAGGACGCCTCCCTTTCAAGGAGGAAACCGGGGTTCAAATCCCCGTGGGGCTGCCAGATCGCCCGTCTCTGGAACCCGCTGACGGTGCCGCGTTTCATTGCGCGAGAAATCACTCTGCTGGAATGGCCCCGGACGCAAGCCGTGTCCTCCACCCGAGCGTAGACATGCTCTCCAACAACTGCAATGGAGCCGGTACCTGCCGAGGGAGACCCGGTATACCATGAGACAGACAGATGCGCGTACGGATCGGTCTCGGATGGGGCGCTCTTCTCGCCCTCGCTCTCAGTGCCGCCGCCCCTCTTCCCGCTCGGGCGATGGCAGTCGCCTCAGGCAGCTATACCGGGAACGGATCGGATGACCGGTCCATCACCGGCCTGGGGTTCCGGCCTCATGCCGTCCTCATCAAGGCCAACGGCACGGCCGATGGTGTTCTCCGCTTCTCGACGATGTCGGGTGACGAGAGCGCTTCCCTATCAACGGAGAAGTACGCCAAGAACCAGATCCAGGCACTGGAGACTGATGGGTTCCAAGTGGGAACGGCAGCAGAAGTGAACGCATCGGGAACCACGTACTACTGGTTTGCCTGGCAGCATGCGTCCGGAACCGCGAGCGCACTCCGGTACACGGGGGACAGCGCCGACAACCGCTCGGTGACTGGCGCGGGATTTGCGCCTGACTTCGTTTTCGTGAAAGGCGACGTCAAGGAAAACGCACAGGTGCGCTCGTCCTCGATGAGCGGTGACAACACCATGGTCCTCCTCGCCTCGCCTGGAGCGAGCAATCGGATCCAAGCGCTCGAGAGCGACGGGTTCCAAATTGGCACCCACGACGCCGTCAATCAGAGGAACAAAACATACGACGCTGCGGTACTCAAAAATGAGACCAATTCCTTTGCCGTCGGTACGTACACCGGAGACGGAACAGACAATCGGGCGATCACGACCGTCGGGTTTCAGCCGAGCGTCGTTCTCGTGAAGGGAGATGCGAGTGCCGCCGCAGTGTTTCGCTCAACCGCACACAGTGGGGATGCCGCCTCCACGCTCGCGGGCAGCGTATCGGCGAATGCTCTCCAGCAGATGCTCACGACTGGCTTTGAAGTGGGAACCGACTCAACCGTGAACCAGAACGGAACGACGTACTATTGGATGGCCTGGAAACACGTACCGGATACCACTTCGCCGAATCCACCGACGGCGAATCCGGCTGGCGGAACGTACGGAAGCAACCAGTCCGTGACGCTCTCTGCGGAAGCAGGTGCGACAATCCGGTACACCGCCGATGGCTCAACGCCGACAGCGAACTCGCCCATCTACAGCAGCGCGCTGACCATTTCCGCCACGACCACCCTCAAAGCGATCGCAATCGACGCCGCAGGGAACATCAGCACGGTCATGACAGAGATCTACACCCTGTCAGGAGCGGGATCGGGATTCTCCGCATCTTCAGAGGGCCCTTCCTCTGAAGAGGCGGCAACCGAAGAGAGCAAGAAGGAAAAGAAAAAAGGAGCGTCATCCCGCCAACCAAAGGAAAAGAAAAAAGATACCACCCTGGTGACCGTGACCGAACCACCCACGATTTCCGAGACACGTCCGCCGCCTCCGACGCCGTCAGTACCGCCATCCGCTCCTTTAGAACCGCCGCAACCGCCTCCGGAGATCCCGCCCGCACCGCAGCCGCCCGTGTCACTCGGACGCATCGCCGCCGCCTTCACGAAGAACCTCATCCGCGTCGCACCGGTGAAGGAAACTGCTCCCCCGCCCGTTCGTACGATATCCCGAACCCTCCGATCACTCGATACGGCACTCATCACTGCGAATGCTGCGGATGTAGGTCTGCTCACCATTCTTGTCACCGCTCTCTTTCGCCTCTCCGGTGCCCGGATCGCGCTAGGGCCAGTTTCCCTTCTCGCATCAATCCGCTTCCTCCCCGACTACGGCGCCCACTTCGCGCGCGTCGCGCCGCGGGACTCCCAATCAGGAACCTTCGCTATTCCTTTCTCTCTCTGGAAGCGCTTTCACCGGCTGAAAGATCTCTGTCTTCTCGTGCTCCTGCTCCTCGTGGGGGGAAAGGTCCTCCTTGCCGGCGTGAGCACTTTCCTCCTCCTCGACTGGCTACCACTCTGACATTGACCACACCTCGGACGGCAATGATATCCTAGCGCCGGTCTTCGCAGCTCGGGGCCCGAGAGTCTAGCGGTCTAGGACGCCTCTCTTTCAAGGAGGAAACCGGAGTTCTACTCCCCGTGGGGCTATCAATCAGTATCAAAGGAGGGCTTGTTGAGATTGTCCAACAGTACAAGCTTTGACGAAGGATACGAGTCCGTTTATAGTTCTCCCAGACTTGCACATTCCAATTTTCACCATTTCCCTACCGGGCCTTTCAAAAAGCCCAAGGAGGCGCACCCGTGAATATCACCGAAATTCGCGTGAAGCTCGTGGCGATGAAAAACAATGAGCGGATTCATGCCTTCTGCTCAATCACGTTCGACGGTGTCTTTGTTGTGCGTGATCTGAAAATCGTCGAGGGTACGAAGGGTCTGTTGGTTGCCATGCCAAGCCGTAAACTCACTAATCGCTGTCCGAAATGTGGCTGTAAAAATCACCGAAGAGCTCGGTATGGCAACCAATGCGGCGACACGCTGATCCTGTCGGTATCAGGTGATACCGGCCATCGGGAAAAATTGCATGCGGATATTGCCCACCCCATCAGTGCCATGTTCCGCGAGCTTGTCGAAAGCGCAGTATTGGCGGCATATCAGGAAGAATGTGAGCGCTCCAAACAGCCGGGCTATGTGTGTACGTACGATGCGCACGTGGAAGGTCAACGTGCGCAACACGGTCATCCGTACACGGCGTTTGGCGCGGGCATTCTGGAATAGCGAGACTACCCCAAGCCGCCACGGATTGAATCATTCAATCAGTGGCGGCTCTTTTCTTATTCCTGCTGGCTCAAACCAAGGATGTTCCCTTCGGTATCTTTGAACCACGCGGATTTTTCTCTGCCGCGGGTGGCAATGCCATTCACCGTTTTAAGACCCGGAAAATCATATTCTTCGAACTGGACACCCCGGGATCGCAAGTCTGCCACCTCCTCCCCCTTCCAGAAATTCCCTTGCCGCCTCAGGAGCACTTCGCGCCGATGTCGACGGTCGTAAGATCGAGGGTGTTATTCCCGGTGATCTTCCCGCGGAGCGCCGTCGTCTGCTGGTTCGCCGTCACGTCCGCCGCCTGAATCGAGACGCGATTCTTCGGGGCTTTCCACGAGCCGCTGGCATTGTGGAACTGCGTCCCATCCTTGAAAGAGAAGAGGGCGTCTTTTCCCGTGGGAAAGAAGCGCTCGTAGCGCTTCTCCTGAACCGTCATTTTCGACACTTCAACCGTGAGCGTATCCTGGTTTGCGCCCGCGGCCGTCCGCCGCGTAATCCCCTGCAGCTTGCCGCAGACGACAAACGACCGGTCATGGACGTAGACCACATCCGGTCGCACGCTATCCTTGTTGCCGACCGTGTACCGACCTTTGAACGTGACCTCGTTCCCTGCGGTGACGTTCTGTGGCCGAATGCGCTTCGTTTTCACCGGCTGGAGCGCCTCGCCGACAGACGTCTGACCGAGATTCTCATAGACATTGGCGCTGCTCGAGATCCGGAGCTCTCCCTGCTCGCCGTTCAGCTTCTCGTCCACCGGCACCGTCAGAATAAAGTCCAGGGGGATCGAGTCGGCCCCCGCCCCCGAGCGGACAATGCCGCGGCCCGAGATGTTCTTCGTGGCGGCAAGCGTACGGCTTGCCAAAAGCAGTACGCTCCCCGAAACCACAAGAATGCCCAGCGTCGCAAGAAACGCCGTCCGATGCCTTCCCGTGCTTCGCGCAGAGAGGAAATGGGTGATCTTCATGGGTGTGGATATTGACGGTCCTCCACGTCACCTAAGTATACGCGGAAGGAAGCAAAAGCGCAACATCCTTCTGACCAGCGCTTCTCCAGCCGGGAAAGTGGGATGGAGAGTTCATGATCTCGGATTGGTCATAGTCACCAGGCTTCTTTTAGTGATAACAGATATCCGCCGATATTGACCACGAGACCAAGAAGGAGAGTGACAATAAGAAGAATGAGAACGGTCGCCAACGAAAACGGGTAGAGGAGCTGGCCAATGAGCAGTGCACCGATGACCTGATCGAGTTGATCCCAAGGAAACCATCGCCGACCCGGAGGAATGCCGAAACGTCGCTTGATGAATGACTTTACGAGATCTCCAAGGAGCGCTCCCCCGCCGAGTGCACTCCCCCAGAGAATCGGCGAGTAGAGCAGCTGCGGTTCGGAGGAAAGGCTCGAAAAAAAATCGGAGCGCTGCGCCCCCAAACGCTGGAGCGCGGCGGTGCCAATGGCGGCGAGGATCCCGACAATGATCCCCCGAAAGGTTTTATGCGGACCGAGAAGTGGCTGTTGATGCAAGAGAAGCCCTCGATCCAACGGCCAGGCAAGTGAGGAAAAGAGGTGAAAACGCTTCGCCACGACTGGTGCCATCGTCGCAGTATAGGCAGGAAGAAAGAGAAAGAGCGCTTGGAGGATACTCTGCCGCACGCCTGTTATACTACCTTCACTTCGTATGGAACGCATCTGGCCTTTTCAGCGGGGACCAAGCGGTCTTCTTTCTGGTGCGGAGCCCTTCACGCTGGGCAATGGGTCAGCAGGGTGTCTCCTCGTTCATGGGTTTACGAGCACGCCGTATGATGTTCATGCCTGTGGCGAATATCTGGCTGCACAGGGGATCGCGGTGGAGGGAATTCTCCTCGCGGGGCACGGAACATGCCCAGAGGATCTGGCCGAAACCCGACTCACGAACTGGCTGCAGTCCATCCGTGACGGCTACGCGCGGTTGGCGCAGCGGTGCGACCGGGTCTTTGGGTTAGGAATTTCGCTCTCAGGGAATTTCCTTCTGACACTGGCACCACTCTTGCCGTTTACCGGACTGATTCTTATTGGAACCCCCTTGAAATTCCGCCATGAACGCGCGTACCGAGCGGCCTATCGGGTCCTCCGCGCGCTGGGGAAGCAGTATCAGAAAAAGTGGTACCTGGAACACCTCGATGCCTCGATTCGCTCACAACGACCGACGTACGACCGCTTTCCCCTCGCATGTGTACAGGATTGCATGACGGCTATTGCTTGGTCGAAAGAGAACCTGCCGCGCATCCGCTGCCCGATCCTTATCCTCCAATCCACCACCGATCACGCCGTAGACGAACGCACCATCACGGAATTCCGCACGCGGTTAGCGTCAACGGATATCACCGTGCACTGGTTCCCAAATCGGTATCACGTTCTCGTGATTGATCGCGGTGCGGAACCGGTCTTTCACACCATCGCGCACTTCATCCAAACACGGGCAACGGAATCGATTCCGCAACGAGACGTTCCACTACCGTTCGTACAGCCGGTCGGCTCCCTGGCTTCATGAGCGCCTTTCCAGCCGTAACCAAGGCCTGCTGACGGGCGGGAGAGGCGAACAGCTCGCGGAGAGCCTCAATGACTCTCTGCGGTGAACGACCGGCATCAAGGGCCGCGCCCGCCGCGACAAACCGCGCGACATTCGGTGCTTCCACTCCCGCATTCGGCGCGTAGAGAATGAGAGGACGACCGACGGCAAATGTTTCAGTCGAGGAAAGCCCGCCGGCTTTCCCGATCACGATATCCGCAGCGGCCAAGAACGTCTCCATGGTGTCCACGAACCGCTCGAGGCGAAGCCGAGAGACGCGCGAAAACCGCTCAGTCAGGACCTGGTATTCCCGCAGCCGGTGTCCGAGGACTGCGACGAAGACGCAGGAAGCGAGCTCCCGCGCGCGGAGCAGCGCTTCCAGGAGGACCACCGTCTCCTGCCCGGTAGTCATGCCACCTCCGGTAACGAGCACGAGTGGTCGATCGAGTGGGAGGCCCAGTATCCGACGTGCGGATTCACGATCGGGAACCGCGTCAAATGCCCGACGGAGAGGGATGCCTGTCACCGCAATCCGGTCTTGAGGAACGCCGGCACGTTGGAGGTCCAGAGCAGTCCACTCGTGAGAGGCGCAGTAGCAATCCACGCGCGCATGCCGATGAAATGCGTGTGAATAGTAGTCGGTCGTGAGCACCCCCAAGCGGAATCCCATGTGGGATTTCAGCGGAGCGGCGAGGAGACATCCGATCGCGTGTGTGCTGAAGACCACCGATGGGCGGAGCTGCAGCAGGGTCTGAACGAATGCGGTCTGACCCCACGCGGGGAGTCGCCGGTACGCTTCCGCGAGCGCTTCGGATTGAACCGCGAGCCGATAGAGCGATCCGTAGACCGTTGGACTGGCCTCCAGCAGGTTGAGGTGAAGCTCGGTGGACGCCCAGCGGGTGGCCGGCGAGACAAACTGGTATGCATCGAGGTGGACGACAGGGAGACCGGCGGCCGAGAGCTCTTCTTCGATGGCACGGGCGGCGATCGCGTGGCCTGCACCACTGCTGCTGCTCAAGAGGAGAATACTGCGACGATCGGTCATGGTTGCTCGTGCCGGACTTTTCCGCCGATCATCCGAAGGGTGGAAAGCGTGAAGGCGATGTCCGTGAGTTCTTGCCAGCGTCGCTGGATTCCGACAGTGATGCCGTACTTCTGTTCTTTGACTGTTTGCCGGAGATGCGGGAACACTCGCCAGGCGAGCCCGCGTCCGTAGTGCGCAGCGCGCACGTTCAACCCGAGCTCGATGCGGTATCCAACCTTATAGGCTGGTGGAAGCTCCTGCCATAAGCGCTTCGCAAACGCCCGCTCACCGCCCACGAGCGTGGCCAGCGGGAAGAGCCGCGCAAACAGTTCGGTGAGCAGAGAAGCTCGCCGCCCACGGACGGCAACAGAGAGGTCTTCACGGCCCTCTACCACCGGAGTGAGGATGGCAGTGATGTCCTCGTGCGTCAGTCCGATGACGTCTGCATCGCAAAGAAAGAGCACGTTGCTCGTAGTATACCGCACACCGAGGTCCACCGCCTGTCCCTTTCCCTGGTTTGGCGGCTGTTGCACGTACCGCACGCCGGGATATCGCTGGACGACGGCAGCGGTGCGACCGGTGGGATCGTCGGCAACCACAATGACCTCGCAAAAGTACGGGTAGGCGGTAAGGACATCGAGAACGCGATGAATGCGTTCTCCTTCTCGGTACGCGGGCACAATGGCGGAGGCGACGCAACCCGAGTGTTCTCCGAAGGAAGGAAGGGAAGACATCCGAGGAGTGAATGGTACAGTGTACACGAGCGGGGAACCTCGAGTACTCGCAGGTTGCGCCGCAAAGAAAAGAGCCTGGGTGGGTACACCACTCCAGGCTGAGTTCGGTTCGTGAAACGCGAGTTAGACGTGGGCGAGTGCCTGCCTTTCTTGCCGTGCCGCTTTCCTCTGTTTGATCACGCGCGCAATGACGTCTCGGAGATGCTGAACGGCTGGCTCGTACACCTCTGCCTCAGCCGCTGTCAGGAGAATATCGCGCATCTCCTCCAGGGCCTTGTGCTTCTTTGGTTTATCCAGAAGGCCGTACACGGAGAATGGATTACTCCGCCCGTTCTTTTGGAACCATTGGTCGTGCTGTCCATGCGCCAACTTCAGCAGCTCACAGGGCCTTGCGAGAACCGTTGCGAGATTCTGGAGATCCTCATTGCTCCAGGTGCACTGCAGGAGTCCCGCAAGCTGATCCTCGATCTTCTGTTTGATCATTGAAACCGCGGCATAATACCCCACGGTTCCCTCCCGAACGTTCTTCATTCCATCGTCCTCCTCACAGGCCGCCCTCACGAGAGCAGCAACGTCGTGGAAGCCCTCACCCGTCCGTCGAGTGAAACCAGGCCTGGTGCCTCCTCTGTTGTTCAGGCCCAATGACCAATGCTCTTTTGAGAAACGAACCAAACCCACTCCGGACGGTACTCCTGCCCGCCGCAATCTGTCAAGTCCCTTCAACAGGCGCTATTCAAAGTGTGTGGTCACGTTGAGTTGACGAACTCGGGCCGCAAGGAGACTGGCACTCTCGAGCGCAGCATCTTCCCGAAGGAGCCGTTCGGCAGCCGCTCGGACGCGAAGGAGGAACGGAAAGTCCGAAACGCTCGCGACTTTGAGGGTGACGCCGCCGTGCTGGCGGGTGCCGTAGAGCTCGCCGGAGCCGCGCCGCCGGAGATCCTCCTCGGCGATCTCCAGCCCACTGTTCGTTCGGACGAGCACCCGCAAGCGCTCCAGAGACGCAGCGTCCTCCGTTTCCGCCGCGAGGAAACAGACCGCCTTCTGCCCCCGCCGACCGACCCGACCCCGGAGCTGGTGGAGCGTGGCAAGCCCGAAATGTTCGGCGCCCTCCACGAGGAGCGTATCAGCGTTCGGAATATCCACCCCGACTTCGATCACGGTGGAGGCCACGAGGAGATCAATCTCCCGCTTTCGGAACGCGTCGAGGATGCGCGATTTTTCTTCCGCGCGCATCTTCCCGTGGAGCCGCTCGATCCGCGCGCCTTGGAAGAGATCGCGTTTCAAGCGCCGGTACTCCGCTTCCACCGACCGCCGCTCGTCTTCGGGGAATTCTTCCACTCTCGGGCACACCACGAACACCTGCCCCCTAGCCGCGATGCGGTTCTTGAGACTCGCGTACATGGTGTTCCGGGCGGCGGGAGAGACAATCTCGGTCTGGATTGGTCGCTGACCGGGACGAGGATCGAGGGGGGAGACTTCCACGTCGCCGTACGCGGTGAGCTGAAGCGTCCGAGGAATGGGCGTCGCGGAGAGGGAGAGGAAATGCGGCGTCGTTCCTGCCGGTCCGCGTTGGGTGAGCTCCCCTCGCTGGAGCACGCCAAACCGGTGCTGCTCGTCCACGATGACGAGCGCGAGGTTCGGGAAGTTGAGCGGAGCGTGCAAGAGCGCGTGGGTTCCCACGAGCAACGACCGCTCTCCGGATGCAGCCTTCGCCAAGATCGCGTCTCGCTCTGCCGGTGGCGTGGAGGCCGTGAGGAGTCCGAGGCGGAGACCGGAACTGCCGAGGAGTTCGGCGAGCGTTGCCGCATGCTGCTGCGCGAGAATCTCTGTCGGCGCGAGGAGTGCTGCCTGGCCGCCCGCTCGCGCAACGGCGAGCGCCGCGAGTCCGGCCACTACGGTCTTCCCGCTTCCCACGTCACCCGCGAGCAACCGTGCCATGGGGAGAGACTGCATGACATCGTGGAGAATGGAATGAAGCGCGTTCCCCTGAGACGACGTGAGGGAAAACGGGAGCGCTTGAATCGCGTCCGCGACCGTCGCGTCCGACACAGCGAGCGCCAGCGCGGTTTCCATGCCCCGAGCTGCTTTCCGAACGAGTGCTGCCAATTGGAGGAGGAAGAGCTCATCAAAGGCTAAACGTTCTCGAGCGCGCGCAAGAAACGTTTCATCGTCGGGAAAATGGATGTGCGCAACGGCGGTTGGAAAATCCAGGAGTTGTTCCGACTCGCGAGTGGGAGGTGGAAGGTACTCTCGCAACGTTGCGGCGACCGGAAGGGCCAAGGAGATGAGGTAGCGGAGCATCCGGGAACTCACGCCGCGGGCCTCGGGATACACCGGCACAAGCCGGCCCACATGGAGCGGGGTCCGCCCGCGATGCACGCGCTCCACTTCGGGCGCGACGAGTTCGCCCGCTTCGTTGACGGCACCAACGAGGTAGACCTCCGTCCCGCTTGGCAGCGTCTTCTCGAGGTACCGCCGGTGGAACCACCGTACGGGAAGTGCGCCGGTGCTATCGGTGATACGCGCATACGTCACCAGAACCGGGCGGGTCCCCCGTCGGTACCGACGGAAGCTCTGCTCTGCGCGAATGTCAGTCAGGACGCCGTTGATGACCACCGTCTGACCGGGGCGGGCATCGCAGAGCGGTGTGAGCACCCGTCGATCGTCGTGCCGCCGGGGAAAGTGAAAGAGCAGATCGCGCACGGTGACAATCCCCAGGCGGGTCAGGCCACGCGCCACCGTTCCGCGCACGGTCGGCAGTGCCGTCACCGGCGTCCGAAGATCCATACGCCCTATGGTACTGAAACGGCTTGAAGTCCCGAAAGGCAGAAAGAACTCCCCGACCATGACGCCGGGGAGCAAAGAGCCGCGGGACGTCACCACCGTGGCGCGAACGACCCCAAACCGGTGGCATCCACCCGCCCGAGCTGGATGACCCAGCCCACAAAGTAGAACAGAAAGGCGCAACACCCGACAATGAAGTTCCAGGGAGCCGCCAGGAAGCTGAAGATCGCTATTCCCGCCATCGCCGCACAGCCGACGACTCCGAGAACCGCGAAGATCCACCCCTGTTTGCGGCGCCGGAACTGGCAGTGAAACCAGCACTGTGCAGAAAGGAACGGCCAGACGCAGAGCACGACGGTCGCCCACAAGAGCCCAAGGACGATTCGAAAAAGGACCATAGCCATCTCCTTTGGTGAAGGTGCAAGAGGCCCGACACCCTCTCGGACCGCTTCGGAAACATCCTACTCCCGGACGCGTGCGGGGACCAATCGTGTGCCAAAACCTCTATACCTCACCGGTGCAGTGAACCAGACCTCGCTGGTACCCCCGGAAGGATTCGAACCTTCAACCGCAGCTCCGAAGGCTGCTGTGATATCCGTTTCACCACGGGGGCATACATGCTGGGGTGGGAAACCTACGGTTTCCCCCTCCCACACTCCCCCCTTCCCTTATAAGGTGCTCGCGAGTTTGGGACCTTATAATCCAAACTCGCTCGCCGGATTTGATCGTCTCGCGTTCCTACGTGCCCAGCGCGTCGCCAGGATACCGCATGCTCACGATTCACTCAAGGCGCGGACGAAGACCGCAACATTCGCACGCATGAGGCGTTCGTACCCATCCTCCGTGAGCTCTCCTCCCTCGGGATTGACCTCGTACACCATCAGCCCGACGAGATCCCGCGCGAGTGCTGCCACAATCTTGGGGGAGAACTGCGGCTCACTCAAGAGCGCACGAACCCCGGTACGACGGATGGTGTCCGAGAGTTCCGCTAATTCTTGGGCGGTGGGCTCAACACCTGGGACTTCTTCAATGACCGCAACTTGTTCGAGGCCGTAACGTTCTACGAAGTAGGTCCAGGCAGGATGGAACGCGATAAAGCGGCGGTCGTTTACGCGCGACAACTGTGTCTTGAATTCCTCATGGAGTGTGGTCAGTTGTGCGACTGCTATCGCTGCATTCCGTTTGTAGACACTAGTCTGGGAGGGGTCCGCCTCGGCCAGACCCTTGGCAATGTTTCGAACCATGGTGACCGCACGGAGTGGATCAAGCCACACGTGAGGGTTTGGTGGATCCTCACTCGTTGGAATCCCGGCGCTCGCCTCAATAACAACCACGCCTCGCTGCCGCGCTTCACCGATGACACCCTCCAAAAAGCGCTCAAAGTTCAACCCGTTCATCACGAGCACATCGGCGCGAGAAAGAGCCTCGGCATCCTGCGGACGGAGTGCGTAATTCTCTGGACTGGCTCCGGGCGGGACCAGATTCGTCAGCATTCCGCGGTCGCCGAGCACCTTCGCAGTCAGACTGTAGAGGACCGGTGTCGTCGTCACGACATGGAGTTGGTCGCCAGAACGATAAGCACGCTGGGTGTTTCTTGCTCGCCCGCCAATGAGAAGCCAGCCGCCGAACACCACCAAGACAGCGAGAAACAGCACTGCCGCGACGCGCCTTTTCATGGCGTCATCATACCAGAGCGAGGCACAGAGCCATTCTCTCCCGCCGAAATTTCTGGGGTGGCCGACCGGGATTGAACCGGCAACCTCGAGAGCCACAGTCTCGCGCTCTAGCCAATTGAGCTACGGCCACCATGCACACCCCTATTGGTATCCCTGGGAGGACTCGAACCTCCAACCTAGGAGTTAGAAACCCCTCGCTCTATCCAATTGAGCTACAGGGATAGGTACAAACGAACTCCCGCGCACAGCTCTTGGTCGCGGTTCGTGCCGGAGCTCGCTGCTGTGCCAGCGACTCCTTTAAAGAGAGCATGCCGCGCTTGAACCGGCCCTGTCAATACCAGGGTGATGCTGGCGAAGCGTTATGGAGAGATGCGTTGCGCGGGCGGGGCAGGCTTCTGCTGGAAGAGGAGGCGCAAGCGCTCGATAAGATCCTCTAAGCTGTAGCGGGTCTTGACGAAATAAGCGTCGGCGCCTTGGTCGAGGGCCTCACGGACTTTCTCGTCATCGCCAATGTTGCTCAAGATGACGACGGGGATGTCCTTGGTCTGCTCGGATTCTTTCAGTTGCGCCAGGACGCCCAGGCCGTCCATCCCGCCCGGCAGGAGCAGATCGAGAATGATCCCATCGAGAGGCTTCTCTCGAATCTTCCGCAGTGCCTCCTCACCAGTGACCGCTGGCTCCACGGTAAAGCCGCTCTCCTCCAGCTCATCGCAGAGGGTGCTCAACAGTGCTTCCTCGTCTTCCACCACGAGCACGCGTTTTTGCGCGCCGAGAAGCGGAGTCATGCGCTCTTCGTTGCTTCGGCGCCCTCCGGGTACGGCTCGGCAACCGGTAAGGTGAAGAAGAAGGTCGAACCATACCCCTCGCGCGAGACGAACCAGACCGCCCCGCCATGCTGTTCTACCATCCGACGGACGAGGTAGAGACCGAGCCCCGTGCCTCCTTCCGCACTTGCAAACGCTTTCCTCCCACGAAAGAACTGCTGGAAGACTTTTGGCTGCTCATCGTTCGGGATCCCCATCCCGGTATCCTCGACGGAGACGAGGAGATACTTCCCTGTCCGCGTTTTCCCGGCCGGGATTGGCACCGTCGGGGGCGCGAGTTCGCTGGAGGATCGAATGGAGATCGCCACCCGTCCGCCGCGCGGGGTGTACTTCACCCCGTTGCTCACGAGGTTCGTGATGACCTCGCTCAGACGATTCGGATCTCCGCGGGTGAGCGGGATCTGCGCCTGATCCCACGACCAGGTGAGCACGACCCCCCGTCGCTCCGCTTCGCGCTCAAGAGTTTTCAAACACCGGCGCGCGACCTCCGTGAGTTGGATCGGCCGGAGGTAGACGCGAAAAGCCCCCTCGTGGAGCTTCGCAAGGTTCAGGAGATCTTCGACGAGCGTGGTGAGTCGGACATTCGCCTCCAACAAGCGATCGAGAATGCGCCGCACGTCGGGCCGTTCGGACACTGTTCCGAGCACGCGGTTCAGCCGACCCATGTTCCAGGAGAGAACGCTGATCGGCACTTGCATCTCGTGCGCGGTGAGGGTCACGAATTTCTCCGAACTCACGGAATCCGCCTCGGGCGGCGCCGCGGTCGGTGGAGGCTCGTCCGTCGCGCGGGTCGTCGTACTTCCTGGTGTCGGTGTCACAGCGCCCAGTGTACCACGGAGACTTCAGAGCTCGGGAAACGGCGCGCGGTACTGGAGCGCTTCAGCGACGTGGGGAACCGAAACCCGTTCCTCGCCACCGAGGTCGGCGATGGTCCGTGCGATCCGAAGGACGCGGTGGATGCCCCGCGCCGAGAGACCGAGTTTCGTCGCCGCATGCTCCAGGAGTGACGTGCCTTCGGCGGACAGCACGCAGTGGTGCTTCATCTCCGCGAAGGCTAGGTGGGCATTGATCCGCGTCGGATCCTGGAAGCGGTGTGCTTGCCGCTCCCGCGCTTTCGCCACGCGCGCGCGCACCGTGGCGGATGGTTCTCCGTGATCGGTGCTGCTCAAGAGCGCTCGTGGCGCAACCGGGGGAACGTGGACGTGCAGATCAATACGATCCAGGAGCGGACCGCTCACCCGTTCCCGGTAGCGGAGGACCGTCCCCGGCGGACACCGGCAGAGGTGCGTCGGATCACCGGCATACCCACACGGGCAGGGGTTCATGGCCGCCACGAGGGTAAACTGCGCCGGGAACGTCACCGAGCTAGACGCACGACTCACGTGCACCACCCCCTCTTCGAGCGGCTGACGGAGGTGCTCGAGGACGTGGCGCGGAAATTCCGCAAACTCATCGAGGAACAGCACACCCCGGTGCGCGATGGTCACCTCACCCGGCTGGGGGTTCGTTCCGCCGCCGACGAGCGCAACGGCCGAGATGGAATGGTGCGGTGTTCGGAAGGGCCGAGTCCCTACGATACCGCTCCCCGCCGACAAGAGACCCCGAATACTCCAAATCTTCGTCACCTCAAACGCCTCGATGTCCGACAACGCGGGGAGAACGCCGAGCAGCGCTTTCGCGAGCAGACTTTTCCCTGCTCCGGGCGGGCCATGGAGGAGGAGATTATGTCCGCCCGCGGCCGCGACCTCGAGCGCCCGCTTCGCGTGCGCCTGCTCGGCAATGGCCGCGAGGTCGGGGATATCGGAGGAGACCGCGCGCGGAAGATTCGCCTCCGCAGCGACCGGGGTAAGCGGCGCCCGTCCCTCCAGGTGATCCAGAAGCTCTTTGACGGTTGCGGGCGCGAAGACCGAGAGTCCTGCCGCGCGCGCCTCCGGTGCATTCCCAGGCGGAACGACAAGCGAGCGCATGCCTTCTCGACCCGCACACTCGGCAATCGCAAACACGCCCGGTATGGGCTGGAGCGAGCCGTCGAGATTCAACGCCCCAACGACGAGTGTGTCGTCGGGAACACGGAGGAGCTGCCCGGTGGCGGCGAGAAACGCGAGCGCGATCGGGAGATCGTACTGCGCGCCCTCCTTCCGCAGGTGGGCGGGGGCCAAGTTCACGATGGTCCGGTGGCGCGGGGGCACGAGCCCCGTGTTCTGGAGCGCCGCGGTAATGCGCTCCCGGGCTTCCCGCACGGCGGCGTCTGGCAGACCGACGATGGTCACGCTCGGCAATCCCTGAAG